>JAWOBU010000172.1:0-10549 GCA_046484135.1 bacterium
AATCAGATTCTTAGAAGGCGATCTGGAAGACGCGTTTAGCGCTTTCGGGCTACCAGCGGGGAAAGGGAAAAGGCCGGAACATGTCCGCCCCCCCCCGCTGTTTAGCCACCAGCCTCGGCGCTCGGGTCGAACGCCTGCGTTGCCCTATCCTCCGAGCTGGCTTAGACAGCCTATCCCGGAGAAGGGAGGAGGTCAAGTTCCCCGCTGGCAGCCTATCAAGCGATAAACGCATGTTTTTGCTCAGGTACCAATAAACCGGATGAACCAAAAGTTTTGCATGCACGAGTCAAGGCGCCTACCATGAGATGAAAGAAGGAGGCTTACATGTCGGAGCTGCGCCGCGACCCGGTGGACGGAAGATGGGTGATCATCGCTTCGGAGCGAAGCAAACGCCCGATTGATTTTTACACGCACGAGTACGAGGAATCCTCCGCGGAAGGATGTCCTTTCTGTGAGGGAAACGAGTCCGAGACGCCGCCGGAGATTTTCGCCATCCGGGACAAGAACAGCGAACCAAACGGTCCCGGCTGGCAGGTCCGGGTCTTTCCCAACAAGTACCCTGCTCTCCGGATCGAGGACAAACTCTCCCGGGAAGGGGTGGGCTACTTCGACCGGATGACCGGCGTGGGCGCGCACGAGGTCATCCTGGAAAGCCCGGACCATTACTCGGTTCGGTCCACCCTGTCCGATAAACAGATGGAAAACATCTTCCGGACCTACCGGGAGAGGATAGTGGACCTGAGGAACGACCCGCGCTTGAAGTACGTCATGGTTTTCAAGAACTACGGGGACGCCGCGGGCGCGAGCCTCGCCCACCCTCACTCCCAGCTTATCGCCCTTCCCATCCTTCCTCACCATATCGTGGAGGAGATGCAAGGCGCCAGGGAGTACTACGGCTACAAGGAGAGGTGCATCTTCTGCGACGTGATCCACCAGGAGACGGAGATGGACGAGCGGGTGGTCTGCCGGAACGACAGTTTTATCGCGCTGTGTCCGTGGGCCCCCATTTTCCCGTTCGAGGTCTGGATCATGCCCTGCACCCACGACTCCTGCTTCGAGGACAGCGACCCTGCCGAGCTCGGGATGCTGGCGGACATCTCCCTCGAAGTGCATAAAAGGCTGGACAAGGCCCTGCAAAGGCCTCACTACAACGCCATGCTCCATACCTCGCCTTTTGACGAGCAGTACAACTCCTACTACCACTGGCACATCGAGATATTCCCCCGCCTCACCAAGACCGCAGGCTTCGAGTACGGCACCGGCTTCTACATAAACCCCGTTCCCCCCGAAGAAGCGGCAAAGTACCTCCGAGAGGTAAAGACAGACTGAAAGGGTCATGTCCATCGCTATGGGGTGAAGTTCCTTACAGGCGTAATTATACGGTCCTTGACAGTACGGCAAAGTTTGTGTTACCCCTCAATTTCCTCATGCGAGCGGCTTCAGTCGTTGCAATCTCCCTACCCCCTTCCCCCCATTTTATGGGTGGATCTGCAGAAACTTTTGCTGTTCTGTCGTTGTCAAGAGGGGTATATTGAATATAAATCGTAAGGTGGGGGTCTATAAAGAGAATCCTGAGGTTCAATCTGTTGTTCCCTGGAGAAGGGAAAGGAGGAACCAAACATGATCAAAAGGAAAGCGGGCAAAATTTTAGTTGGAAACGCGATGGCTATCTGTATAATGGCGGCCGTCAATATAAGTGTGTAGCTGTCGTGAGATTATTAACGATGACAAGGAGGGTTTTCATGTATCGTGTGCGATTTTTAACGGTGGGGTTGTTAACGGTTTTGGGACTCTTTTTCTGCACCGCGGCTTTCGGAGGCGTGGTTATCTTGAGCGAGGGCAAACAATACCGTTCTTCCCGTAAACAGAAGACCATGGAGACCAAGACGAAGACGTACATCGGTGAAAAAGGGGTCAGGACGGAAAACTTTGTCATGAACAAGGACGCCCCTTCCATGTCCATGGTCTATCGTTACAACTCGGGGGATGATTTTTTACTGATCCTCCATCACCGCGGCAAGTTTTACCAGAAGATGGACAGAGAAGACCTGGAGGAGATGGAAAAAAAGGCGGAAGAGACCCGGGGCAAGATGGAAGGGGCCATGAAAGACGCTCCTCCGGAAGTCCGGAAGCGGTACGAGAAGCAGATGGGAAAAAAAGGCAAGCAGGAGGAGTCGGAACAGAAGGTGGAGTTAAAGAAGGTAGAGACGGACGTCAAAGTCGGCGACTGGAGCTGTGATAAATATGAAGGGTACCGGGACGGCGACAAGATAAGCGAGGTGTGGGTAACCGAAGTTGCCGGCCTCAGCGAGGACGACTACGAGATGCTTTCGAACATGATGGATTTCATGGAAAAGATGAATGAAGTAAGCCGTAGCTTCCAAAAAGGCAAGGGGGACAAGCCTATAAACCAGGGGCGGTTTTTAAAAAAGGGTGTTTACCCGGTCAAGTGGATAAACTACAGTAACGGAAAAAAGACGAATGAATCGCGCCTGAAAAAGCTGGAAGAAAAAGACATCTCTTCTTCCCGGTTCGAAGTTCCGAAAGGATATGAGAAGCGGGAAAACCAGTTTCAGAAAAGGTAGTTCTCAAGGGCTGGCGCCGGCGGCTCCCCAGCGGCAGCGGAAGAGGACCATCCTGTTTCCCGCGGCCACCTGGTTGTCCGGTATGGTTATGATCTGGACGGGCGTAAATACGGGCCTGTTTTCGGTCAGTCCGGGGTACAAGGCGGGGAAGATTACCAGGTAGTCGGGCTTTTTCTTTTGCAAAAAGCGGTAGAGGTCGCGGGAGCGTTCGACGGTGGACCCTTTTCCGCTTACGTAAGGGACCACCTCGGGAGTTACGAGTCCCACCAGGTCGAGTATGCGGCGCTCCGAGTAATACCCCATGGCCCCGATGTCCTGGGTCGCCACCAGTGCCTCTTTGTCGGTCGAGCGATGAAGCCACTTTCCCAGCCGAACGTGAAGGCTGTTGATGTTGTCCGCCGAGTTGGCGGTGACTTCTGCCCAGCGCAAAACAGACCTGCCTTGTTGAAAGCCGACATGCCCTATCACCGCGCCCCCGATAAAAACAGCATAAAGCGCGTATGTCGCTCTTCTTCTCCATACTCCCTCTCCGGACGAGTCAGCCGCCTGCGCTTTCCGGGTAATAAACTTTGCCGAAAGGAGCGCGGAGATGATTATAAAAGGCAACACGGGTATCTGGTAGCGGCAGAAGTGAAACGGCATGGGAGTAAGCGCCGCGGAAACCGCCAGGTACCCGACCGGCCACCCTAAAAGGAGCGCATCCTTGCCCGCCGGAAACGAAAGCCGTTCCCGCAGAATCCTGTACGCGCTCCCGCCGATTGCCGCCAGGAAAAACAGGGCCACCGCAGGGTTTCCGAGAAACAGGTAGACCGCGGTAAACCTGATGTAGCTCTCCCGGTACCAGGAGAAGTCGGCCTGTTTGGCCAGGAAGGTGCCGGGAAGCGGATGTCCGATGGTAACAAGGGAAAAGACCATGTAAGGAAGGATTAACCCGATATACAAAAGTACGGGAACAATCGGCAGGGAAAACAGGAGGTCTCTACCGGTACTTGTTTTTTTCTCTCGGAGCGCGAGCAGGTAGTGGACAAGGACTCCGGCGAAAAGCAGGTATCCTTCCGGCCGCGCCAGTGAAGCCGCCCCGAACACCGCCGCGGTTAGAAGCCGCATCCTGCCTGTTTCCATGTCCTTTAAGTAAAGGATGAAGCCGGCAAGGGAGAGGGCGGCAAAAAGGTCGGTTTCCATTCCGCTCATGCCGGCCCACAGCATCCGGCCGTTGGCCAGGACCAGGCCGCCGGCCAGGAGCGACAGCCCCCGCCCGAGCTCGATCCGGCGGGCCAGCCCGTAAGCGAGAACTCCGGCGGCAAGATACGAGAGCACCGACAGAACGATGGAGCTTTGCACCAGGACCTGCTTGGACCCGAAGGCCAGGGGAGTAAGAAGCAGGACCCACAACGGAGCAGTGGCGCCGGGCAGGGGCTCGCCCGGGTTGAAGGAAAAGCCGTGCCCGTGGGCCAGGTTCCGGGCGAACTGGAGGTGAATGAACGTGTCGTCCAGGGTGGGACCGGCGCCTCCCATCTCCCGGAACTCGTAAACCAGGCACAGCCCGGCCAGTAAAAGGCCGACCGCGCACAAGAGCATTGAGTCCGGGATCAGACCCCTCCCGGTTGTTTGCGACTCTTTGTCCATTTCGATTACCGAGGTTATGGTATCGGTTTTAACAAAAAGCGGCAACTCGATTAAAACCGGCAAACAAGGGAAACGGACATAGCAGGTGTGAGACCGGTTTGTGGGGCTTCGAGCGCTGCGATTGCCGGCTTTGCATGTTCGGATTAGAATGGGTTTCGGAGGATCGCTGAAGCGGATGAAAAAGGAAACGGTAAAATGCCATCACTGCGGCGAGCCCATAAAAACCAGGCGAGAGCTTGCGGTCATGAACGTGGCCCGTTGGATATTTCCGTTCCATAACGAGTGCGTGAAAAAAGCGCGGCCGCGGCTTTTGTTCAAGCTTCCCTTCAAGATAAACAGCGCACGGTTCTGGCTGAACCTCGCGCTCGTGAACGCCTTCATGCTCGCGCCCTTCCTGTTTCTGCCCGCGGAAAAGGCGACCCCCCTACTTTATATCCTTGTCATCGCAGACCTCATCATGGGCGGCTTCCGGTTTGCAAGCTACATAGCCTACGAACGGAACCTACCCCGGAATTAAGCACAGTCACCTGTTCCGGAAAAGTTCCACCCAGTCCTTTCCGGAAGTTGGCCCGTCACCCAACGAGTGGTGCTATCAGGATTGCCGAGAGGTGTGGTCCATCTGATAAGCAAGAGTCGGACGGGTCCGATTGGATTGGAAACGTAAGACAAACTTCCTGATTGCCGGAGACGCTGATGGAGGCACTGACCGGTTATAAAAAATGAAAGAATTTCATCCGCGGCAGATATTGACAAAGGTCCCTGCTGGAGATTAATGTAATAATTAATCAGATCAGGCTGGTTAATTTTAAAGACCGGGAAGGGAGGAAAATCATGAGAAGACTATCGGTGAGTTTGACGGTGCTGTTGGTGCCTATCCTTGCCTTGTTCTGCCTGGAGGTCCAGACAAGAGGCGGGCAGGGCCAAGGTCAGGGAAAAGGCAAGGGGAAAGCCAAGTCCGAGAAGCAGGAAAAGGCGAAGCAGGACGAGACCTCCGGGCAAGAGGCAGGCGCTGCCGAAGAGGAAGAAACGGCAGAAGCTGAGGAGGAGGAAAGCGAAGTCGGTAAAGGGAAAGGCGACAAAGCCGCAGGAGAAGGCAGAGGACGCGGGATGGACAAGTCCCGCGACAGAAGACGCGGAATGATGCGGGAAGACGACACCGGTACCGGACGAGGAATGAGAAAAGACAGAGCCGCAGGAGAAGGCAGAGGACGCGGGATGGACGAGGCCCGCGACAGAAGACGCGGAATGATGCGGGAAGACGACACCGGCACCGGACGAGGAATGAGAAGAGACAGAGCCGCAGGAGAAGGCAGAGCCCGCGGGATGGACGAGGCCCGTGGCAGAGGCATGGGTAAGGGACGAGGACGGGCCACTACCGAGGTGGACAACCAGATGGCCAGGGAAATGAACAAACACCGCGAGCGGACGGCGCGTATCAATCGCACCATGGAGATGCTCGAGGCCAAGGGCAACGACCAGGCCGCGGCGGAGGCCCGGCAGCTTTTGCAAAAGGAGCGCCGGCGGCATCAACGCAAGATGAACGAGCTCAAACGCCGCAAGCAGGAGCCGATGGAGCGCGGCACACAGCGCACGGAAGAGCCCCAAGAAAAGGGAAGCCGGCAATAGCAATCAGCTTGCCGTATCCGATCAGGGAGGAGAGCAATGAAAAAGTTTATCTGTTTTGTGGCAATGGTTTTGATCGCCTCCGGTGTCTGGCTGGGATGCGAGAGTGATAAGTCGGACACGGAAAGCGTCCGGCCGGCCGCCGAGGCGGTCGAGGTCAAGTCTTCGGAGACTTATGAAAAAGATGCCGAGGAGGAGATCACCGAGGAGAACGCGGAAGAGGAGCTGGAGAGACTGAAAAAGGAGCTTGAAACGGACGAGTAAGTTTTTATTGTCGCAATCTTCCAGCGGGGTCCCCGGCCTTATCCGGAGGCCCCGCTTGTTTATGGGGGCTTACGACATGTAAGGGGGCTTTAGGGAACTACACCCCGCCACTTCCCTGGGAGCGCCAGGCGGAAGCCCGGCTCTTGAAAAGCGCAGGATGGATCGGTACCCCGGATAGCTCGACTATCCGGGTGCCCCTGGCACAGGATGGTTTCATCCTGCGGCTTTTCGCTTCCGACCCCTCTTGTCTCACGCAAAGACGCAAAGTTTTTAATTATTGTTTCTAGAGACTTAAGCATTGTGAATTCTTTCGGTACCCCGGATGGCTATACGGGCTACCGGACGCCGGGCGCCCTTCGGCACAGAATGCCTTGAATTGTGTATGGTGTCCCCGGAACTTACGGAGGCCCCGCTTGTTTATGGGGCCTTACGACATGTAAGGGGGTTTTAGGGAGCTACACCCGGGAACGCGGCCGTCTCGGCCGCAGACAAGAGCGGGCGGGACACCCGCGATCCCAGGCACAAACGCCAAACAACCTTATCGCCCGGCCGGCCTCCAAGCTCAGCAAATGGCGCCTCTACTCCCAAACCCGCACACCAGGCAGAAACTTAATTGTAAAGAACTGACCCCGCCACTCCGCCTCCCGCCCTCAGAATTAGGAATTTAACCAAGAAGCTCTCCTTTGTCCCTTTTTCGTCCGGCACAACAGGGGAAGCCTACTAAAGCCAATTAGGATGTTTTATAGCCGCCTCACCTCTCCTTGTCCACTTCGAGGATGCCTACGAGTGAGTGGGCGCAGCCGAGTCCTTTCTGGAGGCTGGTAACCAGGTGTCGGAGGGAGTAGCCGAGCTGTGGCTCGATGATGTTCTCGCGGGGGAGGCCCGCCACCAGCCAGCCCACGCTCTCGACCACCATCCTCATCCTCTCCATGGCCTCCTGCAAAGGCGCGGGATAGGTCGCGGGAATGGGGGGAGGATCGAAGTCAAAGCTCCTGGTTTTTTCGTTATAGGTATGAAGCAGATGGTCCACGTAATGGACCAGGGTGTTCCAGCACACCTGGATGTGCTCGAAGTAATCGTTCAGAAACTGGAACCCTTCCTTGGGGACATAGTTAATGTAGAGGGTGTTGAAGTCGGTGCGCATGTTGTTCTCGTGCAGGCAGTTTACGGCCTCCCGGATGGACTGGGCATAGGGCTGGTACTGGCCGGTGTCCATGTGCCTGCCGGTGAACACGGAGCGGTCGAAAAACACCAGCGGCCTGATCTCGACGCCCGCCTCTTCGCTCGCCCGCTCTACTATGTCCTCGGCCTCGGTGCGGCTCATCAGGCGAAGAAACAGGCTCTCCACGTTCTCCAGGTGGTGCTCCCGCTCCTCCCGGTCAAAGATGTAATTGACCACGTAGTCCATGTTACGGTTCTCGGACAGGTCATTGGTCCACAAAGTCTGCCACTCGTAGGAGTAGCGGCCCAGCCAGTCGCACATGATAAGGCTCTGGTCTTTTGTCCGGCGGGCGATGTCCGCGAGCAGCTTTACCGCGTTCTCGTCCTCGTTAAAGTGCGAGCAGGTCCCGTAGGAGGTAAAGTAAAGGTCGTAAGGCTTCTCGCTTTCATCGAGGGGGAGTCCTTCGCTGAAGTCCCCCTTCTGGAAGACCATTTTGGGGTTGTCGTAATAGACGGACCGGGCCTGTTCCAAGAGGTCCTGGTTGAGATCAATGCCCTTATACAGTCCCAGGACGGTGGGGCTTATAAGGTCCACCTCTGTGCACTGGAGGTCTGCGTCCCGGTGGCGGATGCCTGCCAGTAGCTCGTAGCCGTCCGCGCTGCCGCAGCCCAAGTCCAGTATGCGGATTCTGCGCATCTCGTTCTGTCGTTTTTCGATCACCTTTTGCAGGTGGGGCCGGAGGAATGCGCGGGTTATCTCGTCCTCCCAGTAGAGCCGCACGTTGTCGTACTTGCCGAGAAGCCCGCTGCGCTTGGCGTACATTCCGCTTCGCACGGCGTTACTGTACGCCTGCATCTGCTCTTCCTGGTCCGCCTTGTGGGAAGGAGTCCTGTTTTTTTCTTTCATCTTGTTTCCGCCTTTCCCTGTCAATCGGGCAGGGTCTTTTCCAGTACGCCGGGTATCTTCGATTTTATTTCCTTTCGGAGCTCGGCCGGAAGACGGTTTCTCGGCATCTCTTTTATCTTTTCGTACTTCTTATACGCCGCGTACAGCGCGTCCCGCTCCGGGTCTTCCAGCGGATAGTTGGTGTACACGTAGTCCCGGGTGGGAAGCGGCAGGTGGTATATATACATCTTCTGGCCGGTGCCCATGACCTCGCGGATCATGTCGAGGGTCTCCTGCTTGCGATCCGGGGAGATCCCGGTGCCATGCAAGGTGTGCTTTACCAGCCCGATGTGGGCGTTGTCGAGTATGGCCTGGACCGGGCAGAAGGTCTTGGTCCGCTCGAGGAGCCCGAAGGCGTAATGCACGTACTGCGGCCCGCCGGACGGCACCAGGAGATGCGTAAGCAGTTTCTCCACCGTGGCCTGGATGCCCGGCCTCTCCTTGTCGGAGACACCGGCGCTCGCGTAGCACGGCAGCCCGTAGTACCTGGCCATCTGGGTGCAGTCCAGGCTGTAGTGGTTGAACTCGGGCGCGCCGTACATGTCGTTCAAGTTGTCCAGCCGCGTCCGCACCGGCACCGACCCGTACAGCACGGGGTTCCCCGGCGAGATTAGCTGAGTAAAGGTCACGCCCGCCAGTATCTCCGCGTTTATCTGGGCCACCATGCCGAACTCGTCAAAAGGAGCGGTGGCGCCGCCCATGGGAGAGCTCGATATCACCACCGGCAGGCCCTTCCCGGCGATCGCGGTAAGCGTCTCCGCGGTGTCCGTAACCATCTGGAGAGGGCTCTTGATAACACAGGTGATAAAGGAAAACACCGGCTCCTTCTCGAAGCCGGCCGCGCCTCCGGCGATGATCCGGCCCGTCTCGACAACGTCGTCCAGGGCGTGCACGCTGGTGAGCCCGGCCATCACGTGCTTGCCGATGTTGTCCGCGCTCGCCAGGAACTTGTTCACGTCCTTGTTCGAGTCGTCTATCTCCTTGTCCTGGATGTTCACGTTTCTGATGAAGAAGTCCAGGTGCTCGAGGTTGTCGCAAAGGTGGGCGGAAAGCCGGAGCCTCTCGATGTTGCCGTCATGCACGGTGAAACGGGGGGACTCGCCCTCGAACTCGACCTCGAGCCACTCGTTCGTCTCCGAGCCGGTGCCGAAGCGGACCCGGGGTTCGGAAGCGTCCAGGATGAGCCGGTTGTCCGGATCGCGCGCGCCCAGCACCACCCTCGAGGGAGCGTCGGAAAGGGCCTTGTCCAGCAGCTTGGACGGTATCCGGATTCTGGTGCCGCCCTCTATGTCCTCGGTCTTCGCGCCCGCGTCCTGGAAAACCCGCACCGGAGCCTCGCTGTAACAGATGATCCCCGGGTCCTCCAGGAGCTCCCGCGAGGTCTCGTCCACAAGCTTGATCAAGTCTTCCGACAAACGCCGCTGCGGCTCCACCAGAACGCCTTCACGCTGCTTTTCCAAAAAATTCCTCCTTGTTCATATCCGCTCCAGTCGCTGATCGCGACTTAAGTCGTTCGCACTCGCTTCGTTTTATTTTCTAAATAGTGTCTGTTGCGAAACAGAGGCTTTGCTTACTTTTCCGGCGCTACTTTGGACTGCGGCAGCTTGCTGCCGCTTTGTCCGCCGGGAAGCTTGCTTCCCGGAAATCTGCTCCACAAAAGGCTCACAGTTTACTAGCCGCCTTTTCATAAGTTCCGGCAAGCCGAAACTTATGAAAGCTTGAAGCTTGCTTTCGCACTCCATAAACGGAGTTTCGCAACAGGTACTAAATAAGCTTCAGCCGGTCTTTTATTTCTGGCGTATTTCGGGAAAGCTCTCCAGGATGTTCTTGCGGGCGTCGGGCGGGAGCTTGCTTTCCGGCTTCGAGGCTCTTACTTCGCTTATAAAGTTCCTGGCCCGGGCCATGGCCGAGTCCTCGGTCTTGTAATTGGTTATCTGCTCCCGGTTGGCCAGCCTCGGATAGTAGAACTCGTCCCTCATGTACTTTACGGTGTGGCCCTCCGCCAGGAAGTCCTGGCCCGGTCCCTTCTCGATTATGAGGTCCGCGGCCAGGGTGTCGTCGTTTATCTCGATGCCCTTTAACACGCGCTGGGCCATGCCCAGTATCTCGTTGTCCATGACCAGCTTTTCATACCCGATGGTCATGTCGAACTCCATGAGTCCCGCGGAATCGTGGATGTAGTTGGCCCCTGACATGGCCACTAGGAGGTCGGACATGGCGCTCTCGTATGCCGCCTGGATGTCCACTTCCTTGGCGTCCGAGGTCCCGCCGGTCGAGTACAGCGGCAGGTCAAAGTGCTGGCTCATCTGGGAGACGGCAGAGTTTATCCTGGCCCGCTCGATGG
>JAWOBU010000243.1:0-20556 GCA_046484135.1 bacterium
ATTCAGAAAGAGTTCCAGAACCCGCTTGCAAAAGCGCTGTTGGAAGGAAAGTTCAAGGAAGGGGATACGGTTGTCATTGACGTCCCGGAAGAGAAAAAAGAGGTCGTGTTCGAGCAGGCAGCGTAACGCCGGTTGAAATCATGAAAACTACAGGTCTTATTGCCTGGAGGAAAAGGGTTTTCCCCGGGAGATAAAGACCGATGTAAATACGGCTCGGAAAAGAGCACCAACCGGCAACCTGCTTCTCGAAAGGAGGGCGTCATGAAATGCCCCTTGCTTAAAGGAAAAAGCGTGAGGAGGTGCGGCGCGGTCAGCGTGGCCGTGCTGCTCAACTCCCGTGACCTGGAAAACTACTGCTTGAACGACAACTACGCCGAATGCCCGGTGTACCGGAAGCTGAAGACGGAAAATCAGGACCGTCTTTCCTTGAAAGAGTATTACCTGGTAATCGGCAGGGACTCTACAAGCACCATTGATCCGGGCTCGGGCGAGATGACGGCGTGAGCCGGTAGTTAAAAAACGAAAACCATTTTTGCAAAAAGGAGGAGAGAGAGATGAAATGTCCTCTGTTAGAGGGACTTTACTCTAAACGATGTATGGCGATAAGCTCAGCCATCAACACCCAGGAGAGCGAGTTCGGAAAGTACTGCGAAAGCGGAAGATACCAGGAATGCCCGCTCTACAACAACTACTTGCTGGCCGAAGAAAAAGCCTATAAAATCCCTCATGAGCCTACCGCGGGCGGAACCGGAAAAATGTCGGCCTGAAATAACGCGCTAAGGCGCGGGCGGAAGCGGAGTGGAGCATGATAAAAGTAACGGAAGAACCTATTGACGTGAACGAGGCTTTTGAAGCGCTCTCTAAACAAGGAGCCGGCTCAACCGTGCTTCACGTGGGAGTGGTAAAGCCGGACCCGGAAGGAAAAAAAAGCGCGGGTATTACCTTCCGGCCCCAAGAGGGCATTGAGAAAGAGCTCAAGGAGATCGATACGTACCTTTACGACAACTTCGAACTCACGGACGTGGTCCTGGTAAGAAGGATGGGAAAGCTGAAGGTAGGGGACCTGATCCTGGTCGCCGCGGTAGCAGCCCGCGACCGGGACAGCGCCTTCCAGGCCTGCCGGGAAGCGGTCGAGCGCTTCAAGAAAATGGAGAACCTGCAAAAACAAGAGCACTACCTCGAGTAGCCCTCACCCGGACTTCTTCGGCAGGTACTGCCAGTTCTCTCCAGCCGGGTCCACCGAATAAAAGGCGCCGCCATGAACCGAAAGCTCCGGCGCCGAGAGAACGGAAGGGCCGAGCCGCAAAACACCCTTGTAAAAGCGGGTCTTGCCTTCTTTAGAAGAAAGCTCTTCCAGGAAGTCTTCGTCGTAAAGCGCGAGGATTCGGACCTGGTCGAAACCGCGGGAGCTCTCGTGCTCGGCGGAGTGGGAAAGAAGGTCCTTTAACACGTCCTCTTTAAAGTCCCCTTCCAGGTGATAAAACAGCACTACCGTGGAAACCGGCTCGAGCTCCCAGCGAACAAGCTCCGTGCAAAGGTTTCCCGGCTCTCTCCATTCGCAGGAAAAACCGAAAATCATCATCAACAATAAAACCGCTAAAGCTTGCCTTTGCATTCCGTCCTCCTTCAAGCACGTCCTTTAAACGCTCGCGCTAAGCTCTGCTCGTTTTTTTGCTTGAATCTTTAAGCCCGGGCGAGCGGCGTGCGCCGCGATATGTGCTTCTCCTGTAAGCCTGATTTACAATCACTCTCAAGATCAACGGGACCATAAACAACCTCCACGGCATCCCTCAATACCGCATGAGAGTCTTTGCAGTCAAACCGGTAAAATATTATGATATCATTAATCGCGGACTCGAACGATACAAACAAAGCCCGGAGTAAAAAGCATGAGCGCATCCTATGAAATAGTACCCGATTTTTCCGAGTTCCGGAAGCTGGCGCAGGAAGGCAACCTGGTGCCGGTCTACGCCGAGATACTGGCCGACCTGGAGACGCCGGTCTCCGCTTTTTTGAAGATCGGCGGCTCTGATTATGCCTTCCTGCTGGAGAGCGTGGAAGGCGGCGAGAAGTGGGCCCGCTACTCCTTTCTGGGCGCGGACCCCCAGGTCATCTTCCGCTCCAAGGGAAATCGGGCCGAGATCATCCGGAAGACCCGCGCGGACGTGATCGAAGGGTTCGACGATGCCCTGGAGCCGCTCCACGAGCTCATGAGCGAGTACCGGCAGGTGAGCCTGCCCGGCCTTCCCCGCTTCGTGGGAGGTGCGGTAGGGTACGCGGCCTATGACATGATCCGGCAGTTCGAGCGGATGCCGGACGAGACCATTGACGAGCTCGGCTGTTACGATACTCACTTTATCATCACGGACACCATCATCGTGTTCGACAACCTGCGCCATACCATGAAGGTGGTGGTGAACACCCATATTGAAGAAGGCCGGGAGCTCGAGGACATCTACTCCGAGGCGGTGGAAAAAATCGGCGAGCTTATCCGAAGGCTTTCCGAGTCCGGGCCTCCGGAGCCGCCCCCCGTTTACGAAGAGCCGCTCGAGTACAACTCCAACTTCAGCCGGGACGACTACAAACAGGTGGTGGAAAAGTGCAAGGAGTACATCCGGCAGGGCGACATCATCCAGGTAGTTCCCAGCCAGCGCTTCCGCGCACCCGCCAAGGTCCACCCCTTTCACCTCTACCGGGCGCTGCGCAGGATAAACCCGTCCCCCTACATGTTCTTTCTGAAGCTCGGAGGCGAGACCCTGGTGGGAAGCTCGCCCGAGGTACTGATCCGGATGGAAGGCGACCGTGCCGAGCTACGGCCCATCGCCGGCACCCGCAAGCGCGGAAGTACGCCCGACGAAGACCTGGCCCTGGAAGAAGAACTCAAGAAAGACCCCAAGGAGATGGCCGAGCACATCATGCTGGTGGACCTCGGAAGGAACGACCTGGGACGCGTGAGCAGGATCGGCACCGTCCAGGTCACCGAGCTTGCAGTGGTCGAAAGATACAGCCACGTCATGCACCTCGTGTCCAACGTGCGCGGGCAGGTCAAACAAGGAACCGACGCCTACGATGTGTTCCGTGCGTCCTTTCCGGCCGGGACACTGACCGGCGCGCCCAAAATACGGGCCATGGAGATCATCGAGGAGCTCGAGCCGAGCAAAAGGGGATGCTACGGCGGAGCAGTGGGATACTTCTCCTTTACCGGCAACATGGACATGTGCATCACCATCCGGACCATACTCATAAAAGACGGCATCCTGAACATCCAGGCCGGAGGAGGTGTAGTAGCGGACTCCGATCCCGACCTCGAGTATGAAGAAACAGTAAACAAGTCATCGGCCATGATGAGGGCAGTGGAAATGGCAAGGAAGGGGCTCAAGATTGGGGAGTAGGGGAAAGCTTTACAAGCTCTGATAAAGCCACGGAAAACCCCTTGCGGCAACACGGGAGAATGAAAATGAAGAACAACGCCAAAAAAGAAAAAAATCCCGCAGCCGAGGCAAGTGTTCCCGAGTTCGAAATCAAAAACTTCGGACCCATAGCCCAAGGCAAGATACAGCTCAAGAACCTCACCATCTTCATCGGACCAAACAGCTCCGGAAAGTCGTATGCGGCAATGCTGATAAAGGCGTTTTATGATGCTTTGGCAGATGAAAATGCACCTCGAAGATTGCGTATGGGTCAATTGGCAACTAAATTGGGTCAAAATTTAATTTCCAATGATTACGCTTGGGAAAATTTTGACCAGGAAAAGCTGAGAAATGATTTATTAAGCCTAACAGCGGACGAAGAGTACAGAATTGAAAACTCAATAATACATCAAGAATTAAAGGAAAGCCTTAAAAAGTTAATGGAAGAAACATTAATAAATTCTCTTAATGATACTTTTGCGTCAAAAACAGGAAAACTCTCCCGATATGGAAACCATAGAATGTCTTTATCTTATAAATTGGGAGAAGAAACAATCAGCTTCTTAGAAAAATATGACAATTTATTTATAGAAGAAATAGATTTATCACCGGTCAACATTTATATTAGACTCACAAATAAGAACGAGTACCCTGATAACCAGTACCGTATAGAAAAGACCTTAACTGAATATAAAATTGTAATAATTTTAACAAGAGAAGCTATCGAAAGCTCGCAAAATTTGATTAAAGATTTTATTAAATCTGCAACTCCCATCTATATTACTTCTCTCATCCACAAGTTATACAGGACGACTCACTATTTGCCCGCTTTCAGAGCAGGACTGCTGTCGGTTCGAAAGGAACTTTCTTCTGCTTTAATTAGAAAGAAAGAAGTTACGGATACTGCCGGCGTTATCCGCGAGTTTCTGGGAGATTTGGAAGGGATTGTTCCTGATGTAAAAAAAGAGTTTTTTAAGAAAGGCCGGGAAGCAGAAAAAAATCTGACCGGCGGCGAGATAATCATAAACGACCAAAGCTTCGGCTCCTACAACCTGACCTACAAAAAGGGCAGCATGGAAATCCCGATATCAAACGCCTCCTCCACCGTGAACGAGATCGCTCCGCTGGTGATTTATTTGAAGCATATCGTCTCGCCCGGCGACATCCTGGTGATAGAGGAGCCGGAGTCCAGTCTTCATCCTGCGGCGCAGCGGGAGATGGCCCGGCTCATAGCGTCGCTGGTCCGCTCTGGCCTGAAGATATTAATCACCACCCACAGCGACTATCTCCTCGAACAGCTCGGCAACCTGGTCATGATGAGCGGGCTTGACCAGAAAAGGCGCAGGGAAAGGTACGGGACAGAGCTCTACCTGGCCCCGGAAGAAGTAAGCGCCTACCTGTTCAAGTACAACAACAGGAACAAAGCCTACCGGATCGAGGAGCTTCCGGTAACCGGCAAAGACGGCATATCCATGGAAGAGCAGACCCGGGTAGCGGAAGAACTCTACGATGAATCGGTTAATCTGGAGTCGGACATAGAAGAAAGCTAGACCATGGATGTTTTGAAGAAAATAAAAACAAACCATGAAGATGCTGTAGTACCATCATGCGCGGAGGAGAGGCAAAAGAAACTTAAGGTCAAAATGACGGGACTTAAGGACTACGTCATTCTCAAAGGAGAACTTTTAAGCCAAGGCGAATTTAAAGTCTGCGATTGTTTGATCGTGATCCAAGAGGGAAAGTCCATCAAAGTCGCCTTGGTAGAACGTAAAACCAGCCGTCCCCGCATAGGGTCAGATGAAGAAGCTAAGTACAGGAACGCCTATAGATTGATTGAGGAGGCTCTTCCTGGTTACGGGATTAACAACCTTCAAGACATTGCCATCAAATTTGTTCTGTACTATGAAAAGAACTTAAAACCAACGGGATTACGAACTTTCGAAAATAAGAGAATTGAGGGGAAGAAAATAGTGCGCAAAAAGTACAATGAGCTTCTGAAAACAGTTTTCGATTAGAAGAACGGAGGCAGTAGATGAACCTTGGCAAAGCGGGCCAGTTGGGCATTGTTGTGAAGGACGTGGAGCGGGCTGTCGACTTTTTGTACCGGCAGTTCGGCATCGGTCCTTTCGGGGTGGTTCCTTTGGACAATGTAAACGCTGTTTATAAGGGCAAGGAGATCACCTACCGGATCAAGGCGGGGGTTTGCAAGCACGAGGACATGATGTACGAGTTGATCGAGGTGGTGGAGGGCGAGTGCATACTTACGGACCCGCAGTATCTCCCGCCTTCCGGGCAGGGACTCCATCACGTGGGCTTTTTCGTGGACGACCTGGACAAGGCGATCGAGGAGTGGACCGCGGACGGCGGCGAGGTCCTCCAGCGCGGCAGCTTCCTGCCGGGCGCGGGCACGGCTTATTTGGACACGCCCGCCGGTTGCGGCATGCTGGTCGAGCTCATCAAGATGCCGGAGAACAACCAATGAGCGGGAAGGTTTTCCTGGTAACCGGCGCCAGCCGCGGCATCGGGCACGCACTTTGCTGCGAGCTCGCGGGCAGGGGCCACCGCGTCTACGGTGCGGCCCGCTCCGGCTGTGAGAACGCGCCCTTTACGCCGATCACCCTGGACGTAACCGATCCAGCCTCGGCACAAGAGAGTGCAGACAGGATAATCGAGCAGGAGGGCGGGATTGACGTACTGGTAAACAACGCGGGCAGCAGCTTCTCCGGCCCCGCCGAGGAGGTCTCGACAGACACGGCCCGCCGGATTTTCGAGACCAACTACATGGGCACGGTAAACATGATAAAGGCGGTCGCGCCCCACATGCGGGAGCGGGGATCGGGCGACATAGTGAACATCGGCTCCGCGGGCGGCAGGATCGGCGTGCCTTTCCAGTCCCATTACACCGCGTCCAAGTTCGCGGTGGAGGGCCTGTCCGAGTCGCTCTTTCACGAGCTCCGTCCCTTCGGCATCCGCGTACTTTTAATCGAGCCCGGCGACGTAGGCACGGAAATATGGTCTACGAGCGAGCATTATTCCGGGGAAGGCTCGGTCTACGCCGAGGCCCTTGCCAGGTTTCACAAGGTCAAGGCCCGCGAGATGGGCAAGGGAGCAGACCCTCCGGAGCGGGTGGCCAAGCAGATCGCGGAGATAATTCTTTCCGATACCGGAAAGCTCCGCCACCCCGTGGCCAAGGGGGCCCGGCTTATCCTGGCCGCCCGGAAGATACTCCCCGACCGGCTTTTCCTCCCCGTGGTCGGTCGGAACTACCGGACGGGGAGATAAAGGGCACCAAGTCTATCCTCAACCCTGTCTTCTCCCAGCGCAGAGATTCCCGGTTAAAGCCCTTCGATATACACCTTCTCCATTACCTGCTCTTTAACCGGCCGGTTGCGCCCGCCGGTCTCGACATTGCCGATCTTGTTTACCACGTCCATGCCCTCGGTAACCTGGCCGAACACAGTGTAGCTCCCGTCCAGGTGGGGCTTTCGGGCGAGGCAGATAAAGAACTGGCTTCCGGCGGAGTTCGGGTTCCTGGAGCGGGCCATGCTCACGGTGCCCGGCTTATGGGGACGGTCATTGAACTCGGCCTCTATGTTATAGCCGGGACCGCCGGTGCCGGTGCCTTCGGGACAGCCTCCCTGGATCATGAAACCGTCAATCACGCGGTGAAAGATAAGACCGTCGTAAAAGTGGGACATGGCCAGCCGGATGAAGTTGCGGCAGTGATCGGGCGCGTCCTCAGGAAAAAACTTGAACTTGATTATGCCCCCGTTCGTCTCGATGACCGCTTTGAGCTCCTTCATGTCCTGGGGACTGAACTCTTTTACCTTTTTCCCCCACAGCTCGACCAGCTTGTCCACCGCCTCATCAACATGGTCGCCGTCCGGGTACAAGGTCACGTAAGCGTCATACGCCTTGATGGTCCCTTTGTCCTTTGCCTTCTTCCACAGCTCGGCTTGTGACGGTTTCGACTCTTTCTCCTTTTTGGAAGCTTCTTGTTTGGAGCTTTCTTCGTTTTCAGCAGTGGCCGTTTTTTCGCAAGAGCCCAGACCAAAAGCCAGAAAAGCAACCAGCACCACCGACAGGACAGCTTTTATCCTCACCATCTCTATTTCCTCCTTGTAACCTGAAATTGTGGGTTACTATCTTCTCTTACCATACGTCGCCGAGCCGGTTGATGCAAGCTTTAAAAGGTTATAAGCTGGCGCTCGGAGGTGTGACATGGACGACGAACAAAACGACCTGATGGATACGGAGCTTCCTCCGCCGGCCCTGCCCCTGGGATCGTACATGGCGGCGCAGCTTGCCGCCCTGAACGCCTTGGCGGTTTTGGACCGAGAGCTGGAGGACCTGGACAAGGTGAAGAGGATCGTGAAGATGACCGGAAGCGTGGCCTCGAGCCCCGGCTTTACAAACCAGCCCGGCGTTATAAACGCGGCCTCCGATGCCCTGGTCACGGTACTGGGCGAAAGGGGCAGGCACGCCCGCATGGCGGTGGGCGTGGCCGAGCTTCCCGGCGGCGCGCCGGTCGCAGTCGAGCTCATCGCGCGCGTCCGGGACTGACGTAACAGATCATGGAAGCGCTCCCCCGCCCGCTTCTGCTCGGCCATCGCGGCGCCGCAGGCGAAGCCCCCGAGAACACCTGGCCCGCGTTTGAAGCGGCCCGCCGGGCGGGCATGCACGGCTTCGAGATTGACGTGCTTTTAACGAGCGACGGCGTGCCCGCGGTCATCCACGACCTGACGCTCACCAGGCTTTTCAGGGACAGGAAAGCCGTCCGATACATGAGCTTTGCCGATCTTTGCCGCCTGGACGTGGGTTCCCATTTCCATCCTCGCTTTGCCGGTGAAAAGGTTCCCCGCCTGGAGGACGTGCTGGACAGATACGGCGACATGGTCCTGGACGTGGAGATAAAAGAACTGAACCCTTTTTCGGAGCGGCTCGCGGAGATGGTCATCGAGCTGGTAAAAGAACGGGGCATAGAGGACCGCATCATCATCTCCAGCTTCAACCCGGTAATCATAAGGAAGGTCCAGCGCCTGGAGCCGGGAATCCGCACCGGCTTTAACTACATCTCGGACTCCATCTTACATCTTCGCCGGGCCTGGTTCGGCTTGTTCGCTCACACCTTTTCCAAACATCCCCAGCCCGGCCAGGTCACCCGCCGGTACCTGGGACGGCAGCACCGTAAAGGTATCCGGGTGATCCCCTGGGGTGTGAACCACGAAGCCGACGCCCTTCGTCTTCTTGCCATGGGCGCGGACGGCCTCATATCCGACTTTCCCGGCATGCTCCGCAGGATCATGGACCGGGGGTAGAACCCGGCGTGCTTTTACTCTGGCGGCTTCAGGGCCGGCTTGTCGAGGCTTATGATTAAGGCGGGGATTTTTTTCGCTCCTAAAGCTCTTATTTAACTTGACATTGGTTTGTGTTTTTCATATAATTGACATAACCGAGCCGGTAATTCGGATGGTTTTTTAAGCGGTTATTGAAATTGCAGTGAACGCAGGTTATGCGGAACCGAAATGCGGAGGCTGAAAAATGAAGATGAAAGCGCGGACTGCGGTATCGGCGGTTCTGATTTTGTCCTTACTGTGCCTGGGAGCGTTCGATCCCTTTCAGAGCCCTTCCAAGAAGGAACTTCTCACCCGCCTGGAGAAACTGGAAAAACAAAACATGGAGCTTGAACAGCAGGTGTCCGACCTGGAGCGGCGCATGAACATACTCACACAACGGGTGAACGCTGTTTACAGCGGGCAGAAAAGCGGCCAGTACGTTGGGGGAGGCAAGGCCCATGCAGGCAGTTCCCCCAGTGCGGTGCCGGACCTGGACGTGGTGCGCGTCTCGCCGGAGAAGAAGAAGCAATCCTCTGCCGGCGGCGACTCCGGCCGCCGGTCGGGCGGCAAGGGAGGCAAAATCCTGATCCAAAAGCGGGAGGGAAACACTGTCTCCCTGGTCGAGCACAAGTCCGGCAAGAAGCAAGAGTCCTCCCCCTTGCCGGGCACTAATTATATTCCTCCTCCCGACCCCGAGACAGACAGCGACAAGCAAAAGACCAAGGAGAGAGACTCCGGCTCTTCTTCGCCTCCGACCATGGCCTCGAGAAAGTCCGAGCCGGAAAAAGGAAGCAGCTCTCAAAATTCTTCAAAGCAGAAAGAGAGCGCCTCGGAGAAGGACCTCTACCAGGAGTTGCAGTCGCTTTGGAAGTCGGATGATGAGGGCGGGGCCGTCCCGAAGATGAAGTCCTACCTTAACCGGTACCCGAAGGGCTCGCACGTGGACGAGGTCTCCTTCCGACTGGGCAGGGCCTTGTACCGGCGTGGCGATTACAACGACGCCATTCGCTACTTGAGCCTTGTAACGGAGGACTATCCCACCAGCAGCTATGCTGCGCATTCTCTTTACCTGACGGGACTTTCCTACCTGGAGCTGGGCCGCACGGACAAGGCGGCGGACGTGCTCCGGGAGGTCAAGATTTTATATCCTTTCAGCAAGTCGGCCAAGAAGGCGGAAGAGAAGCTTTCTTCCTGCTGCCCTTGAGCCGCGCGCGGAGAGGGGAGAGCGATTAATAGAGCTAAGCCAAGGAGGTCGTGAATAATGATGCGGGGAATTCTGAAGCGGTTTATGGCCGGGTTCCTTATGGCGAGCCTGGTATTGGTGGTAAGCCCGGGGCGGGCCCAGCAAACGGCGCCGGACTTGGAGGTGGAGAAGGCGGAGCTTTCAGACCCGGCGGCCGGAGAAACGGCCGGGGAAAACGACGTTAACGAGACCTATATAACTCCGGACCTGGAGAGCATGAACCTTATCTGGATCCAGAAGGGAGACGTGTTAAGGGTGGGCTACGTGGTCCAGACCGGCGACACCATGTGGGACATCGCCGGGCGGTACCTTAACAGCCCTTACTACTGGCCCAAGATATGGGAGAGGAACTCGAAGGTAATAATCAACCCGCACCTTATCTTCCCCGGAGACATCCTTTATCTCTACCCGGAAGTGGTAGTAGAAAAGGAGTTGCCCCCCGAGGAGGGAGGGACCGTATCTACTCAACCTTCCACCGAGAAAAAGGAGATCGAGTACCAGCACACTGGCTCTACCGGTTTCGTGTCCATGGACGAGCTCGAGGTCGCCGGCAAAATCATTGACAGTCTTCAACCCAAGCAGCTTCTGGCCCAGGGGGACATCGTTTACGTGAACATCGGTAAAACCGGCTTCAATGAGGTTGGCGACCAGTTCACCGTTTTCCGTCATCTTCACGACGCCTCCAGCGAGGATGTCGTCAAGATCTATCATCCGGTGACGGACGAGTTGATAGGCTACCAGGTGGTGAACCTCGGCAAGGTGGAGCTGACCAATGTCGAGGCCGAGGTCTCTGAGGCAAAGATAACCAAGTCATATAGGGAGATCATGACCGGCGACCGGCTTACGCCTTATATAAAGCCGTTGGAGCAGAAGGTCGAGGTCATCCCCACCAGCATTAAAAGTCTGCAGGCCTACATCATCGCCTCCAAGAGACGGCAATCCATCATGGGCAACAACGACGTGGTTTACCTGGACGTGGGCAAGAACGACAACGTCAGGCGGGGCCACATGTTTTATATCTACGAGCCTTGCGAGCTCATCCAGGACCCGGTGAGCGAGGACCACATCCGGATTCCCAAAAAGATCATAGGCAGGGCGGTGGTGCTGAAGCCTTATGACGACACCTCGGTGGCCCTTATCTCGGAAGCGAAAAAGGAGGTCCACATAGGCGAGAGAGTCCTTCTCAGCATGTACGAAAGATGGGAGATCGAGGGAGTGAGCTCTTCCACCGCTGTCAGCTCCTGCAAGGAAGACTCGGACTGCCAGCTTATTACCGAACAGGAGTATGAGGACGGAAAGGTCAGTCCCTTCTGCACCGTGGTCTCGCCGGATGAAACGAAAGGAAAACAGAAAAAAGAAAAGCAGGAGAAAGACAGCTCCGAGGAATAATGCCGGGGCCCGACACCGCGGGCTAAGCGTAACCAGGGCCGGGGGCTTATTACAAGCCTCCGGCCTTTTTGACAGGGAAAACATAATAAAACCGCCCGGAAGAGGCGTCTCCGCCGGGCGGTCGTTTATTTCAAGCGCGGTTCACGCAGCCGTCAAGGCATCCACTGTTTGACCTTTTCCGGGTTCTGTTTCACCCACTTTTTGGCGTTCTTATACGGGTCTGCCTTTTTCTCCTGATTCCACATCAAGACCTTCTCCAGGTCCTTTATATCCCATTGGAAGTTGTCCAGGAGCTGGTACGCCTCGGGCATGTCCTTTTTCAGCCCCTGCCGGACCACGGTGTCCACGTGCCCTGCTTCACCGTAGACCTTCTTCGGGTCCTTTAAGTACTTAAGGTCCCACCGGATGAACTTCCAGTGGGGGTTCCAGCCGGTCACCACTATCCACTCTTTATTTTTAATGGCTCCCTTGAGCGCGGAGGTCATGGTGGCGCCGCTGCCCTCCACCAGCTCCATGTCCAGGTTGTACTCCTCCAGGGCTTTCTCGGTTGAGCTCATTATTCCCGCGCCCGGGTCTATGCCGATGATCTTTTCGTCGAACTTGTCGGCGTTCTTAGCAAGCTCGGGTATGGAGCTTATGGTTACGTACTCGGGGACCACCAGTCCTATTCTGGTGCCCTCGACGTTGGGCCCCAGGTTCTCCACCTGGTCCTTTACTTTTTCGTAGTAATGCTTGTGGGTGGTGGGAAGCCATGCCGCCACCATGGCGTCCGCGTTGCCGGTGGCCACCGACTGCCACATGGCTGCCGCGGAGACCGGGAGCGTCTCCACCTTGTAACCGAGGTCTTCGAGCAGCACCTTCATGACGTTGGTGGAAGCCACCGCGTCCGACCACTCCACGTACACCAGCTTGATCTTTTTGGGGGCCGCGGCCTCTTTTCCCTCTTGGCCTTGATTGCCGGACTCACACGCGGTAAAGAACAACGCGCTCGCCACAAGACACGCCAGCAGGAAAACGATTTTTCTTTTCATGGTATTACTCCTTCTTTCAAGTCGTTCTGGTCTTCTCTCCGATCCTCTGGGTAAGGCGGTCCAGGACCATGGCGAGTATTACCACTGCCACGCCCCCCTCGAAACCGAGCCCCGGCTCGAGCCTCTGGATGGCTTTCCAGACCACGCCGCCCAGACCTTGTGCCCCTATCATGGCAGCTATGACCACCATTGACAAGGCCAGCATGATGGTCTGGTTGATCCCCGCCATTATAGTGGTGGTAGCCACCGGGAGCTGGAGCTTGAAAAGCTTCTGCATCCGGGTGGAGCCAAAAGCGTCGGCAGCCTCGATCAGGTCGGTGGGGACCTCGCGGATACCCAGGATGGTGAGCCGGATGGCAGGAGGCATGGAAAAGATCACCGTGGAAACCATGGCCGAGACCACCCCCAGACCGAAGAAAGGGATGGCCGGGATAAGATAGACAAAAGCCGGCATGGTCTGCATGAAGTCCAGCACCGGCATAATGATCTTATAGAAGAATCCTGACAGGGCGCCCAGGACACCTACCGGCAGTCCTATCGTGACCGCGATCACGGTGGAGATGAGGACCAGGGTCAGGGTCTGCACGGTCGGGAACCACAGTCCCAGGTTAAGGCAGAAGGCCAGCCCGATCTCGATGAAAAGCCCCAGTTTAAGGCCGCCCAGGTAAATGGCGACAGCGGTTATGGCCAGGATCAGAACCCAAGGAGGCAGGGTCATGAGCGCGTCCACCAGGCCGTCATAGCCGTTCTCGGTGACGTTGCTTATGCCCTGGGTTACAAAGCTGAAATGATCGGTAAAAAAATCAATCCCTGCTTCGATGATGTCTCCCAGCGGAAATTGGGGTATTTGATAAGACATCAGCGACCCCCTCCTTCGGCGAGCCCTCCGAGCAGGCTGCCTTTAACGATCACTCCCTGGAGGCGGTTCTTTTCGTCCACCACCGGGACGGGCTGGCTGATCTCGGCCAGTATGGGTATCAGGTTATTGAGGGGCTCGTCCAGGCCCACCGAGTTCTCCACCGGACGGCAGATGTCCTTCAAGGTCTTGCCCTGACCGGCCTCCCGGTCCGCTTCCTCAGCCGAGACTACCCCCGCCAGGCTGTAGTCCCTTTTAACCACGAAGAGCGCGGATATGCCGGCCCCCTTCATGCGGTGGAGCGCGGTGCGGGGACCGTCGTTCTCGAACCCCACTGCCCGGGGCCGCCGCATGACCGCCTGCGCGGTAAGCACCCGGGAGCGGTCCACGCCCTCCACGAACCTCTCCACGTAGTCGTCCGCGGGAGTAGTGAGAATCTCCTCCGCGGTGCCGGTCTGCACCACCCTCCCCTCGTTCATGAGGATGATCCGGTCGCCGATCTTCAAAGCCTCGTCCAGGTCATGGGTGATAAAGAGTATGGTCTTTTTTACCCGCTCCTGGAGCTTTAAAAGCTCGTCCTGCATGTCCTGGCGGATCAAGGGGTCCAGGGCGCTGAAGGCCTCGTCCATGAGCAGGATGTCCGGGTCCACCGCCAGGGCCCGGGCCAGTCCCACCCGCTGGAGCATGCCTCCGCTCAACTGGGCCGGAATCTGGTTCTCCCATCCTTCCAGGCCCACCAGGCTCAAGGTCTCCCGGGCCTTGTCTTCTCTTACTTTTTTATCCACTCCCTGTACTTCCAGGCCGTAAGCTGCGTTCCGGAGCACGGTACGATGGGGAAACAGGGCGAAGTGCTGGAAGACCATACCCAGCTTTCTGCGGCGTAGCTCGCGGAGCTGGTGATGGTCGTATTTCATGATGTCTTCGCCTTCGATGATTACCGTTCCGCGGGTTGGTTCGATAAGCCGGTTTATGCACCTTATCAGGGTGGACTTGCCGCTCCCGGAAAGTCCCATGACCACTACGGTCTCGCCTTCCTCGACCCCGAAAGACACATCATGGACTCCGACCGTGTTGCCGGTCTTTTCCATGATCTCGGCCTTGCCCACGCCCTGCTCGATCATCTCCAGGGCCTCCCCCCAGTAACGGCCGAATATCTTGGTCACATTCTTGGCTTCTATTTTCATACGCTTTCAATAACCCTAAGTTGCCGTCAACATTTTTTACCAAAGCCGATGACTAGCCGGGCCCTAGAAGCTTAACGCCTTGTGCCCCGTTTCGTGGAACGTGAGCCAAGGCGTTATAAGCCAAGCCCGGTTTGACTATTACTCTTTATGAAAGTGGAATATCCCCCAGCAGAGGTATCCCTTTTTCCCTCCGTCCACCCAGTTGGCCAGTCCTTTCTTCATGCGCTGGATGTACTCGTCCGAGCAGACCTCCCGGAGCCGCTCTTCGTTCTTCTCGGTCTCCTGCAGCACCCGGGCGTAGTGTTGGGTCAGGTGAGGGGTCAGCTCCTCGAAGCTCATCTCCTTTAGCCCGGCCTCCTTGCCCGCCTTGCGATACACCGCGGGCGAGCCCAGCGAGGTCAGGTGGATCCTCTCGTAGATGGCGTCCAGTACTCCCTCGGGGCAGTCGTCCGCCTGCATGGGGTCGGTAAAAACCAAGTCCCCCCCGGGCTTCAGCACCCGGGCGGCCTCCTTGATCACCTGTTCGCGCTTGCCGCTGTGGAGGATGGAGTCCTGGGACCAGACAAGGTCGTAAGACTCGTCCTGGAAAGGCAACTCCTCGAAGTTGCCGTCCACCACATCCACCAGGTGGTCCAGACCCTGCTCCTTGTTCATCTTCCGGTCCCGCTCGTTCTCGACCTCGGAGAGGTTCTGCGCGGTAACGTGGCAGCCGTACTTTCCGGCCAGGTACCGGGCGGTCCCGCCGAACCCGGCGCCCAGGTCCAGGATGCGGGTTGAAGGCGTAATGCGGCCCTCCACCTTCGAGCACATCCGGTCAATGGTCCGGCGGCTGGCATCGAATATGGGCTCCTCCGGATACTCGTAAATCCCCAGGTGGAGGTCCTCGCCTCCCCATATGGTAAAGTAGAAGTTGTCCGCGTCAGACGAATCGTAGTACTGCTTGGTTACCTCGACCGATTCGGATTCTTTGTCCGTCATATCTCGTTCTCCTTTCTGTTTCTTTTTATAAAAAACTGCTCTGTCTCTTACTCCAGAAACGGCATCTGGGTTATGACTTCGCCCGGCCTTATGTGGATGAAATCCTCTTCGTTGTAAGGGCCGAAGAGTATCTTCTTGAAGTACTCGTCCGTTCCCTCGACCTCGAAATAGTCCTTCTCCAGAAAGCCGGCGTTTTCCCGCGCCCGCTCCCGCAGAGGGCCCACGTCTTGTACCCCCGTGTTTATAAGCGCGATGCGGGTATAATGCTTCAGCTCTTCGCGCAACGCCCACTCTGCCGTCTCGCGCCCCACCCTGGGCACGTAATCGCTTTCCAGGTACCCCAAGGGGTCCTTCTTTTCCGCCACCCAGCCGGGAGACAGGTAATAGGTCCCGGCATTATCGCTGAAGGCCTTCTGGTACTTCTCCCTCGAGCCCAGAAACAGGGCGATGCAGTCGTGGATCCGCGGCACGATAAGGCCCTGGTCCGGGGCCTTTACCCCGGCGATGCCGTTCGAGCACAGGCCGTACCCCAGCACTATCATGGAGGCCTCGGCTTTTACTGCGTCCACCGCCTCCTGGATGAACTCGGGCATGAGGTCCGGAGTGCGGTGAAGGTTCTGGTCCAGGAACCTGACCATGATGCCGTGTTGCTCCGGGTGGAGCGCCTCTATCTCCGGCTTCACGGACCCGCAGGCTATTACCCATTTGGGGCCTTCAGGAGAGGCCCGCTCCGCTTTTTCCCCGGCCGGCTCTTTTTCAGGAAGCTCACTCAAGGTATTTAACCTCCGGGTTTAAGTCGGCAAGGCGTCCTCCGTCATCTGTCTGCCCGTCATCTCCGGGTTGCCCACCGCATAGGCGCTCACCCGCTTTAAAGAGCCTTCCGACTTTACGGTTATAGTCACCACCGGATCAATGGCCCCGGCCTCCAGGGCCGCCTCCCGGGCCAGCTCCCGCGCGCGGCCGCGGGCCCACTGCTGGGCCTCTTCCGATTCCTTGAAGTCCTGCATGGTGTTCTCGATCCGGGCCTGGTAAGTATAACTGCCCTCGGTCTCCTGCAGATACACCAGGGCCTCCCGCTCCACCATGATGGAGCCGGCCACCGCGCCCGCGGCGTTCGCCACCGCGGCGTGGTCGGGCAGCACGAAACGGGTCCCGAGCTTTTCCGACACCCGCCTTAAAAAGGCTTCTGCCGGCGCCCCGATGCCGATCAGGGGAAGGCGACTTTTGATGGCGATCTCCAAAAGCGGATCGGTGCCGTCCTGCGACCTCTCAAAGAACCATCGCCCCCAATCGTCGGCGATCTTCTCCGGCAGGGAGTTTAGCCCGCTCTGGCCCGCCAGGAACACCACCGCCTCGTGGCAGATGCGGGACACAATGTGGTCCATGACCTCGACCGCAAATGCGTCCGGGTCCCGGTTGTTTAAAAAGGCGAAGCACCGCATGGCCTGCTTGGCCGCGGGCCTCGACCACAGCTCCATCTCGCGGGTTACGTGTAACAGGTCGGTGGGGGTCAAAGCGGCTTCTTCGATGATCCCTTTCTTGATGAGAGGGTCCAGGGACAACTGGACGGGATGATGAACCCGGGCCTTCCTGAGAAGCCGGGACAGGCTGGCCGGCCCTTCCTGGAGGACCTCGACCACCTTCCTCTGCACGGTCTGTTCTTTGGGCAGCTTATCGGGCGTGAAGTTCTTGGCCAGAAAACAGTATTGCAGGTCGGTCGGCTTCCAGGCGATCTTTCTTTTTTTCTTCAAGGAGGTGAGCTTATGCTCGACCTCTGGGTATTGATAGGCCAGCCTGGAGATAGGCATGACCCGGTCGGGTCCCACCGTGAGGTTCCCGGCCTGGTCGAATGATATGCGCGAGTCACAGCCCAGGCAGGTGGTCCGGATGGAGGCCGACTTTACCGCGGTGTCCACGTTGCCGATGCTGGCGCCTTCCTCGGTAACGTTCATCCTGCCTTCCTTGATGAGCGCAAGGTCTGTGGTGGTTCCTCCCACGTCTATGACCAGGGCGGAGTCAATGCCGGTAAGGAAGTGTCCGCCGATGGCGCTGGCGGAAGGACCGGACAGAATGGTCTCCACCGGCCGGTAGGCGGCGTCGTGATACGGCATCAACGACCCGTCTCCTTTGACGATCATGAGGGGGGCATGAATGTGCTTTTGCCGGAGCGCTTTCCTTACCGCTTCCACGAACTCCCTCATCACCGCCACCAGGGCGGCGTTGACCGAAGCGGTGGTCGCCCTTTTGATGGAGTCGAGCTTGGTGGACATCTGGCTGCCCATCACCACGGGAAGGTCCACGATCTCCTTGATGGCCTCCCGGGTGCGCTCTTCGTGAGTGGGGTTTAAGGGGCTGAAGTAGCTGGACACGGCAAAGGCGTCCACCTTCTTGCGGTTCTTGGTGACCCAGCTCTTGATACCTTCCAGGTCGAGGGGTGCTTTTTCCTCGCCTTGATGAAGGTGTCCTCCCGAGAAGTACTGGAACCGCCGGGTACAGAACTTGGACTCCATGTCATAAGTGGTTACCAAGTCCTTGTCGTAACCGATCAGGATGAGCCCGATCTCCCGCGCCTTGTCCTCCGCTATCGAGTTGGTGGCCAGGGTGGAGGAAATACCTACCAGGGCGATCCGTTCCGGGCTTTTTATCTTGAGCTTCTCGATGACCTTTCGGATGCCGCGGGTCAGGTCTTTCCTGGTGGTCAAGGACTTGGCCGAGCTTATAATCCTCCGTGAATGATAGTCCATGAGCACACCGTCGGTATAGGTCCCGCCGGTGTCAATGCCCAGGACTATCTTCTCGCTTCCGCCACCGGATTTCTTCATCTTCCGTATCTGCTCTCGAGCCCTTTCTTTCTCCAGCATGATCACGTCCTCCGCCGCCGGGCCGAGGAATAAGAAGGCTTAAGGCTTGATGGCGTTATTACTCTTCATGCGCTCTTCCGCCTCGTCAATCACCTTCTGAATGTCCTTTTTTACGTCCGCAGGCACGCGCGAGCTGGGTCCCTCAAAGTTCTCGATCAGGTCCCGGGTCTTCTCGAGAATCCTGTCCTTCATAGTGGACCGGCCCATGGAGTCCCACTCCTCGTAGCTGGTGCGGTCCATCAGAGTAGGCCGCCAGTGCTTCTTGTACCACTTCATGGTGTGCTCTTCCTCGAGGTAGTGGCCGCCCGGTCCCACGCTGTTTATCACGTCGGTGGCCATGGTCTCGCGGTTCACCTCGATGCCGCCCTCCACTACCCGGGCCATGCCGATCACCTCGTCGTCCAGGACCGTCTGGTAGATGTCCCCGCAAAGACCGGACTCGGTGTAGCCGTTGTCGTGCACGAAGTTGGGTCCGCTCATCATGGCGGCGTTAATGGATATGGCCGCTTCCATGCCGGACTGGAGCTCGAGCATCTTGGTGTCGGTGCACCCGGAGGTCGAGTACATGGGCAGTCCCAGGAACTTGCACATCTCGGTGCAGGCCGCGCTCAGGATGGAAAGCTCGGGCGCGCCGTACGAGTAGATGGAGCGCCGCATGTCCAGGATGGACTGGACTCCTCCGATGATGATGCAGGTGCCGGGGTTGATGAGCTGGGATGCCACCACCCCCACCAGGGACTCGGCCATGGCCACCACTATCTGGCCGGCGTGGGTCGCCGGGACAGTTCCTCCGCCTATCGAGCAGGGGCTGTACACCTGGGGGATACGGTGCTCGGCGCAGTACATGCACTTGTCAATGGCGTGGAAATCGCTCACCAGCGGCGAGATGGGCTCGCCGTAAAAGATGTAGTTGGGCTTCTCCTTGAAAGCGTCCTCGCCGCCCGCCATGATGATGCCTACCCGGTGCTCGTCCCGGCAGCCGTCCCTGGTAAAGGACCAGCTCATGACCGGCTTCAAGGTGTTCTGGATCATGTCGGCGAACTCATAGAGGTCCCCGAGCCCGTTGGTCACGTCGCTTATGGACCCGAGCGACTGCACGTATCCGATGTTGGGCAAGGCCTCGCACACCCTTGCCACCATGGCCGCGTCCTTTCTAAGGTAGGGACGACGCTCCAGGGTGTCCGGGTCATTAAAGTTGGGGGGCGTAGGGCCCGGACCGAAGTAGCTCCGGTTTTTCTCCACGAAGCACTTGGGCTCGTTCTCCCACGACCAGATGGTGGTGGTCTTGGGAAGGGTGGACAGCGCCTCCTGCACAATATAATGCGGAATGCGCACCCGCATTCCGTCCACCTTGCAGCCCGCTTTCTTGAAAAGGTCCCGGGCGCCTTCGTGGTGTACGTCCGCGCCCGTGTCGTTGAGCGTCCTCAAGATGCCGTAGTAAATCTCTTCTCTTTGATCATCGCTTAAAAACCTGAACTGGGGGGTCAGGTTAATCTCGTAGTTTACCCGATCCATATCCGAATCTCCTTCGTAAGCTCTGTTCGCGGTTTTACCGCCATTACGAGTGCCTCTTGTCCGCGGCGTGGATCAACTCCCACAGCTCCTTCTCAAGCTTCTCGTCCAGCGGCTCCGGCTCGTGGGTCTCGAGGATGCGGTCGGTCTCCTCCACTACCCGGTCGAGCATGGTCTTCTTGCCTTCCATGTTCCAGGTGTCCCAGTCGGCCCGGTCCTGGAGCTTGGGCATGAACCACTCCCGCCAGTGCTGGTAAGTGTGGTCGTGGGTGACATACTCGCCTCCCGGCCCTACCTCTGCGATCACGTCCAGGGCCAGGTGGGCCTCGTCCGTGCTTACGCCGGTGCCGAACTGCCTGACCATGCCGATGATCTCGTTGTTCAACACCAGGCTCTCGAGAGAAGACATGGTCCCCGAGCAGATATAGCCAACGTCGTGGATGAGGCTCGCGCCCGATAAATAGGCGTAAAAAAGGCTTGTAGCGCACTCGGCCGCGGTCTGCTCGTCCACCGTCTTCGAGTCCGAGCACCCGCCGGTCGAGAACATGGGCAGGCCCACCCACTTGGAAATGTCGGTGTTGGCTGCGCAGGCCAGAGACAGCTCGGGCGCTCCATATGAGTAGGTCGTGGTCATCATGTCCATGACCGTGGTGACCCCGCCCATGATGAGAGGCATGCCCGGCTTCTTGAGCCAGCACAGCACCACCGCCAGAAGCGTCTCCGCAAGCGATTGCACCAGCATTCCCGCGAGCGTCG
>JAWOBU010000257.1:0-6191 GCA_046484135.1 bacterium
ATAGTCTGCTTCACTCTGGTTGCCGATACAGGGAGCCTTGCAGTTGCCCAGGTGGTATTCCAGGCATTCCTTAAATTTTCCCCTTTCAATGTTCTCCCTGGTAAGGTTGTAGGCGCACGCGCAACTGAATATGCCTCGGTGCTCTAATGTAACAGGATCAACCTCGAACCTGACAAATTGGAAGTCCTCCAGGCAGTCCGGGCAAACGTACAATGGTTCCATTTCTTCTTCCCCTTTTCCCTGTGTAATTTCCTTTATCTAGCCTCTCACCTTCCTATCTATACCATATATGGGAAAATGTCAAGAGAAAAGTGCAAAATTTTATTATATCCTTTGAAGAAAGAGAGAAATACTTAAAATGTTAGGGGAAAAGAAATTATGGCGATATGGAAGGGCGCTTAAAAACAAAGGCAAGATACTTAAACCACGCCGCGGGGTCCAGGGGCCGCAAGTCATGGCAGCGGCGAGCCGGAAAAGACTTTAACTTCCACTCCCCGGACGTCCATCATCTGCCGCAGCGAGCTTATCCATGCACTTTGGGAGGCGGAAGTCACGAGAGCAATAGTAAAGGACATATCTATAAAAGCGGGGAACTCACTCTATCTCCAGGAGCAGGTCTCCCTTGCCCACCCGGTCGCCTTCATTGCAAGCTATCTTTTTCACCGTGCCCGCTTTGGTGGCCTTGATCTCGTTCTGCATCTTCATGGCTTCCAGAATGAGAAGAACGTCCTCCTCCTGGACCGAGTCGCCCTCCTTGACCCGGTACTCGATGATGATGCCGGGCATGGGGGCGGTAACCGCGCCGGGGGACGCCGGTGCTTCCGCGGTCTTCTTTTGCGCCGGGGATGACTGCTCCCGCTCGGCAGCCGGTTGCGAAGAAGCCTGCGGAGCTTGCGCGGAAGCCTGTTGCTTTCCGGCCGGAGAGGCGCTTATTGCTTTTCCTTGCGGGTCCACCTCTACCTCGAAGTACTCGCCGTCCACGAACACGTTAAAGGTGCGAGCGGCGCCTGACTTCTCGGGCGGCTCCTTGGAGGGAGGCTCAATCAACTCTCCCTTCCGGGCTTTCTCCATGAGCTCGATTTCTTTTTGCGCCTGTTCCAGGGACTTGGGCTTTACCTCCGGCGGGGGTGTCTCAACCCCGTGCTTCCACTTCAGGTACTTGTGGCCGGTGGAAGGGTAAAGGGCGTAAATCAGGATGTCGCCTATATCGCCGGTCAGGTCTTTCACAGCCTGGCGCGCCGCGGGCAGCTCCGGCTCGATCAGGTCCGCGGGCCTCCTGGTGATTGGCTTCTGGTACTTGTGCCCTTTCAGGCAATGCTTTCTCACTTCCAGGTCCACCTTTCCGGGAGGCTTGCCGTACAAGCCGGCCAGGTAGTCTTTCACCGGCTCGGTTACGCGCTCGTACCTTCCGAACAGCACGTTCATGACCGCCTGGGTCCCCACGATCTGGGAGGAAGGCGTTACCAGGGGCGGGTATCCCAGGTCTTTCCTGGTTTGGGGCAGTTCCTCGAACACCTCCTCCAGCCGGTCCAGTGCATCCGCTTCCCGGAGCTGGCTGGTCAGGTTGGACCGCATTCCTCCGGGGATCTGGTGGATAAGGACGCCGGCGTCAATGCAGGCCATCTTGGAGGTGTCCAGGTAATCGCGGTACTTGGGCCCGATCTTTTCCAGGTAATCTCCGGCCTGCTTTAAGAGCTTCAGGTCGAGACCGGGGTCCCGGTCGGTTCCGGAGAGTGCCGACAGTATGGGCTCGATGGCCGGCTGGCTGGTGCGAAGAGCGAGCGGAGCCAGAGCGCAGTCTATGATGTCTACCCCGGCTTCCACCGCTTTCAAACAGCTCATGGAAGCCATGCCCGAGGTGTAGTGGGTATGAAGTTGAAGGGGGACCTTGACCTCGCTCTTTAGGACACTCACCACCTCAAAGGCGTCATAAGGAGACAGGATGCCGGCCATGTCCTTTATACATATCGAGTCCGCGCCCATGTCCTCGAGGTTCCGGGCTTTCTGCCGGTAGTAGTCCAGGTTGTAGATGGGACCGCCCAGCCGGCGCTCGGTAAGGCTGTAGCAGATGGTCCCCTGGATGCTCTTGCCGGTGCGCTTTATGGCCTCGTAGCTCTTTTGCATGTTCCGCTCGTCGTTCAAGGCGTCGAACACGCGGAAGATGTCTATGCCGGTCTCCGCGGCCTTCTCCACGAAAGCCTCCACCACGTCGTCCGCGTAGTGGCGGTACCCGACCAGGTTCTGTCCCCGAAGAAGCATCTGGAGGGGAGTGTCCGGAAGATGGCGCTTGATGACGGCGAGCCGCTCCCAGGGGTCCTCGTTCAAATAGCGGGTGGTAACGTCAAAGGTGGCCCCTCCCCACACCTCCATGGCGGCAAAGCCGGCCCGGTTCATGAGCTCGAGCACGGGCAGCATGTCCTCGGTGCGCAAGCGGGTGGCGAGAAGGCTCTGGTGCCCGTCCCGCAAAGTGGTGTCCATGATGCGAAGACGTGACTTTTTAGCGGAGGTTTTTTTGGTGGACTTGGATGCGCTTTTTTTCGCCGTGGACTTACGGCTTGAAGTGGACTTCCTGGCCATGAACCTATCCTCCTTTAGGGACGATTAAACCGAACTCTTAACTCGCGACTATAGCCTCCTGCACTACCGAGTATCAACTCGGAAACGAAGCCGGAAGATTAACAAAGCGCTAATGCTTGAAGAACCCGGAGGTTAAGAGCGCCCGGCCGGCCATGATCTCCTGCCGGCCGGAGTAGGCCCACAAAGACGGGAAAGGAGTAGGGGCCCGCTCTTCAAGCTCTTGTGCCCTCTCCTGTTCCAGGTACTGGTTCACTGCGGAGACGGCGGCCGCGATCTTCTTTTTCTCCTGTTTCATCTTATTAAACCGATGCCGGCTATTATAACAAAACTCCCTCCCCACTGCGACAAGCTTTGCTGTCGCCGTCATAGAATTTGAGGTTATAATGGAAGCGATGGAGAACCTGACACCGGAGTGCCTTAAGCCGAACTCTTCCCCCCGCGTCTCTTTCAAGGAGGCTTTGTACGCGATTCTCATTCTGGCGGGGTTTCTTCTGCTGGCGGTGATGGGCCATTACTTGACGGGCCGGCTTCTTTTTACCGAGGTCATCTGGGACCCGGTCGGCATTTACACATTCTTTCCCGGCAACCAGGTAGTGATTGACGCGTTTCAATCCGGCCACTTCCCTCTGTGGGATGTAACGCGGGGGTTCGGCGCTCCCCATATCACCCCCAGCTTCGGCATCAGCGACTTTCCCCTCAAGCTCCCGGCGTATCTTCTCGACTCCATGGCCGGGTGGGAGCTTTACATCCTGCTCCGTTTCTTGTGCGCAGGCATCTTCTGCTTTTTCATGGCCCGGGAGCTGCCGCTCGGGTTTCACGGCTCTATGTTCGCAGCGGTCTCCTACATGCTGTGCGGCTACTTCCGGGTGTTCCACAACCTGCCGGACATGAATGTGGCCCTGTGGTTCCCCCTGGTCATGCTTTGTTCCGTAAGGTGCGCAAGGCGCAGGAGCCTGTTTTACTTTGTGGCCACCGTTGTTACCGCGTCCTTTCTGGACAACAACCCGGTGAGCTCGTTTTACGCCATTATCTATCTGGACTTATTTTACGTGCTCATGGATTACAGCCAGGGCCGCAACCGGCGCCGGCCGTTCCGGAGGATCGCCGAGCCCGTGCTTATCGTGTCAGCCATGACCCTCTCCGGAATGCTCATGGACTGGGAGAGCATACTTCCGTTCATGGAGTACTTCTCCCAAAGCTGGAACTTTCACCCGCCGGAGCTCGGCGGACTCCATATCCCCATAAGCGCCGGGATCGCCCTGGTCACGCCGGTATTCGACTACTGGATGGCCGGGACCCCCAACCTTTCACTCGAAAACCTGGAACAGCTTACCCTGATACCGGCTTACCTCGGGATGGTGACATCGTGCCTGGCAGTGCTGGCAGTGGCCAGGCAAAGGCATCTGGCCATTCCCGGCCTGTTCTTCACGGGAGCGGCGCTCGTAATCGCGGGCGTGATATTCGGGATCCCGCCCTTTACCCTGCTGTATCATCTTCCACTGGTCAAAGGATTGCAGAACTTCAGGTACACTCAGCCCTATCTAGCCCATGCCGCCGCCATGCTGGGGGGAATCGGCCTCGAGATGGTGCTGTCAAGCTCGAGGGCCAGAAAACAGGCGCTTGTCGCGGCAGCGGTCATATTGGCATGGATTGCCGGACATGCCTTTATCTTTCGCGGAGAACTGTTGAGCTCGAACCTGGTGCTTTTTGCCATGACGGGCGCAGTGGGTGCCGCCTTGATTATAATTGCCGGCGGGACGATACTCTGGCGCCGCTTTCCTTCCCGGAAGGGCAGCATTATGGCGGGCTTGATTATCCTGGGTGCCGGCCTGGAGCTTGCGCTTTACTTTAACCTGGCCCGGCCCCTGTTCGGACCTCATGCTTACAAGCTGAACGAGCCGCCGGCCGCGGAGTTTATGAAGGAAAGGGAAGATGCGCCCTTCCGCATCTGGGGACTTTCTCAAAGGATCATTCATCCCAACCTCGCCGGGCTTTACGGTCTCATCGACATCCGGGACCAGAGCCCGGTTTACGTGAAAAACTATGCTCTTTTCATGGGCCGGGTTAACGGCTGGGACACCGACCGGCGGATGATGCATGGGTTCCTGGAAAAAGGGAAGTTCTACTTCGACCTGGAATGGGAGAACGTAACCGACGGTCTGCTCGACCTTGTTAACGTGCGCTACCTGCTCTCCCGCGGCCGGCCGGGGGCGAAGTCCCTTCTGGACCGGGCAACCGGATACCAGATCACCGCGCCCGCGCATAACTACGTGACTCCCTCGGAGATCACCATCAACGGCCGCTTCAAAAAAGCAATCATCACCCACTCTCCTGCCAGCATGACACAGCGGCTCGATAATCCGGAGCTTTCGGGCCGGGCGTTCGCTTACGCCGCGGTGATGCCCAAGGCCCTCGAATGTCCGGACCATGACGGTGTTTTCATGACCGCGTTAAAAACCGGAGACGAGACGTCCCGGCTTATCTATACCCGCTTTGTGGAGCCTCGCCGACAGAGGAGCTGGCTTCCTTTTTACTGGCACGAAAAAGGCGGAGGAGCGCTGGCGCTGGCTTCCCTGCCCGGCCCCAAGGACTCGCAGAAATGCGACTACGCAGTGTGGAGCGAACCCGACATTATGCCTGCCGGATCGCCCGGACTTTCCGAGCACGGCCTGGACAAGGTATATGACCGGGAGTTCCGGGTGTACGAGAACCGGGACGCCATGGCCCGCGTTTTCAGCGTCAGCCGGGCCGTTCCCGCTCGAAGCCTTACGAGCGCCGTCTCAAACCTGCTTGAAAAAGACCCGACCGAAACCGCCTTCGTGCAGTCTTTGGGAAAGGAACTCTCTCATCTGTCTGCCGCCAAGATAAGCGCGATCCGGGAAGGGCCGGATCGGCTTTCCTTTCGCGCCCGCTGCCCGGACCGCTGCTTCGCGGTGGTTTCCAACCTTTACTACCCCGGCTGGCGGGCATACTCGGGGGAGGAAGAAAAGCGCATCTTTCGCACGGACGGTGCCTTGCAGGGTATGTTCCTGGAGAAGGAGGACAAAAAGATAAAGATGAGGTACGAACCGGTAAGCTTCCGGATCGGATGGTGGGTCCATGCCGCCTGGATCTTCCTGTTCCTCCTGGTTACGGGCCTTGTCTATCTCCGGAAAAGATAAACCCTACTCGCCGAGCCTTTTTTCCAGCATCTCTATCATCACCCGGGTGTCCTGCCGGTCCGGCTCCATTTCATGGTGCCTTTTATACCAGAACAGCGCTTTATCGAACTCTCCGTACCACTTGAGCTCGTCCGCGTAGTTATAGATAACGCGGGGCTTTTGGGGGGACTTTCTCATGCTGTCGGAGAGCAGGTGGAGCTCGTTTTCCCAGTCCTGATTTCTCGAAAAGGTCTGCAAAGCAAAAAACAGGATAATAGCCGCGGACGCGACAATAACCGGTTTTTTCCATCTGTGGATTTTATAAATTTCCGGCAGAACACCCGCGAACAGCGCTCCGCAAACCACTGCGACCAAGGGGTAGGCCCGGTGCTCGTGGGCGACATCCGCCAGTGGAACCAGCAGGGTAGCGGACACCAGGACCCACGCCATGGCCGGTACTGCGAGAACCTGGTA
>JAWOBU010000010.1:0-11971 GCA_046484135.1 bacterium
AGTTTTCACTGGTCTCGAACACGGCGGTCTTCTTGCCGCACTCGATGCGGTTTGACCGTTTGTTCTCCACCGACCGGCCCACCCGAACGCTTGCTCCGGCCGCGTCCCAATATACCTCGAACTCGTCCCACAACCTCCGCGAGTATCTTTCGCCCTCCTTATGCAAGTAATCGGCCTCCCGGCCATGGGTAAGCCGGCCGGCTTCGGCGAGAAGACCGGGCTGGTTCTCTTTCAGGTAGACCACAATGTCCCAGCCCTGGCCGGTTACGAACTTGAAAAACCGCTTTTGTGCGTACAAAGCGTCAGCAACCACCGCATCGAAAAACCGTTTGCCAAGCCCCGCTCCACCGTGGGTCGCTGGGTGGCTCCAAAGCGGCAACAGGCGGAACTTCACAAAACATGTTGTTGAAAGCTTTAAGACTTTTAGTTATTCTGATCTAAGCTTGTCCGGAAGCTGTACGTTTTGTTCTTCCCGGCCGAAAGGATGGAGCATGGCAAAGAGCGTAAAGAATTCCCGGGTTTTAACCATCGTGATAATAGTGATCCTGGCCGTATGGGCGGGGGTGATGGGCGTCTACCTCGCCAAGCACCGGCAGGCGGAGACAACACCCCAAACGCCCGCAACAAGCCCCGGCGCCACCGTCAGCCCGGACGAGCAGTGGGAAAAGGAGCGCTGGAGCGGCATCTACATGAAGGACACCAAGATCGGCTACGCTGTCTCGCGTCTCCAGAAGGAAGGCGACGAGTACCGGGTATGGTACAAGCTGCGCGTCCGTCTTAACATGATGGGGACCCGCCAGGACATCCGCCAGAACCTTCGCGGCAGGCTGGACAGCCGGTATCGCTTGAAGTCTTATCACGCCGAGATAATCTCGCCCGCCATGACTCTCGAGAGCAAAGGCCACATGGAAGGAAACAACCTAGTCATGCAGTTCATGACCGGCGGAGAAAAGGCTTCCCACCAGCTTCGCTTTGAACATCCCGTGTCCCTGGGCACTGATTGGGAGATAGAGGCCCGGCTTGCCGATCCCCAGCCGGGCGATAAAATCTCGGTCCCCGTTTTCGAGCCCACCATGAGTCAGAAGCTGCCGGTAACCGTCGAGATAATGGAAGAAGACGCCGTAAAAATCGGCGACCGCAAGGTGCCGGCATACAAGGCCCGCATGAAGATGAACTCCCATACCACCTGGCTGTGGTTCTCGAAGGACGACAACAAGATCATAAAGAATTACGACCCGGCCACCGGCTTCGTGATCCTCTTGGAAGGAAGGCAACAGGCCCTGGAGGTGGACTGGGAAAAGGCGGAAAGCACGGACATGCTCCTGTCCTTGCGCGTGCCTTCCAGCACTGCCATCATCAAACCCCGAGAGGTCGTCTATTTAAAAGCCCGCTTGAAAAACATCTCCCTTGAAGAGCTGGAGCTTTCCGCAGCGGGAAGACAAACCGCGAACGGGTCTACCGTCGAGGTCCGCGTGGAAAGCGCCTTGCCCGCCAAAGGGTATGAAATACCCATCCGGGACTCGCTGCCGGACAAAGCTGAAGAGTTCCGGTCCTCGCTCGTGCCTTCCGCGCATATCCAGTCGGACCATCGCCGCATAAAACAAGCCGCCCAGAAGGCACTGGACGGCGCTACCCGGGCGGTACCCGCGGTGGAAAACCTTTTGTCCTACATGGATAGCACCATGGACAAATCCATGGTCTACACCATACCTTCCGCGCTGGAGGTCCTGGAGAGCAAAAAAGGGGCATGCAAGGAGCACACCATTCTTTTCACGGCCCTGTGCCGGGCCGCGGGAATACCCGCCCGGCCGGTTTACGGCATAGTTTACTCCGAAGAGATGCTGGTGGAAGGGTTTTACTATCACGCCTGGACCGAGGCCTACCTTGCCGGCGAGGACGGACAAGGCAAGTGGGTGGCTGCGGACCCCACTTTTAACCAGCTTCCCGCGGACGCAGTCCATATAAAGATGGGACAGGGAAAGGTCGGCAACATCACCAGCCTGATGGGGGTGATCGGAAAGCTTAAAGTACAAGTGGAGGAGTATCATTGAGTGCAGGAAGTTCTTTGATAAAGACGGTTGAGTTGACCAAGCACTACGGCCGCGTCCGCGCTGTGGACGGCGTGGACATGGAAGTAAACGCCGGCGAAATCTACGGCTTCCTGGGACCGAACGGCGCGGGCAAGACCACCACCATCCGGATGCTGATCGGTCTTTTAAAGCCGACCTCCGGAAAGGTGTACATAGACGGACACGACCTGGTCAAAGAGCCGGTGGCCGCCAAGAGCGTGGTCGGCTTTATCCCCGATCGGCCCTACCTGTACGAGAAGCTCACCGGAGAAGAGTTCCTCCGCTTCATGGCCGGCCTCTACGGCATGGAAAAGGAAAAGGTGGACCCCAAAATGGAGGAGCTCCTCGATTTCTTCAGCCTCTCCGACTGGGGGAACGAGCTGGTGGAAAGCTACTCGCACGGAATGAAGCAACGGCTTATCATGGCCTCCGCTTTCATCCACTCGCCCAAGTGCATCATCGTGGACGAGCCCATGGTAGGGCTTGATCCCAAGGGAGCGCGGCTTTTAAAGGACACCTTCCGAAAGCTGGCTCGCGAAGGCGGAGCAGTGTTCATGAGCACCCACACCCTGGAGATAGCGGAGAGCATGTGCGACCGCCTGGCCATCATAGACCACGGCCGCATCATCGCGGAAGGGACCATGGAGGAGCTTCGAAAGCGGAGCGCCGAACCGGAAGAGGCCCACCTGGAGGACATCTTCTTATCGCTGGTGGGAAGGGAAGACATGCACGACGTGATCGAAAGCATCCGGCTTTGAAACAAACCCCTCCCCTTATTTGCAAGATTCCCTGAAAAGCCTTTTGGCTCTCACTTCCCAAACAGGACAGACTTGGAGCTTGCCCTCTTATAAAACAGGGAGTCAGGGAGGCAAAAAGCCTGTTCTCAGGTTGAGGTCCCCTTTTGTTAGCGGGCCGAGACTGTCCAAGACCATTGAGAGGAAGAGAAAGCTGCTCTGGTTCACTCTTCCGCATACTTCCAGGCCTTACAAGCACTGATAGCCGGGAGAAGAATAACCAGCTATCAAGGTTGATTACTGAATCATAGGGTAGTATTACACCCTACTGGGACCACCCTGTGAACCCACCCCGAGTTCAAATTCCATATCTCGCTTTCACAATTTAGTTACAAGAGAGCAATCTTAAAATGAAAATTGAAATCCAAAAAGAGAAAATGGAGTAACTCCTTTATAAAAACGGGGGAACTCCACAAAAGATTCTTTCTTGACAACTCCCGGCTTGAGTGCTATGATTTATTAAATCGTGCTACAGGCGGAGCCATGAGAAAAGTAATCTGGACAATCGTATTAATTGCCTTTTTTCTTCTGCCCCAGTCAGGAAGGGGTGAAAAAAAGGCTGTTGAAGAAAAGCAACTAAAAGGCGGATCATCCGTAGAAAGTAAAACGGCGGGTGACGGAGACAAATCGAGTGTTCCAGAAAAAGAAGAAAATGTCGGCGCCGGCAACGGAACGAGCGGCACCACGGTTGCCGGTCCGCCTGCCTCACAAACTCCCCCGGAAAACAAATCTTTAAGCTCGCCCGCCAATAGCGGGGCCTACCCCCCTGAAAATAGCTTGGTTCCCAGGCTTATGTCTCTTATGGAGGTTGGAATTGACTGGGTATTATGGCTTCTTTTCGGGCTGGGCGGCATCAGTATTTTGATACTTATAGAAAGGGTTATTTATTTTTCGGTTTACGGCGGCGCAATTAACAAGACACGTTCGGAGCTTATCAATTGCTTGGCGGAAGGAGACCTTGAAAAAGCCCGGCAGGCTTTTCGGTCGAAGAGGACCATAGCGGGGAAGGTGGTTTCGGAAGCCCTGGAACATGCTAACCGCGCTCCCGAGGCCGTGCAGGAGATTGTTGAATCTCGTCTCATGGAAGAGAGACAGCGTTTGGAGCGCGGGCTTAGCTTTGTAGGCACGGTAGGCTCGAACGCCCCCTTCATCGGACTTTTCGGCACGGTGCTGGGTATAATCAAGGCCTTTCACGATCTTTCCCTAGCCGAACAAGCCGGCACCTCGATCGTGATGGTGGGAATCTCCGAGGCATTAGTGGCCACAGCCGTAGGTCTTTTAGTTGCCATTCCGTCGGTGATTATCTTCAATGTTTTCAAAACCAGGACCAAGTCAGTTCTTTACGGCACCGAGTCCATGTTCAAGCTCTTTTTGTCCAGACAGCTCGATCTTTGCTTACAAAAAGAAGGCGGCTCCGGCTGGCCTGAAGCAGAGAGGAGCACTGCTGCCGGCCGAGAGGGAGACGGCAATGGCGGTTCTTAATAAATGGGACGACGAAGAGATAATGTCCGAGATTAATATAGTTCCCCTGGTGGACATTATGCTGGTTCTTTTAATAATACTTATGGTAACCGCCACTTTTATGTACTCTCCGGCAATACCGGTAGAGCTTCCCAAAGCCAAGACAGCGGAAGACCCGCCTGCCAAAGCCTTTGCCCTGGTCATGGACGACGACGGGAACCTCTACATGAACGGCGAGAAAACCACTGCCGAAAAAGCCATGAGCTCTCTTCAAAAAGCGGTGAGAAAAAACCCTGAAGTCAAGGCCATTGTGGCTGCTGACGGGAGTGTCGAGTACCGGGACGTGATCTGGATCATTGACCTGGTTAAAACGGCGGGCGTTAAGGACTTTGCCTTGAACGTACAGAAAGAGGAGTAGTTTTGAAAAACCGCCGCCTATCCCGGTTGCGCACCGGAATGAAAAGGCCGCCTGTCGAGGACATGAACAGGCCGTTCCGGATCGGTGTTTACAAAACCGGCTTTAACTGGGGATGGCCGGTGGCTTTTTTGGTGGTCGCTTCTCTTTTCAGCTCGGCTTACGGCCTGGTGGAGGTTGCCGGGGTGCAGGAAAAACCCGACCGGGACAGCTACCAGGTCAAGGTGGTGGAAAAAGAAATTACGAAGCCGCCTCCCCCGCCTAAGCCAGAGCCAAAGCCGGAGCCGGTGAAAGAGTCGCCTCCGAAACCGGAACCCGAAAAGAAAACCAAGAAGCCTGACAAAAAGAAAAAGCCGGAACCTCCTCCTGAGAAGCCCCCCAAAAAGAAAAAAAAGCCGCCCCTGGCCCAGGTGAAAAAGCCGGAGCCCAAGACCCATAAATCGGCTGAAGAGCCGCCCGACAAGCCGGTGAAAGAGGTCTTCGGCGTTGATAAAAACAGTGTCTCGGATAAAGGAGAAAAAGCGGTGCCGGTGGGCAACAAGCTCATGAAGGAGCCTGAAGAAGAGTTCACCGAGCCGGAAGACGTTAAAGAGACGTATCGGGCGCCCCAGGTGAGCAAACCTCCCCGCTACCTGGTCAGGAAAAAGCCGGCTTATCCGCGCCAGGCCCTGGATAAAGGAGTGGAGGGAGTAGTCAAGATCGAAGTTGTCGTTGACGAACGCGGCAGGCCGGGAAGGACCAAAGTAATAAAAAGTCTCGGCTCCGAGCTTGACAGCGCAGCAGTGGAGGCGGTGAAAAAATGGCGGTTCGTGCCCGCCCGGATGGACGGAGAACGGGTGGCCTGCAAAGTGATCGTGCCGGTGGTCTTCCGCATAAGATAAAAACACCCATGGAAGAAGATAAAGGAGGAGTTTAATGAAGAGGTTTTTGTCCGCGGTTTTATCAATCGGCTTTTTTGTGGCGTGTCTTTGGTCTGTACCGGTGTATGCTCAAGAGGAAGCTTATGAGCTCGAGCCCACGGTGGTGGAAGAAGAAGCAGCGCCGGAAAGCGGCGTAAAAGTGGAAGAAGACAAGACCATAATCGAGCTTGACGAGCGCTCCACTGCCTCGCGCGAGCAGACCGTGCTGGATGTGCTGGAAACGGTACCTGGAGTTGACCTGGCAAGGGGAGACCCGGCGAACTCCGACAGAGAGGATGCCGTCCGGCTCCGGGGGTTTGACGGCACGCGCTACCAGGTTTTAATTAACGGCCGGCCGGTCAGGAACGCCGGGGGCATGGGTTTCAACCTGGTGGACTGGAACTCCTTGACCTTGGAGAATGTTGACAGGATCGAAATACTTAAAGGCTCTCATTACGCCGAGTATCCGGGCTCCATGGGAGGTTACATCAACATTATCACCAAGACGGGTACGGACGGGGAGGACATGATTCCGGAGGCAGAGGCGTATGCGGATTACTCTTCTTACGACACCCAGATGTACGGGGTCCGGGCTGCAGGCAACATTAAAGACTTCGGCTACTCCATTGCCGGGGGCTATCGTTCTTCAGAAGGATACCTTCGCAACAGCGCCTACAACATGTGGGACATGGCCTTGCGGGTGTCATATCAATTGCCTACTGACGGCACCATCAGCGCGGGCTACAAGTTAAGCCGGCAGGACAAGGAACTCTACGTGATGAACGACGAAGACCGTCCGAACGGCGCGGAATACGACGATGACTGGCCCGAGGTCGAGTCGGGCGCCATGCCCATTGATTATTACTACAGCGACGATCACGACAACACCTTTGAGAGGACCAGTGAATATTACGATGTTACCTTCAAGCAGCCGTCCCCGATAGGTGAGTGGAGGGTCACCTGGTATAAGAACTGGGAGGACAAGTATCAACAGACCTGGCAATGGGGTATGGTCTCTCCTCCTCCCGCGCCTACCTATGGAAACTACGAGAACGAGTGGGACTTCGTCGTAACCACATACGGGCTTATCGTGCAGGACCGGTTTACCCTGTTTGAAGACCACGACATCCTGGTCGGCTTTGATGCAAACGACATAGGAGTACGGTATCGGCTGGAGACGCCGCTTCGTACCTCGACCGGCGATGACCTTCGCAGAATCCGTTCCCGCGGCTACTACATAGAGGACGAGTACCAGGCCACCGACAAGCTCACCATTGCACTGGGGGCCCGCTACGACTACATCGAGATGCACTGGACCGGCAATAAAAACTACCTCTTCCAGTGGTCTCCCAAATCAAGATGGACCTATCGGTTCAGCCCGGATACCACCGGCTTCGTGTACGTCAGCAAGGTCTTCCGGATGCCGGTATGGCAGGAGTACAACAGCATGGGCTACGACACCGGCCAGTACCTGGACAAGGAGACCGGCATGCAGTACGAGGGAGGAGTAAACCATACCATAAACGAGTCCCTCGAGATGAAGGTTTCTTACTACTACTACGACATAGAAAACTACATAGCCTCAAACCAGGTCCTGAACGCCAGATCGGCCGATATGAAAGGAAGGCTGGAAGACGCGGTGTTTAATATTGACCGGGCCATAGTCCACGGCGGCGAGTTCGAGGCCAACTTCGACTTCAAGGACCAGCTCAGCGGCTATATGGCCTATACCTACCAGGACCACGAGTTGGTAGCGGTGCCAGTACCTGATGACGAGTACTTCGTGGACTTGCAGGAGCTTCCACGCCACAAAGCCTACGCCGGAGTAAGATGGGACGCCCTGGAAAACACCGCCCTCCTTACCGATGTAAGATGGGTGGACGCAAGAGAAACCCGGATTGAAGATTATACCGGAAATATCAAAACCAAGGACATCGAAGCCTTCACCACTGTTGACCTGGGAGTCGAGCAGAGCTTCATGGAAGACAAAATCATCCTGAAAGGCTATGCCAATAATGTGCTGGACCACGATTATGAAGAAAAATGGGGCGTACCTGCGCCGGACGCCACTTATGGCGTAAGGCTTACGGTTAGAAACTATTAATCAAGAAATTCGCTCCCGGAGTAAAGTCATGAAAAAGAAAAAGCTTGTGGCCCTGTTTCCGGCAGTTGCGGTCCTGTTTCTTGCTTTAATCATCTCGTGCAACAAAAAGGAGCCGGACCAGCCTGCCCCGGAAAGAAGCGATCTGCCGAAGCACGGATTCTACCTCGTAGGAATGGGACCCGGCGACCCTGATCTGGCGACCTTGCAGGCGGTCAACACTGTAAAAAAAGCCGACCTGGTCATCGGAGTCTCCTCTCACCTCGAAAGGTTTTCGCACCTTGTAGAGGGCAAGCAAAAGATGAGTTTTCCCCCGCCCGCCTTTGTCTGGTTTGGTTACGGTCATTCAGAAGCCGACTTTAAGGGCAAAGAGCTCCAGAGATTTCGGAAAGCAAAAAAGTCCCGCCGGAAAGTTGTAAAAGCCATCAGGGAAGCGCATCGGCAAGGCAAAAAGGTGGTTATCCTGGACAACGGCGACCCCATGATCTACGGAAGATGGACCTGGGCGCTTACCGAGCTAAAAGAGCTGGATCCCGAAGTCATACCCGGCCTGAGCAGCTTTAACGCCTCTCAAGCGGTCATAGGCAAAGAAGTTGTCTGGACCGGCCTTTCCAAGACAGCCATCCTGACAGCCAACGACTTCGCTTCCGGTAAAGACACTATAGAAAATTTGGCCCGTCATCAGGTTACCATGTTCGTCTACACCATGGGCCTGTCAATTCCCGACTTGGCGGACAAGCTGGAGGAATACTATCCGCCCGATACGCCCATAGCCATAATCTGCTATGCAGGATATCGAGACAAGGAGTATGTAATCAAGGGCACTCTTGCGAACATCCGCCGGAAAACCAGCGATCAAGAAATACCTTTCGAGCACCTCGTTATCGTGGGAGAAAACCTGGATTTTCAGTGGAAGAAAAATTAACAGGGCCTTTTTGACTACATGGCCTGAAGAAATCGCAATACAAGGAGAGTACAAATGAAAAAACTATTCCCCGCAATGCTCGTTTTAATGGCGTTTTTGACTGTGTCCGTGTCCGCCAAGGCCCACATGCTGTGGCTGAACGCTGATAACTATACACCGGCAATTGGAGAGGACGTTTACATACAAGTGGGCTTCGGACACGAGTATCCCGTCCACCAGCACATAAAACCCGATCGTATCCGCCGCATCTATGTCATCGCTCCAGACGGCAAAGAGATCGAGCTCCAAAAAATCTTTACCTCGGTTTACAAGTTCACTCCGGAGAAAGAAGGGACCTATATAACGGTAATGCAGTACAAGAAAGGTTTCATGACCATAACCGAGGACGGCAAGCACCTTCTTAAGTCTAAGGAAGGCGTGGATAACGTTAAAAGCTCCTTTCAGTACATCATCAACGCCAAGGCGCTGGTGATGGTGGGGGGCTCGGACAAGGGCGCTTCCAGGAAGACGGGAGTGCCCCTGGAGATAATTCCCCTTACCAATCCGTCCGCACTTGAAGAAGACAAAAGTTTCAAGGCTAAAGTCCTCCTTAAGGACCAAGCCCTTTCCGGAACTATGGTGGAACCGGTGCATACTTTCGAAAATCATGAAAAAGACGCGAAATGGGAAGATAGCGTGATTACAGATAAAGAAGGAGAGGTTGAGGTAAAGATCAATGCCGCCGGGCAGTGGACCCTTAAAACCGACTACAGCCTGCCGTATCCGGACAAGAGCAAAGCGGACGAATATCAGTACGCCACTACCATTACCTTCGGCGTCCCCCGCCGATAGAAAGGACCCGGGACAGATGTTTAAAAAATCATCGCTCTTGAATGTCGTGAGATTAGCGGCGGTTTGCGCCTGTACCGTCCTGATGGCGGCCATTTCTCCCTCTCTTTTGATCGCAGGTACAGACAAAGGAGAGCTGTATCTGGCGGGAATGGGGCCGGGAGATCCGGAGCTCGCCACAGTACGGGCCATGAAGGTTCTGGAAGAAGCGGACGTGGTCATCTGTAACACCGGCGTGAAAAAACGGTTTTCATCCTACCTCCAGCAAAAGCACCTGATAATGCCTGAAGAAGGAGTACAGGTCTGGCAGGGCTACGGCAAGAAAGAGGCTGATTTCAAAGGCAAGGAACTTGAGATGTGGAAGGCCGCGAAGGCGGAAAGGACAAGGATTATAAACAGGACCGAGCACGCCTTGAAGCAGGGAAAGATAGTAGCTTTCCTTGCCGGCGGAGACCCGTTTATCTACGGCCCCTGGGGATGGGTGATGGAAGAGTTCCAGGCCTGGGACCCGGAGGTGGTGCCGGGCATGAGTTCTTTTAACGCGGCTAATGCGGCCCTGGAAAGAGGCCCCACCTCCGGGAAACACACCAAATCGGTAATCATCACCATGCCCGACATGCCTTACATGGACAATAGAGAGAGCATAGAAAACCTGGCACGCCACCGGGCCACCATGGTCATTTTTATGCCCACGGTGGGCGGGTATACCCTGGCCGACCATGTTAAAACCCTCTCCCGCCATTATCCGGCGGACACGCCTATCGCCTTGGTCTGTCACGCCGGCTTCGAAGACCGGGAAGAGCTGGTGGAAGGCACTTTAAAAAACATAGTGGAAAAAGTTGAAGATCAGGACCAGACGTTTCTCCATCTTATCTATGTCGGCGATTTTCTTAAGCACGAGAATAAGGTCACTCGTTGATGAACGGCAATGAGCCCGGCCTTGCCAGAAGGATAGGACTGTTCTCAGCCGTCATAGTAGTCATTGCCAACATGGTGGGAACCGGCATCTTCACCACCTCCGGCTTTATTATCGAGGAGCTGAAAGACCCCCGAGCCATGCTGCTCTGCTGGGTTGTCGGAGGAATTTTCGCTCTGAGCGGCGCCCTGTGTTACGGAGAATTGGGAGCGATATTTCCGCGCGCCGGCGGAGAGTATGTTTTCTTGAAAGAGAGCTTCGGAAAATCGGCGGGCTTTCTCTCCGGTTGGATATCGCTGATCGTCGGCTTCTCCGCTCCTATTGCGGCCGCGGCCATGGCTTTCGCCAACTACGGCTTCCGGACTTTCCATATCAAAGATACCTGGCAGCTCGATCTGTTTTCCGTTGCCGGGCACGATCTCCACTTCTCTCCTTCTATTCTGCTGGCCATCGCCGTGATCCTTATTTTTTCACTTGTTCATCGGAGAAGTTTGGACACCGGCAAAAAGGTCCAAAACGCCCTCACAATTTTTAAGTTAATCGTAATCGTGGCCTTTATAGCAGGGGGATTTCTTGCGGGGAGCGGTTCCATCGAAAACTTCAATGGAGAACTCATCTCCTCCAGGGTCTTCTCCCGGGAGTTCGCCGTATCACTTGTGTTTATAACTTTTGCTTACAGTGGATGGAACGCCGCCGCCTACTTGGGAGGCGAGATAAAGCGTCCCCAGAGAAACATTCCCCTTTCTTTATTTATCGGGACTTTACTGGTCATTCTTTTATATCTTCTTTTAAACGCCGTTTTTATATATGCCCTGCCGCCGAAAGAGATGAGCGGGATCATGGAGGTGGGCACTGCAGCGGCAATAGCCTTGTTCGGCGAAAAGTCTAATCCATACTTCAGCGGGGCAGTGGCGCTTTGCCTGCTTTCGGTGTTAAGCGTAATGATCTTGACCGGCCCTCGCGTATATTACGCTATGGGTCGCGACCGCGTCTTTTTTAAAGTATTCGGCAAGGTGGATCCCGCAAGCAAGACCCCACAACACGCCATATATCTTCAGGCCGCCGTGGCCGTACTCATAGTAATTACCACTTCCTTTGATCTCCTTCTTCTCTACATCGGCTTTACGCTGGCGCTTTTTTCAATGCTCACTGTTGGAGGATTATTTATTATAAGATTCAAAAAACCCCACTTAAAATCCCCTTACAGGACATGGGGATACCCTTTTACGCCCCTGCTCTTCATCACGGGAAATTTATGGATCATCTACTTTTCCATAATCTCAAAGCCTGTCGTTGTCTTATTCGCCTTGGCCACCATTCTTTCCGGCCTGATCGTCTACCTCGTCTTTACGCTAATAAATCCGGCTCTTCAGGATTAAGCGTACTTTCGAGCTTAGGCCCCTGCGTACATGAAGAGCTGGTCGAGCTCAAGAAGTTCCCCAAACCGATAAGGCAGGTCATTATCAAGGGCACGGGGCGAGAGAAGCCGAGCTTCTTGATCAGCAACGATCATGAGCGGGAGACGGAGATGTTGGTGGGCGACTACTCCCGCCGCTGGCGTGT
>JAWOBU010000185.1:0-8833 GCA_046484135.1 bacterium
TCCCGGAGGAACTGGTCGCGGCGCTTTCGGAACAGGACCTGCAAAACATGGAGGGCGACAAGCTGGAGGGGCTTTTCAAGCTGGCGGGCATAGAAGGCGGAGAGCTTCCCAAGTCCATGGCAGGCGTAAACCGGATACTGAACTCGCTCCCGCCCGAGGTCGCGGACCGGCTGTTTATTTATTTTTACAACATGGTCTCGGGCTGACAGGAAGAAGTTGACGAAGGAGAGCTGAAGATGAAAAGGACAATAAAAATATGTGCGGCCTTGGCAGTGCTGGTTATGGCCGGAGGTTGCGCGCTGTTGACCAATTTTCACTACAATGCCATGAGAAGCTACGAAAAGGAGCCGGCACTGGCCGACTACAACGCCAAGGTCGAGATACCAGGGCTTAACAGCCGGGTGGACGTGTATCGCGACAAATGGGCCATACCTCATATCTTTGCCGACAACCCCCACGATCTCTTCTTTGCCGCCGGATACGTGCAGGCCCAGGACCGGCTCTTCCAGATGATCATGTTCCGCGCCATTGCCGAAGGCCGCACCGCGGAGCTTCTGGGCGACATCAGCGTTCCGGGCGTCAAGATGGCGGGCATGCCGCTTTCCACCACCGGCCTGGACAAGCACCAGCGCATCATGGGCATGAACTACCTGGGCAAGCTGGGCGAAGCCATGCTTAAAGAGACCAATCCTCGCGTATACAATCAGCTCCAGGCCTTTTGCGAGGGGGTCAACACCTACATAGACCGCCGGCAGGAGCTTGAAAGCCTGCCGGTCGAGTTCCAGATACTCGAAGTAAAGCCCGAGCACTGGCGCGTCCGGGACATCATAAGCTTTTCCAAGTTTATCGGGAGCTTGCTCTGCTCGAACATGGCGGTCGAGCTTCCCCGCTACGCCGCCATCAAGAAGTACGGGCCGGACAAAGGATGGAGGCTCTTCCCCATTCACGGCGCGCCCGGCCCCTCCATTGTGCCGACTTCCATGTTGAAAAACCGGCTCGATACGCCCCGAGACATTCTGCCCGGAGGAAGGCCGTCTCAAGAAGAGATCGGGTACGATCTTTCCCTGTCCGCTGACGCGGCCTCTACGCTCCTGGCCGCGGAGCGGCTGTATCGCCGCGCTCTTAACATTGATCCCGCCATGGGGTCCAACAACTGGGTGGTGTCCGGCAAGCTCACCGAGTCCGGCGCGGCCATGCTGGCCAATGACCCCCACCTCCAGCACGTGGAGCCGTCCCTTTTCTACATGATGCGGCTGAAAGGAGCCGGCTACAACGCTTACGGGGTGACCTTTGCCGGGAACCCCTACGTGGTGCTGGGGCACACCCGCAAGCTGGGATGGGGATCAACCACCTCCCGCGCGGATGTCCAGGACCTTTTTATAGAAAAGACCGACCCGGACCGGCCCGGCAAGTACTTCTACAAAGGCGAGTGGCGTCCTTTCCTCGTCCGCAAGGAGACCTACAAGGTGCGGGTGGGAAAACGCATGGTGGAGAAGGAGCTCGAAATCCGGCACACAGTGCACGGCCCGGTCATAAACGACATAGCTCCTTCTCTACCGGAGGACACGCCTCCTGTTGCATTGCGGTGGACGGCGTGGGACATGAGCCGGAACACCCGGGCCTTTGACATGGCCGTGTCCACGAAGACGGTGGACGGGTTCATGAAGAATTACCGGTCCATGGAGCACAATTTCAAGTTTCTGAACATTACCCTGGCGCTGGAGCGGCTGAACCGGGGCGAGTCCATGGACGACTTCATCGAGGCCATGGACATGGTGGACCTTCCCAACCAGAACTGGGTTGCGACCGACGCTGACGGCAGGATCGCCTACTTGCCGGGCGGGCTGGTGCCGGTCCGAAACAAGGGAGTGGGGGTCCTGCCCGTGCCCGGCCAGTCGGGCGAGTTCGACTGGAAGGGGTTTATACCACTCATGGAGCTTCCGCATGCCATAGACCCGGAAAGAGGGTGGATGGTAACAGCCAACAACCAAGCGGTGGACCCGCGCTACTACCCTTACGTGTTCTCGACCCACTATGCCGAGCCCTGGCGGGCCATGCGCATCCAGGAGATGATAAAGGAACTGGCGCCGCTCGACGTAGAGGACATGAAGAGAATCCAGAACGACGTCCAGGTCCGGCGGGCGGTCTGGCAGGTGCCCATGATCCTGGAGGCGGTGGAGAAGGAAAGCCCGGAGGACGAGCGCGTACAAGCCGCGGCGCGCGAGCTCCGGGAATGGGACTACGAGGCCCGGCTGGACTCGAGTGCGCCCGTGATATTCTTCGAATTTTTGAAGGCATTGTTCGAGAACACCATGTCGGACGAGGTGGACAAGGAGGACCTGTCAGCGTTGAAGCAGGAGGGTTACTCGAACCTGGTGGTGGACCTTTGTCTGGTGGATGACGAGTGCGACTTCTTTGACGACAAGGACACGCCCGAGATCGAGGACCGGGCGGACATGATGGTGAAGTCGCTGGAGGACGCCATACACAAGGTGGACCGGAAGTGGGGCCGCTCTCCCTCGGAGCGCAGGTGGGGAGACATTCACGTTATCAAGTGGTACCACATGCTGGGTCTTTTGCAGGGGGACAAGATGTCGGTGGGTCCATTTGCGCATCTCGGCGCGGACCATACCGTGCGGAACGCCAAGGTGGCGGGCTTCGGGTCGGTGCCTTATAAAACCATGATCGGTCCCTGCCAGAGACACATCATGGACATGTCGAAACCGGACCAGGCTTTAATGGTCATAGACGGCTCCGAGTCGGGGCAGTGGCTTTCGCCCCACTACGACGACATGCACAAGCTCTTTTTGGAAAGCGGCTACGTTAGCGCGGACAAAGACCCGGGCCGCGTCAAAAAGAACGCCCGGTACCACATGGTGTTGAGTCCCTAAAGCCGGGGGACCAGCTCCCACCTTACGTGCCAGTTGTCCGCGTCCTCCTGCTTGTCCAGGCACACGATGCCGCCGTTCTGGAACTTGACCGCAAGGGAAGACTCGTCGCCGGTGATAAGATAGGACGCCAGCTTCTCCATGAAGGGGAGGTGTCCCACCAGCATGAGGTTCTCGTTCGGATCAAGCTCCGGGGCTATGGCCTTCACGTCGTCCAGGGCCTGGATGCCCTCCTTCTGGGCAGTGCCTTCCGGGGGGTTCAATATGGAGGCCAGGGCCTCAGCGGTCTCCTGAGCGCGGACCTTGCTGCTGTGAAGTATCCTCGAGACCTCCAGGCCCTTGTCGCGGGCCTCTTGGCCCACCGCTTCCACGTCCCGCTTGCCATCCTCGGAAAGGTGCTGCTCCGGGTCCTGGTCCTTGGGTATCTGCCTGCCGTGTTGAACAAGATATAAAGGCATTTGGGGCCCTCCTTTTGTTAACCGGGAAATATAGAACCAAGTAAATCTTTTAAAGAATTAAGAAGTCCTGCTAAGGTTGTCAACACATAATCCGGCCGGCTTGACTCGGAAGGGGGATTTGGCTTACCCTTTATCCGGACTGTTTCCGATGGACCTTTCTTAAACAGCTCTTATCCTTCCCGGTCGAGAGGCAAGAAGTATAATGATGTTTTCAGTTAAGAGGGATTTATTATGATAGCGGAGAGAAAGGAGGGCGGCGAAAAGACCTTCCTGCGCAAGGCCCTCACGGTAGTTTACTTTCTTTTCATATTATATCTTTTCTTTCTTTGCATCGAGATGATGGGTGCCGGGTTCAAGCTTTTTGGCGAGGACATCGCCAACGAGCTCATGCGTCTTACGGAGAATCCCATAGTAGGGCTTTTTATCGGCATCCTTGCCACCTCCATCATGCAGAGTTCGTCTTCTACGACCTCGATCGTGGTGGGCATGGTTGCCGCGGGCACTTTATCGGTGGAGCTGGCCATTCCCATTGTCATGGGGGCCAACATCGGCACCAGCGTAACCAATACGGTGGTGTCGCTCGGACACATGCAGAGGAAAAAGGAGTTCGAGCTGGCCTTTGCCGGCGCGGTGGTCCACGACTTTTTCAACCTGTGTACGGTTATTCTCTTTTTGCCTTTGGAGCTTATCTGGCATCCGCTTGAGAGGAGCGCGAAGTTTGTCTCCAATGTCTTTATCGGGGTGGAGGGGGCCACCTTTGAGAGCCCGTTTGACGCCATAGTCGAGCCGCCGGTGGACCTTTTACAATTCCTGGGCGAGAAGGCCTTTGGTGAAGGCAGCATGATCCTGGCCGTCGTCTTTGTAATTGTGGCTTTGGGCCTGTTGATTTTTACTCTATCGCGCATCACCAAGATCATGCGGGGCGCGCTGGCTTCCCGGCTGGAAGTCCTTGTGGACCGGTACCTGTTTACCGGGACCTTCCGGGGATTCTTCATCGGCGCGGGAGTAACCGCCATTGTCCAGTCCAGCTCCATCACCACCTGTCTGGTGGTTCCGCTTTTGGGAGCGGGCATCATCCGCCTGGAAAAGGTTTTTCCCTACATGGTGGGAGCGAACCTGGGCACCACCTTTACCGCGCTCCTGGCGTCGTTGGTTACCGGCCAGCAGACTGCGGTGACCATCGCTCTATGCCACCTGTTTTTCAACTTGTTCGGGGCGGTAATCTTTATTCCCCTGAAAATAGCGCCCATCTCCCTGGCAAAAGGGTTTGGCAAGATTACTGCGGAGAGACGCTGGCTGGCCCTGGTGTATGTAGGGGTGGTCTTTTTCCTGGTACCTCTGGTTTTAATTTTCTTGACTTGATACAGATGAATGCATTAAGGGAGGTCTTAAATGATTAAATACATCATAGACTTTATCAGGCGCAACCGCTTGATGGACGTGATCGAGGCGGACGTGCGTTCCATGTACGAGCAGGCCCAGACCGTCTTTGACGCCAGTTGCCTGGCGCTCCTGGAAGGAAAGAGCATAGATTTCGATATTTATGCCAGGGACCGGAAGATAAACCTCCTGGTGGTGAACACCCGCAAGCGGGTGGTTGAGCACTTGTCCGTGGGCGAGATCAAAAGCCCGGTGGGAGAGCTTACTTTCATAAGCCTCATAAACAACATCGAGAGGATCGGCGATCACTCCAAGAACCTGTTCGACCTCTACCGCCGATTGCACGGCCCTCTATATCAGGACGATTACTATCCTCGCATAGTAACTATGCGGGACTACCTCACCTCCGCATTTTCCAAGACCCAGAAGTCCCTTTTCGAGGACGACGACAAGACCGCCCACGAGGTCATGGACGGCCATCTCCAGATGGTCAAGGACTACGAGAGGATGGTCACCGAGCTTTTCGAGGACGATAACATCGAGACCCGGCAGGCGTTGGCCATCCTTATAATAATCCGCAGTTTTAAGCGGGTCTCCGCGCACCTGAAAACCATAAGCTCGGCCGCGGTGAACCCGTTCATGCTGATGGGATACCGGCAGATGCCGGAGGTGGAAAAGGAAAAAGGCCCCAAGGACGAGGACTCGGGGTCGTAAAGCTGTAGTGTTTTTATGAAGGAGAGGAAGTAAGCAATCGAGGTTGAAAAATGAGAGAGAGGAAGTGGTTGAAATCGAGGATGGACGTACTTTGGAATCCTCGCCGGGTGGCCATGATCGGGGCCACCAATAACCTGGGCAAATGGGGAGGGATAATCCTGGCCCGCATCCTGGGGGACGAGTTCAATGGCGAGTTATTGCCGGTAAACCCGAAAAACGAGTACGTGCTGGGTCAAAAGGCGGTGAAGTCCCTGGAAGAGCTTACCGGCCCCATTGACCTTGCCATAATCGTTACCCCCGCGTCCACCGTGCCGGACATCTTGAGGCAGGCGGCAAGAAAGAGCATCCCCGCGGCCATTGTCATAACCTCGGGCTTCAGCGAGAGCGGGGACGAAGGCGTCCGCCTGGAGGAAGAGATCGCGGGCATCTGCCGGCAGGCCGGCATGCTCATGGTGGGGCCCAACACCATGGGCGTGTTCTCGAGCTCGCCCAGCATGAACTGCCTGATGGCTCCCGTCTCTCCCCTGCGGGGAAGCGCGGCCTGCATAGCCCAGAGCGGCAACGTGGGCACCCACATGCTTTTCCGGGGCAAGCTCCGGGGACTGGGCTACGAGAAGTTTGTAAGCTCCGGCAACGAGGGGGACACCTCCTTCGAGGAGTACCTGTGGTACTTCGGCCAGGACCCGCGGGTGAACGCGGTGCTGGGCTACATGGAAGGGCTGGACCCGGACAGCGATTTCATGGATATAGCGCCCGCGGTAACGCGCGAGAAACCGGTGATCGTCTACAAGGGAGGCCGCACCGGTGCGGGGGCGCATGCAGCGTCGTCACATACCGGAGCGCTGGCCGGCGAGATGGAGGTGTTCGCCGGCGCCATGCGCCAGGCAGGGGTCATCATGGCCGAGTCCAATAAGCAGGTGGTCGAGCTGGCGCGTGCCCTCGAGCTCCAGCCGGTTCCCAAGGGTTCCCGGATCGGTATCCTCACCCGCGGTGGAGGATGGGGAGTCATAACCGCGGACGCTTGCGCGGAAGCGGGGCTGACCATAACCCGGCTTTCCGACGAAACCCTGCAGAAGCTGGACAAGATTCTTCCCCCCTACTGGAGCCGCGGGAACCCGGTGGACATGGTCGCGGTGCTGTCCAACCAGGCCTATATTGACTGCCTGGAGATAGTGGAGAAAGACCCCAACGTGGACGCGGTCATCGCTCTAGGTGCAAACGTGACCGCCCAGGGATCATCAACCCTCGATACCCTCCGGCAGATGAACCTCATGTCCGACGAAGAGATCAAGGAAAAAGAGGCCCGGCTGTACGCGGAGGCGGAAGAATTCGTGAACTCCCTCCGCGAGTACCTGGACCAGTCGGAAAAAACCGTTCTTACGGTAGGAAGGTGGAGGGAAAGACCGGACTGGGAAAGCGGCCTCATGATGATCCAGGAGCCGGAGGAGGCCGCCCGCATGATGGCCAGGATGGTCGAGTACGGCAACTACCTCGCCCGGACGGAGGGGAAGGACAGAGGTTGATTTGCCAAAAGAGCGCTGGTTATGTCATGGTGTCCGGTAGTGCTTTGTCGCTTTAAAAAGTGTTGAGGAATGTGCGAGCGGCTTTAGCCGCGACTTATTGAAATTATTGTGCAGGATGTGAAGATTATATTACCTGCCGCCGAGGAGGACCTGATATGAAGGAGGCGCATCTTTCCAAAAAGGCCCGCAAAACCGCCCGGGCCCTGATCGAGGTGGTAAAGCCCCGAAAGCCGGGAGTGGACATCCCGGCCGAGGACTTCATGCTCAACTTCCTGGACAACTTCTACAGCTATTTTCCATTTCACATGAGGATCGGGTTTCCGCTCGGGCTTATGCTTCTCGAGTACGGGACCTTTATATTCGCCGGAATCCCCAAGCCCTTCTCCAGCCTCTCCATGGAAAAGCGGGAGAAGTACGTAAAGGGATGGATAAACTCCCGGCTCTCTCTCCGGCGCGACCTGATCAAGGGGGTCAAAGGAGTATGTTTGACCGCGTTTTACTCGCACCCGGACGCCATGGCCCACATCGGCTATAACCTGGATGAGCACCTCGAGCGGGTGAACCGGGGCGAGCCCGCTGATGACGAGGCCTGCCGGTTCTTCCGGGAGCTGGGATACGACCGTAACTCGCGGATACCGTACCCGGCATTCGACAACGTGGAGGTGATCCCCCGCGACACTGAGCCGGAAAAAGCAAAGGAGGAGTCGGTATGATAACCACCGGCCAGGAGATAAACCGGGACATAGAGGAAAGCTGTGACGTATGCGTGGTCGGCTCGGGAGCCGGCGGCGGCGCGATCGCCGCGGAGCTTGCCGAGGCCGGCGCGGACGTGGTCATCCTCGAAGAAGGCGGCTATTACACCAGCAAGGACTTCTCCACCGACCCGGGTGTGGCCGTTCCCCAGCTCTACCGCGAGTCGGGGAGCTCGGTAATACTGGGCAAGCCCAACATAGTATTCTCCGAGGGCCGCTGCGTGGGCGGGTCCACCGTCATAAACGGGGGAATGTGCTGGAGGCCTCCGGAGCGGGTCATGCAGAGATGGCGCTGGGAGATGGGACTCTCCGGCTTCACTCCCGAAAACATGGACCCCCTGTTCGAGAAGGTGGAACAAAGGATCAACGCCGCTCCCCAAAGCCCCGAGTCCCTGGGCAGGGGAGACATGCTCTTCAAACAGGCCGCGGACAAGCTGGGCTGGCTTGTCCACCCCAACAAGCGCAACCAGAAGGACTGCACCGGCGAAGGGGTCTGCGTGTTCGGCTGTCCCACCGACAAGAAGCAGTCCGTACTCATAACCTATATTCCACGGGCGCTGAATAACGGGGCCCGACTTTACACCGACGTAAAAATCCAGAAGGTGAACACCAAAAACCGGATCGCCACCGGGGTGGAAGGGAAGGTCCTGGACCGGCGGACCGCCAAGAAGACTTCCCACAAGCTCAAGGTCAAGGCCAGGTCTGTGGTCCTGGCGGGGGGAGCGCTCCAGACGCCGGTGATGCTCATGAACTCGGGCGTGAAGTGCAACGGCAACGTGGGTAGGCATTTCCACTGCCATCCCAACGTCAAGGTGGTGGGCATCTTTGATGAAGAGATCAACTACTGGAAAGGCGTACACCAGGGCCATCAGGTGCACCAGTTCATTGACGAGGGGATACTGTTCGCCATCGGAGTGGTCCATCCCGGGCTCACCGCATTGTCATTCCCGCAGATCGGCAGGGACAACCTCGAGCTCATGGAGCTCTGGAACCACATGCTGGTGGCCGGAGCATTAGTAGACGACACCACTACCGGCCGGATCAAGAAGGCGCCCTGGGGCGAACCGCTGGCCTATTACAACATAGACCACGTGGAGCACGAAAGACTTGTCCGTTCC
>JAWOBU010000115.1:0-26855 GCA_046484135.1 bacterium
TCATCCTTTTCCGCTATTGACAAAGCCGGAATTAAATTTATAATAAGGTGGTGTCCGGTCGCTGAGGGATGGTCTAAGGGCAGGACACCGGGTTCTGGCCCCGGCAGTCCAGGTTCGAATCCTGGTCCCTCAGCCAGAAAAAAAATAAGCGGGAACGGTCCCGTTTTAAAGACGTGCTCCCATCGTCTAGAGGTCTAGGACGCCGGGCTCTCAATCCGGAAACAGGGGTTCGAGTCCCCTTGGGAGCACCATTTTTATGCGGCCTCTTCCTTTTGCTTACTCTTTCCATTAACGGCGCTTCAAGGCCCTCCGCCTTTTGCTTTCCCCAAGCTAATGAGTTATGTTTCTACTATCAGCTTATGAAGCCGGTTTAAAGTTATGCGAGTTTTAATTGTAAAATATTCATGGTTGTCCGGACTGTTGCTGGGCGCCTTTTTGGCAGTGGTGGTGTGGGCTTTCCCTGCCTGCAAGGACTCGGAGGAGAGCCTTGCCCGGAGCTACCGCAGCGAGGTCAAAAGCAACTTGCGCGCGATCTCCTTCCTCCAGGAGAGCTGCTACGCGGAGCGGGCCACTTACTGCGGCACTTTCGGCCTGTTGAACTTTAACACTCCGGGCCAGAACCGGTACGCCTATTTTCTTCCCGGCGACCGGATCGAGGCTGAGAAAGGCGGTCCTTACACGCTGCCGGAAGGCGTCAAGCCCGAGGTCAGCGAAAAAGGCTACCGGGTAGTTGCGGTGGGCAACATTGACTCCGACCCGGTACTGGACGTATGGACGGTGGACGAAAAGAAAACGGTGCAGAACTTAAGGGATGACGTAAAGGAATAAGCCGGCGGGAGCGCTGCCGGTGCGGTTTTTTCGGTATCAAAGGAGGGCTGAGATGAAAGATGCCGATCCTGCGAGGGGGCACAAGCTTGAATACGGCTGTGTGTTGTTTGTTTTGATAATCCTTGGGGTCCTAGCCATTCCCATGTTTAACAAGTTTTTCAGCGACAAGCAGAAACCGGTGGATAAAGAGAAGACGGCGCAGGAGCAGCCGGAGTCCCTTCAAATCCTGGAAGCTTTGCACGCGGCGCAGTCCGAGTACTTTGCCGAGCACGGGACCTACTCGGCGAGCTTCGGGGACCTGGGCTGGAAGCCGGAGGGCGACTCGGTATACGCCCTGTTTCTGCCCGAAGACTCGGTCCAGCCGGAAGACTCCGGTTCTGTTCAGCTTCCGGGGGGCCTCAAGGCTTTTGCAAGCGAGACGGGCTTCACCGCGATAGCGGCCGGCAACATAGACGATGACCCGGTGTTGGACGTGTGGTGGATAAACGACAGCAAAGGGGTTCGGCACGTAGTGGACGATTCGAGCTTTTAAGCCGTGGCTTTTAAACCGGAGCTGATCCTGCACAGAGGACCTGCCCAGGCGCGCGCGGAATTTTGAAAGAGGAGCTGTACTGATGAGGATTTCTCGGATCGTTGCAGTAGCGGTCTTTTTAACATTACTGTCCCTGGCTGCGCCTTCCATCGAGGGGAGCGTGGTGTATGTCCCGCCGGTGGAGAGCATCTATGATGTGACCTATGCCAGGTTCGGAGACTCCGAGCTCCAGCTCGATATAGCCTGGCCCACCGAGGGCGGTCCCTACCCTGTGCTGGTGTACTTCCACGGCGGCGGCTGGGGGATAGGCGACAAGAGCATGTTCCGGCACCGGATGAGGATGATAGCCCGGTCCGGCTACGTGGTCTTTAACGCCAACTACCGGCTCTCGACCGAGGCCCGCTTTCCCGCCGCGGTAAACGACGCCATGGGCGCGGTCATCTTTGCCAAGGACAAAGCTCCCGCTTATAACGGGGACCCCGACCGGGTGGCTGTGATGGGAGATTCCGCAGGCGCGCAACTGGCCGCCATGGTGGCCACTGCGTGGGACGACCCTTACTTCGACCCCAGCTACTCGGGCAACAACGGGCATAACGCGCAGGTCCGGGCCGCGGCCCTCATGTACGGGCTGTACCGGCTCGAGCACCTTATCGAAGAAGACCCGCGCATCTGGGGAGTGGTGGTAACCAGGCCCATGGTGCTGGCCTTTATGGGAGGAACGCCCCGCACCAAGCCCAAGGCTTACGAGAAAGCCTCGGTCTCCCATTACCTGGACAAGGACAACCTGCCGCCCCTGTTCATAATGTGCGGCACCGCGGACTCCGTGTTCCCCGAGTCCGAGTGGCTCCATAAAGAGCTCGAAAAGAGGAAGGCCCGCCACACCGCCTTCTTTGTCACCGGCGCCGAGCACGAGTTCAACTACCTGGAAAACCGCAATGACTTCCCATACCTCCACGCCGTCCTCACCTTCCTTGACCGCGAGCTCAAGAGAGACGGGACATCGCCCCGAGCCGGAGTTCCGGAATAAACGAGGCCCTTCCGGCCCGGTAGCCGCGAGCAATCGCTCAACAAAAAAAGGGGAAACAAGGTCCTCCCCCGTCTCCCCTGGATGGCGTTGTTTTTTTGTCTTACCAGGCGGCGTGGAACTTGCCTTCCGGGCCGCAGCACCTTTTCAGCCTCTTGCGCAGGGCGTGAAGCTCGTCATAGAGCCGTTGCGGCATCCTCTCGCCCAAGGAATTATAGAACTCCTCGACCCGGTCGCATTCCTCGAGCCACTCGTCCTGGTCTATCTCGAAGAGCCTGGCCAGGCTCTCGCGGGGCATGTCCAGTCCTTCCATGTCCAGGGCGTTGTCATTGGGCATGTATCCGATGGGCGTCTGTACCGCGGGGACCTCTTCGCGGCTTCGCTGGAGTATCCATTCGAGGACCCGCAGGTTCTCGCCGAAGCCGGGCCATATAAACCTGCCTTCTTTGTCCTGACGGAACCAGTTGACGTGGAATATCTTGGGTTTGTGGGGAATGCGCTGTCCCATGTCCAGCCAGAAGCGGAAGTAGTCGCCCATGTTATAGCCGGTAAAGGGCCGCATGGCCATGGGGTCCCGCCGTATCTCGCCGACCTTGCCCACCTGGGCCGCGGTTCGCTCCGAGGCCATGGCTGACGCGATGTACACGCCGTGGGGATAGTCATAAGCCTGGTAGACCAGGGGCGCCAGGCTCGCCCGGCGGCCGCCGAAGATAAAAGCGCTGATGGGCACGCCGTCCAGCTTGTCCAGCCGGTTCGAGCGGGTGGGTATCTGATCAATGGGCACGGTGAACCTGGAGTTGGGATGCGCGGCAGGCACGGGGTTGCCGTTCTCGTCCTTCATGTCCGGCGACCATGGCCTTCCGGTCCAGTCCAGGGCCTCCGGCGGAGGCGGGTCGTCGTGCCCTTCCCACCACACGGTGCCGTCCGGCCGGAGGGCCACGTTGGTGTAGATGGTGTTTTTCTTCACCGCTTCCATGACGTTGGGGTTGGTCTTTCGGTTCGAGCCGGGCGCCACCCCGAAAGCGCCGGCTTCCGGGTTTACCGCCCACAGCCTGCCGTCAAAGCCCATGCGGAGCCAGGCGATGTCGTCGCCCACCGTCCAGATACGGTAGCCCTGGTCCTGGAGCGCCTTGGGCGGGACCAGCATGGCCAGGTTGGTCTTGCCGCACGCGGACGGAAAAGCCGCGGCCACGTACTCGGTGTGTCCGCCCGGCTCCTCGATTCCCAGGATCAGCATGTGCTCGGCCATCCAGCCCTCCTGCCGGCCCAGGTAGCTGGCGACACGAAGGGCCAGACACTTCTTGCCGAGAAGCACGTTGCCCCCGTAGCCCGAGTTAACGCTCCAGATGGTGTTGTCCTCCGGGAAGTGAAGGATGCGCCGCTTGTTGATGTCCATTTCCGCCCGGCTGTGAAGGCAACGGGTGAAATCACCGTCCGTGCCCAGGGCTTCGAGCACCGCTTTTCCCATCCTCGTCATGATGCGCATGTTGAGCACAACGTAAATGCTGTCCGTGAGCTCGACCCCGTACTTGGCGAACGGAGACTGCACCGGCCCCATGCTGAAAGGAACCACGTACATGGTCCGGCCCTTCATCGAGCCCCGGAAGTACTCGGTGGCTTCCTTGTAGCCGTCCTCCCGGCTCATCCAGTTGTTCAAGGGAGAAGCGTCCTCCTTGCGGTCCATGCAGATGTAGGTCAAATGCTCCGTCCGGGCTACATCATCCTCCGCAGTCCGATGAAGCACGCAGCCCGGCAACTTCTCCTGGTCAAGCTCGATAAGCTCGCCCGTCTTACAGGCCTCGCCCTGTAAACGCTCCCGCTCCTCCTCCGAACCGTCGCACCAGTAAATCTTCTCCGGCTTGCAAAGACCGGCCATCTCATCAATCCAGTTCTTAAGCCCACGGTGAGCTACTACGCTCTCATCCATCTTGTTCTCCTTTATTGCCTGTACTTCGCGCCGGCCTGCCGACTTTCCCCTTTGAAAATAGCTCCCAACTCCACGGAAGACCAGTAGCGGATCAAATTAAAGTTTATAAATTGCCTGTAAAATTCCGGAGCTCTGGAAGGGCATTTTTATAAGTGCACAGCTCAGCTCTCTTCGTCCCGGGAGCGCTTCGGTCTTACTTTGACAAGCAGGTCCCCTTGCGCCACCTGGGCGCCTTCGTCAACGTCCACCTCCCGCACTACGCCGTCTATGGCGCTGCTTATGGTGTTGAGCATTTTCATGGCTTCCAGCACCAGCAGGGTGTCTCCCTCCGCCACTTTGTCTCCCTGGTTCACTTTTACTTCCGCCACCACTCCGGCGAGGGGGGCGCGCACTTCTCCCATCTCCGCCAGCGAGGCTATCTCTTCCTGGCTTAATGACTTTTTTTCCTCTTGTGTTTTTTTGCCTTCGGGCCGGTGCAGATATGGTTCGGGGTGATGATTAATCAGCAAATAGGTGAGGGTCCCTTCGTCCGAGGTCTGGTGTGAGGGACCTATGGACACCTGGTGGTGTTTGCCGGTATGGTCCTGGAAGGTGATCTGCTCGTTCTGTCCGAATCCGCCTTCTCTGAACCATATGTCGGGTCCGAAAACATAGGTCTTGCCGTACTCTTGTTCGAACTTGAAAAAATCCAGGGCATCACGCGGATGCTGAAGATAAAGTACCAGCTCCTCTTCATCACAGGCCCGGCCAAGGGCTTTTTCCATCTTTTCCTTTTCGGCGTTCAAGTCAATGGGCTCTATGGCTTCGCAGCCTCTTTCCTCGCGGAGCTTCTCTTTCCAGCCGGGACCGAACACTGCTTCATAAATCTCGTCCGCCGGCCTTCGGAAGGGGAAAGGCCCGTACCTCTCCAGCAGAAGTCTTTTCAGGTCTTCGGAGGCGTTGACATATCGTTTGCCGGAAAGGGTATGAGTAACCGCGGTGGTCCAGAGTATCTGGGAGCCGGGAGTAACCGACCAGAAGTTTCCCAGCTCCTTATGTACGCGGGGAAGCTCTTTCATAAGTATTTCGGGCATGCGTTCCAGAAAGTCTCCCTTTACCGCCTGTTCAAAGCTCGAGCCCATGGCCCCGCCCGGCAGCTTGTGAACGTGAACGGTGGGATCGAAGCCCTTGAACTGCGACTCGAAGGCCCGATAACCGGGTCGTACTTCTCTCAGCTTGGAGCTGGTCGCGATTACGGCGTCGGAGTTTATGTTCTCCGCATGAATGCCTCTGTCCTCCATCATCATGATGGTGGTCAGCAAAGGCGGCGGACCGTAGAAGCCGGTAAGGGCGTGGTCGGAAGCATCCACGATTTTTGCTCCCGCCCTTACCGCCGCCATGATTCTGCCTATGTCGTTGCCGTCCGTGTTATGGCCGTGATAGTGGATTACGAGCTCCGGGAAGGCGTCTTTTAAGGCGGCGACCAGGTTATAAATCCTGCCGGGGGTCCCCAAACCGGAGTGGTTCTTGATGGCGAGAATAATGTCCGGACCGGTGACCTCGATTATTTCCCCGGCCTTCTTTACGTAAAACTCGTCGGTGTGCTCGGGGCCCGTCGAGAAACAGACCGCGGGTTCCAGGACTTTTCCAGCCCTCTTCACCTCTTCGAACACCGGGATCATGTTGGGCACGTGGTTCAAGAAATCGAAGACACGCCATACGTCCACGTAACGCGCGAACTTTTGAACGGTAAGCCTGACCACGTTCTCCGGATAGGGACGATAGCCGAAAAGATTGTGTCCGCGGCAGAGAGTCTGGAACATGGTATGGGGCATTTTGCGCCGGAGCAGTCGGAGTCGCTCGAAGGGGTTTATCTGTTTTCGGAGCATATCAACGTGAACGCTTGCGCCTCCGCTTATCTCCAGGGAAAAATATCCGGCAGCGTCGCGCTCCTCCGCCACCAAAAGGTCGGTATGAGGAAGGATACGGTTTTTGAAATCGGACTGGGACAGGTCCCGGGCAGTGTTGCTTATAAAGTATCCTTTCGCCTCTCGAAGCCTTTGGATGACACCCTCCGGGTCGGTTCCCGGCAGTATTCTTTCATTGACTGCTTGCTCTTTCATCTTACTGGTCCTTTGTTACTACATGGCAAAGGGGTTTTTGCCGTTATGGTGAATGGCCGCCAGCAGTTTGCCCAGCTTGGCCTCCTCGCGGACGTGGTCTTGATAATCGAAAAGCTCGGGATGGCGGTCTATATACTCGGTGTCGAAGTTGTGTTCCAGAAACTCGGGCTCTTTGACCAGCCTCTGATAAAAGGGAATGGTGGTCTTGGGACCTGCTATGACAAACCCTTTTAGGGCCCTCTCCAGGCGGCTGGCGGTGTCGCTCCAGGTAAAGCCGTACACCGTAAGCTTGACCAGGAGTGAGTCGTACTCCTCCGGGATGCGGTATCCCTGGTACACCATGCCGTCCAGGCGGATGCCGGGGCCGCCCGGCGAGTTATAAACCGCCACTGTGGTCCCGCACTCGGGCGCGAAGTCCCGGCGCGGGTCTTCGGCGTTGATCCGCATCTCCACCGCATAACCGCGACAGAAAATGTCCGACTGCTCCACGTCAAGCGGCAGTCCCTCCGCCACCCGGATTTGACGCCTGACAATGTCAATGCCGGTGATGGCCTCGGTAACGGTGTGTTCCACCTGAAGACGGGTGTTGATCTCCAGGAAGTAAAATTTATTGTCGGAATCCACCAGGAACTCGACCGTGCCGGCGTTGGTGTATCCGGAATGGCGGGCGTAATCAACGGCAGTCCGGCAGACCTTTTCCTCCAGATCCGGCCCCACCAGACCCGGCGCAACTTCGACCAGCTTCTGATGACGGCGCTGGATCGAGCAGTTCCGGGCGCCCAGGTGGATGATGTTGCCGTGCCGGTCTCCCAAAACCTGGACCTCGAGGTGCCGAGGTTTTACAAGCCCCTTTTCCAGGTAAAGACGCGGATCGTTAAAAGCGCTCCGGGCCTCCCGGGCGGCTATTCCTATCTGGGACCTCAGGTCATTCTCATCAACCACCCGGCGAATGCCGCGGCCGCCTCCTCCGGCCACCGCCTTCAGCATTACCGGGTAGCCCGCCTCGTCCGCAAAAGCAAGGGCCTGCTCCAGACCCGCTTCTCCCTCCGGAAGGATGCCGCTGCCCGGAATAACCGGCACGCCCGACTCCAACGCCAGTTTGCGCGCGATGGTTTTGTCCCCCAGGCTCTGGACCGCAGACGAGGGAGGACCTATAAAAATAATGCCCGCGTCCTCGCATGCGCTCGCAAGCTCTGCGTTCTCCGCCAGAAAGCCGTAGCCGGGATGAAGGGCCTGGCAACCGGAACGCTGGGCCGCCCAGATAATGCGGTCAATGTCAAGATAGTCTTTGCGGGGACCCGGACCTATCCACACCGCTTCATCAGCAGTGTGAAGGTGCCGCGAATACTGGTCGGGGGTCTCGTATACGGCCACCGCCTTCAGGCCCTCCTCCTGGACCGCCCGGCAAATACGAAGCGCGATCTCGCCCCGATTGGCGATCAAAACCTTACCGATCCTTCTGTAGCTCTGCAAAATAAAAACCTCGCTTCAAATGAACTGCAAAACCCAAAAAAAAACCGCCCGATCTCATCAGGCGGCCCGGTAGAAGCGTATTCGACTAAAAACTCAGTCCCGCCTCCCCCGGGCAAGACACTTCTTAGTCTGGGTGTTGGCCCTTACAACCTCAACAATAACTGACCGGGGAGGTTCCATCTCAAGCCAGTGATTATACCCGCTCCGTCGCGTTTGTCAAGGAAGAGATTGGGTGAAGTTCCCCCATTTTCACTTGGGGGAAAACATATCCCGGCAATATGAAAAGGAAATCCAGAATCAGGGAATTAAAATTGGGGGAAATTCACAGAAATGCTCTTTTTCTTGAACCAAAGAGGGTAGGTGTTTTCCGGCTGAGACGTTATACTGGTATGCTCAGAATTTCACAGGAGCTCTCCGGGCCGGGATGTTGAGAAAAGAAAAGCTGATACTTTTGACCACGGTCATCTCTCATGCGCTCACCCACGTGGCGGAGCTCACCTTTCCGTCCACCGCCCTACTGGTAACCGGCGAGCTTCTGGAGAAGGGCAAGGGCTATGCAGAGATAGGCATCGCCACTTTTATCTCCGCGCTTCTTTTCGGCCTGGCCGCGCTTCCTTCCGGCCGGCTGGTGGACAAGCTGGGTGCCCGCCGGGTCATCCTGATCTTTCTTTTCGGCACCGGTGCTTCGCTGGTGGTGCTTTCCTTTTCCACCGGCTTTGTCATGTTTACAATCGCGCTGGCCGCGGTGGGTCTTTTCTCCGGTCTTTATCACCCCGCAGGGACAACCATGATATCTTTGGGCATCCGGGAGCACGGCAAGGCCATGGGGGCCCACGGGGTGGGCGGCAACCTGGGACTGGCCGTTACTCCTTTCTTCGCCGCCTCCCTGGCCCGGGCGCTGGGGGACTGGCGGTTGGCTTACATGCTGATCGGGGCCCTGCCGGTGTTGCTCGGCCTGTTCATTTTGTTCCGTCTCACCGAGGTCGGCGCCAAAGAAGAGGGACCTCCGGAAGAGAAGAGCGGCGACAGCGGCACAAACCCCGGCGGACTGCAGGGCTCTTCCGTGCTGGTTGTTCCCCTGGTACTGCTTTTTGTCATGGCCGTTTTTAACGGTATGACCTACCGAGGCCTCATGACCTTTCTGCCGTCTTACTTTGCGGAGCGGGTCGAGATGAACTGGGAGGTTTTGAGCTTTCTGGCAGGGGAGACGGCAGCAGGCAGGGGAGTGATAGTGGGGGGAGTGATGACCACTTTCATCCTGCTTCTGGGGGTCGTCGGCCAGTACGCGGGCGGGAACCTGGCCGACCGGGTCAAGAAGGAAAAGCTCTACTGCGGCATCTTTTTTGTTACCGCGCCCATACTTTTGAGCCTGGCGTTCCTTTCGGGAGCGGCGCTGGTGGCGGCCACCGGATTGTTCGCCTTTTTATACTTCGCCAATCAGCCGGTGGGAAACTCGACCCTGCCGCGCTACACTTCGCCGGCGGTGCGCGGTGTGGTCTTCGGCCTGTTCTTTTTCGTGAACTTCGGCGCCGGCTCGATCATGAGCTGGATCGCGGGCGAGACCGGGGAGAGGTTCAACCTCTCCTACATCTTCTACATCTTTGCGGCGTGTCTTACTGTGGCAGGTCTTTTAGGGATATGGCTGGCGGTAAGAACGCGAAGTCTGGATTGAGACGAGACGGCTCTGTTTAATGTTGGTTTTGTTCCTGTTAAAGTAAAACCCGGGTGCTCAAATGGAAATATTATTTTCTTCTCTCTTTTTTGTTGCCGGGCTGGTGATCCTCTATTTTGGCGCGAACTACATGGTGGACGGCTCTTCCGGCCTGGCTTTGCGGATGGGGGTGAAGCCGCTGGTGGTCGGCCTTACAGTGGTGGCCTTCGGGACCAGCGCGCCCGAGATGGTAACCTCGATTATCGCCGCGGTTACCGAGTCTCCCCAGATCGCCCTCGGCAACGTGATCGGGTCCAATATCGCCAACGTGGGCCTTATCGTGGGAGTTAGCGCGCTTATTCTTCCAATTGTGGCGGACCGGTCTTTTCTCCGGATGGACGTGCCTTTCCTTTTGGGGTCCATGGTTCTTCTCTACCTGGTGAGCATAGACGGGCTCATTTCGGGGCTGGACGGTCTTCTCATGCTGGCCGGTCTTGCCCTGTTTATTTACATGACCTACCGGGGCTCCGCCAAGCGGGGAGAGCCGCGCGAGGAGGTCCCCCAAAAGTCTCTTACCTTGAGGCGGGAGATACTTTACACCCTGGGCGGGCTAGCGGGCTTGACTTTGGGGGCCCATTTCATGGTTGACTCCGCGGTAAAGATCGCCACTGTGATGGGCGTGTCCAAGCTGGTTATCGGGGCCACCATCGTGGCGGTGGGAACCAGCCTGCCCGAACTCGCGACCTCGCTCGCGGCCATCGCCAAAAAGCAGCCGGACATCGGGGTCGGCAACATCATCGGCTCGAACGTGTTCAACATCTGCTCGGTCCTGGGGGTCGCTCCCCTGTTGCAAGTGATCGAGGTGGACCGGCACCTGTTTTTTTACGAGTATCCCATCATGATCGCGTTCTCGGTGGTCCTGTCTTTAATGCTGGCCAAGAGGTCCGGCGTTATCACCAGGTGGGAAGGAGCGCTCCTGTTCGCCGGGTTTGTGGCCTTCATGACCTGGTCCTTTCTGACCGGCCAAGTGCCGTACTGAGGGTCAAGGCAGCCGGAACACCCGTAGTATGGTTGATCCTTTTCTCCATAGGCTTATCCGGACGAAATCTCCGGAGCCGAGTTTTGAGACCGCTTTTTCGAAGTCGTCGGGGTTTTTTATGTTTTTGAAGTTGATCTTGTAGATAACGTCGCCCTCCCTGATGCCGTAGGCGGCTCCTGGGCTTTGGGGGGCTACGCTTGCCACCAGCACTCCTTCGATATCTTGGGGCATATCCAGCTTTTCCCGTTTTTCAGGCGTAATCTCTTTTACTCCGAGTCCCAGTGCGTTGTCCGCTGACGTTTGTCCCCTGACCTTGAGCTCGGCCATCTCCTCCCTAGAGGGAATTTTTTCCAGCAACACCTCGTCGGTTTTTTTCTCTCCTTCATGCAGCCAGGTGAGAGTCGCTTTGTTGCCCACTCCGAAGGTGGACACCTTGGTGGGAAGGTCGCCGGAGTCCTGGATTTTCTCCCCTTCAAATCGGAGGATCACGTCTCCGACCTCGAGGCCCAGCTTGTCCGCGGGGCTTCCCACCACCACCTGTGCCACGTGGGCGCCGTAGGGCTCGTCCATTCCCTTTTCTTCGGCCAGCTCTCCGGTTACCGGCTCGATGGAGACCCCCAGCCAGCTCCGGACCACCTCGCCCTTCTTCTTGAGCTGAGGGAGGATCATCTTCACCATGTTGATGGGAGTGGCAAAGCCGATGCCCACGTTGCCGCCGGTGGGGGATATGATAAGGGTGTTGACCGCCACCACCTCGCCGCGGATGTTGATGAGCGGACCGCCCGAATTGCCGGCGTTGATGGAGGCATCGGTCTGGATGAAGTCGTCGTAGTTGCCGAGCCCGAGCCGACGCCCCTTGGCGGACACCACCCCCACCGTAAAGGTATGGGGAAAGTTGAAGGGGCTCCCGATGGCCGCGACCCAGTCTCCGACCCGCAGCTTGTCCGAGTTCCCGAGCGGAAGCACCGGCAGGCCTTCCTCGTCTATCTTGATGAGTGCGATGTCAATGGCCTTGTCCGTGCCCACCAGCTCGGCGTCATACTCTTTCTTTTGATCGGTCCCTACCACCACCTTGATCTCTTCCGACTTGGCGATCACGTGGTAGTTGGTCAGGATGTATCCGTCCGAGCTCAGGATAAATCCGCTGCCCGCGCCCTGCTGTTTCTTGGGAGGCTGCTGGAAAAAGAAAAAGCCGCCCTCGACCTCCCGGCTGGTGTGGACCGTAACCACCGCGGGCATGGCCTCCTGGGCAAGCGGAGCAAACGACCTTTTGATGTCCGGGCCGCTGAGCTCGGACCGGTCCCACTCGGGGGCCTCCTTCCAAAAGTTTTCCTCTGCCGCGCCCGAGCTTGCGAAAAGAAACGCGGCCAGGACTGCGAACACGAAAAATTTAAATACTTTTCCACTCATACACATTTGCACTGTTCGGGACATTTAGGCTCTCTCCTTTTTCTACTGTTTTTTCGAGACTTCCAGGAACGCCATTCGGAGCTCATAGAGGATGTTCTTTATAAGCTTGTCTTCCTCTTGGTCCAAGTTGCCCTGGGTCTTCTTCTCCAGCATCTCCAGAAGGTCTATGTGATATCTGGCGAGGGGAAGGTCCACGTTTGTCTGGTTGTTCTCAGGGTTGGGGACCAGCCCCAGGTGGATAAGCGCGGCACTGTGCAGGGAGAGAAGAAAGGACGGAAGGTTGGCGGGCGGAGGCTGGCTCTGGCTTTGCCCGGCTGAACCAGCCTGTTGCCCGGCTTTTTCCCGGCCCCCTTCCGAAGGCCCGGCAGCTTCGGAGGAGCTGGAAGCGGAAGATTCTTTCGGGACCGAATCCGAAGACGGCGGCCCTTGTTCAGTGCTCTTCTCTGCTTTTTTCTCCTCGGAAGGGGCCTCGCCCTCTTCCGAATCGATCCTCCGGTCAACCACGGAAAAGCCCTTGTTAGAATTGTCCTCGCTCATGTCATGTCCTCCCGGCTAAGATCATAATTACCCTTTTACCGCTCGGAGCGGTCCCGGCGGCTTCTCTTATAAAAATATGCACTTTTATCCTGATTTCAAGGGAAGAGATAGCTCGCGGGGTTTTCCCCGGTTGAATCCTTTTTGCTATCCATTAAAATAAGCTTGGTAGAAAGACGTTAATTTTAATTGTTTGGTTTCGCTTGAGAGTTTTATATCCGGCTTGGTGGAGCTACTCATTCGACCAGTAAGGAGGTGCATAAAGATGCTATCGCGCAAGCCTGCTGTCGCCGGTCAGTTTTATCCTGGTACCAAAGCCGACATTCTTACTAAGCTGGAAGGATTGACGGAGCGGGTTGCTGAAAAGGAGAAGGCGCTGGGCGTCATGTCTCCGCACGCGGGCTGGATGTTCTCGGGCCGTGGCGCAGGCATTGTTTTCAGCCGGGTGGAGATACCGCAGACAGTGGTTGTGCTTTGCCCCAATCATCGCGGCGCAGGAGCGGATATGGCAGTGATGGCGGAAGGCGTCTGGGAGCTTCCCTCCGGCAACATCGAGATCGAAAGCGGGTTTGCCGGGACGCTGCTCGACAAGTGCCCGTCCCTCTCCGACGATCATCGCGCGCACGCGGCCGAGCACTCCTTGGAGGTCCAGCTTCCTTTTATCCAGTACTTCCGGCCCGACTTCAAGCTGGTGCCGGTGTCGCTGGGCAGGGTCGGATTAGAGGAGTGCCGGGAGCTTGGGACCGCGCTTTCGGAGGCCGCGGCCGAGTACGGGGAGGAGGTCCTGGTGGTGGCCAGCACCGACATGACCCACTTCGAGAGTTCGGCCTCTGCCGAGAAAAAGGACAAGCTGGCCCTGGACAGGGTCCGGGCGCTGGACCCGGAAGGCCTTTTCAACACGGTAGTGAAAAACCGGATCAGCATGTGCGGGTTCCTGCCTGTTACCGCCATGCTGGTTTACGCGCTGGAGCGGGGCGCAAGCGAGGCCTCCCTGATTGACTACCGCAACTCGGGGGATGTCACCGGCGACTACGGCGAGGTCGTGGCTTATGCATCGGTGATCGTGAAGTAGCCGGTGTAGTGTCGGTCGAATCTTCAATTCATGTTACGATAAAAGGAGCCGGCGATTTAAATCGCGACTGAAAGTCGCTCGCACGAGCTTGACCGCGATTGAAAATCGCTAGCAAGCGGTAATGATTCTTTTACGAGCTTTTTGCAAAAGGTAGGAAAGATGGTTGAGTCGGAACGAAAGGCGACAGTAAACCGGGAGACTCGAGAGACGCGGATCAGCGTCGTGCTCGACCTGGACGGCAAAGGGGATGCCCGGATAAAAACCCCTTACGGTTTCCTGGACCACATGGTCGGCTCGCTGGCTATGCACGGTCATCTTGACCTTTCCGTATCGGCTGCGGGCGACACCGAGGTGGACGCCCACCACACCGTCGAGGACCTGGGTCTGGCGCTGGGACAGGCGCTTTACGAGGCCTTGGGCGACAAGGAAGGTATAGCCAGATTCGGCCAAGCCATGGTGCCCATGGACGACTCGCTGGCCACTGCGGTGATTGATCTTTCCGGCCGGCCTTACCTGGTTTACGACGTGCACATACCCGAGCGGGAGCGGTGGGAGTTCGACGTGAACCTGGTAAAGGAGTTCTTCCAGGCGCTCACGAACGAGGGCAGGATGAACCTTCATATTATCCTGAACTACGGCAGCAACTATCACCATGCTTGCGAGGCCCTGTTCAAGGCAGCGGGCCGTGCTATCTCCCAGGCGGTTTCCAGGGACGTGGAAGGGCTCCTCTCCACCAAGGGGACCCTGGCTTGAAAAGTTATTTGAATACGCGGAGCAAGTCCGGATGATAGCTGTTGTTGATTACGGTATGGGGAACCTCCACAGCGTGCACAAGGGGTTCGAGAATTGGGGCTTTGACGTCCGGGTGACAAGCTCCCCTGCAGAGATAGACAACGCCCATGGAGTGGTGCTGCCGGGAGTGGGCGCTTTCCGGGACTGCATGAAAAACCTGGACCGGCTGGGTTTGATCGAGCCTCTCCGCCGGTCCATCCGGTCGGGCAAGCCGTTTCTGGGCATCTGTCTGGGGCTGCAAGTTCTTTTTTCCGAGAGCGAGGAGTTCGGTCGCAGCCAGGGCATGGGCGTGTTTCCCGGCAAGGTGACGAGGTTTTCCTCATCCATGCCCGACCCGGACAACCCGGCCGGCCCTTTCTTGAAGATACCTCACATGGGATGGAACCAGGTGGCGAAAACACAGGACGTTCCCGCCCTCGAGGGCATCGAGCCGGGCTCTTACTTTTACTTTGTCCACTCCTATTACGTGGCGCCCGAAGAGCCGGAGATCGCGGCTACCACCACTGATTACGGGGTCGAGTTCATCTCCAGCGTGGCCCGCGACAACGTGTTCGCCTGCCAGTTCCACCCGGAAAAGAGCCAGAAGCTGGGACTCAAGATCATAAAGAACTTTGGAGAATGGGTAAATGGTAAATTGTAAAAAACGTCTGTCCCTTTTAGCGAGCGGAGCTGTGTTGCTTCTCGCTGCCGTTGTTGCCGCGTCTGGAGTAGTGGCGGCGCTCACGGATTCCGAAAGGAAAAAGGGTTTTGATTTCAGCTCCATTGACCGGGTCGCTTTTCTTGCCATGACCAGGGTCGAGTCGGACAACGATAAAATGACCTCGTGCCCGGTCCGGCGGGGCCGCCATCCTGCCTGCGATATAGCCGACCATGCCGAGTCGGAGCTCTCCCGGCTCGTGGCCCATGCGCTTTACGGATCGAGCATCGAAGTCGAGTGGATCGAGCAGTCCCGGATGAACGAGGCCCGGGCGAAGCTGAAGAAGGAAGGACGCCCCGAGCTTACCCGCTACGGCTCCTGGCAGCGGGCCATCGGCAAAGAGCTTCAGGCAGACGCGGTGCTGTTCGGTTTCATCTACTGCTACCGGGAGCGGAAAGGCACAGCCTATGCGTCGGCCGAGCCCGCGGCCTTGTCGTTCTGCCTCCACCTGGTGGACCCGGAAAGCGGCGAGATTCTATGGACCTTCACTTACGAGGACGAGCAGAAAGCGCTTTTCGAGAACCTCTTGAACCTCCCCGAGTTCATAGAAAGGGGCTGCAAGTGGATCCCGGTGGAACAAATGGCGCGGGAGGCCGCTCGCAAAGTTGTTGAAAAAACGCCTTTTCCCCGGCAGGAAAAGACGGCGCAGGAGTCGGGCGGCAGATAATGAGCGGGTTCGAGCGATACATAGAAGGGCTTTTGGACAAGCTGGGCTTAGGACATATCAAGGGTTCCTGGGAGGACGCCCGGATTCCAAGTGGAGGTGACACCGAGCTTTACGCCGCGGTGTTCGAGGCTGATGCGCAAGCTCCTTCGGTGGTGTTCATTCCGGGGACCTCGATTTACGCGCTGTGTTATGCCGAGCTTCTGTACGGGTTTTACAAGCACGGGATCAACGTGGTGGGGTTTGATCCGCGCGGGCAGGGCCGTAGCACGGGCATCCGGGGCGACTACACCGTCATGGATCACGTAGAGGACGCGGGGGCGGCGTGCGCCTTTGCCCGGGAGCGATTCGGCGGACCGGTCTATGTAATGGGCAGCTCCCAGGGAGGTATCGAGGCCTTTTACATGGCTGCCGCGGATGGAGTGGCTGACGGATACATCTGCCACAACCTGGCTGAGCTTACCTCCGCGCAGAGCCTCCGGCTTACAAGGTTCGGTCCGGCCGGGCCGGTCTCCGGCCGGCTTAAGTCCTTAAGCCCCTGGACCATCTCCTCCCTCCGGGCCGCGGCCCGGGTTTTCCCGTATGCCCGCGTTCCCATTGCCTCTTACCTGGACCTTAGAAAGGAGCCCATGAAGGTCTTCGGCGACGCCTGGAGCTTTATCCTGCAGGACCCGCTGGCCCTTCGGTCCATTACCCTCCGGGCCTTTGCCTCGATCGCGGGCACTCCCCTGCCGCGGCCGGTCGAGGACATCCAGGGGCCCCTCCTGGTTCTTCACTCGAGCGGTGATCACATCTTCCCCGAAGATTACGTCATGGACATCTACAACCGGCTCGGTTGCGAAAAAGAGATCAAGGTTTACCAAGCTCCCCACCTCGTAACCATAGAGCACGTGCCGGAGATATTGCCCGACCTCGTCGAGTGGGTCTGGCGTAAGGCGAGAGGCGAAGGCGGATAGCCGCGGCTTAAGGGTTTACTCCTCGGTGTTCGAGTACACGAACTCCCGGATCCTCTGCCGGTCCTGTTCTTCAATCTCCAGGAACTCGATTCCCATGCCGGGCTGGCGTTCCGGGTTCTCCTTTTGCCGGCGGCTCCACACCACCCTGCCGGTGGCTTCCACGGTTTTTCCATCCTGGGGCAGGCCGAAAGAGATGCGGAAGGTGGTGCCCGCAGGGTAAGGGTCCTGGGTGATAAGGAACATGCCTCCCGCACTGATGTTCCCGGAAACGTACAGGGGCACGCGGGCACGGGCCGGGTCTCTTTCCTGCACTTCGAGCTTGCTTACCAAGCGGAAGTTGCTTCTTCGCTCTGCCATGTCCTGCTCCCGGCGACCGGCGATGAACTCATACCGGCGACGCCCTTGCCTTTGTTTGGAGGGAGGAAGCTTTTTCCAAGCTTATTAAAAAGCCGTTCCCGGCGGACGGATCGCACCTGGGTTTTCCCGCTCCGGCCCGCCTGTCCGGCCGCTCTTTACTTGCGTTTATGTCTCTGCTTCTTTAACATCTTGCGCTTTTTGTGCTTGCGCATTTTCTTTCTTCGCTTCTTGATTACACTACCCATGCCTTCTCCTTGCTTACTTTATTGCTTCTCGGTCTCCCGTTAAGAAAGCCCGCAGGAAGCCCTAGCGGGTCAAAAACATATATTATATTTGATCGCGCCAAAATGACAACCCCCGGAAGCTCTTTATGTTCTCGAAGCCTGGAAATAAGGGACGAGCCTTCCCTGTTTATTTTACGGGGCGGTTTCCCTCGCATTCGCTTATTATCTTTTCCAGGGTCTTCCTGGAGATGGAGCCGGGCAGGGTGTTGCCGTCGCACACGTAGGTGGGGGTGGCATTGATTTCCAGGTTTATGCCTTCCATTACATCATGGTGTACTTTGTCTTCCGGGAGTTTCGATTCCATGCATATTCGGAACTTCTCCGGATCAACTCCGGTGGCTTCCACAGCCTCTTGCGTGCTTACGCACTCTTTTTGGCGGGGCAGGTTGAACAGGTAGTCGTTCATTTTCCAGAAGCTCTTGATTCCCTGCTCCGCCGCGCAAACGGCGTAGTAGGAGTACTTGCACGCACAGGGATGGTACTCTCGTTTAATGAGGGGATGGCAGTTATGGTCAAGGGGAAGGTGCTTGTGTACGATTCTTATTTTCTCATGGTAGTCGGTGAGCATCCTTCGCAGGTCGGCGTGGGACTTTCGGCAGTGAGGACATTGATAGTCGGTGAACTCGGTGATGACCGCCCGCGGGTCTGCCGCGCCGATCCAGGGCCGGCCGTCTTCGGTAAAGCCCGCTTTAAGCCCGCCTTTAATGGTGGGCATGTTCTGATCTTGCCGGCAGGCCTCCGGAGGAGCGGTGGTAAGGCCGGAAAAGGCCAGCTTGAAAGCGCCCATGCTTACGGCCGACAATGCAATTATGGAGATGAGCACCGGCGCGGATACGCGCGCGAGCCTGCCCCGTTCCCGAAAAAGTGAAAACAAAGATTTAAGGCCCGCCACGCCTCCTTCGCCGAAAAAGAGAAGCAGGGCGAAAGGAAAAAGCAGCATGTTCAAAACGTAGATCAGGATACAGTACGGACAGAGCACCTCGAGCAAAACCTCGGAGATGTAAAGAAGACCGAGACTCGTTATTACCGACACCAGGGAAAGCGCCGCGTTCAAAGACACGGCCAGGTTGCGGCGCTCCTTGCTCCCGGAGAAGAAAAAGCACGCCACCGCCAGCATGGAAAGGTAAGCCGCCACTCCCCACACCGACACCGGTATGCCCAGAAAGGCGGAGTAGGCGCTCTCCGCCACCGTCATGCAGTTAAGCTCCTGGTTCACGGCGCAGATGCTCTCGTAGCCCGGCTCGGTCCTTACCTTGACCCACACCCGCGTGAGCTCCAGCGACACCAGAAGGCCCCCGAGCGCCAGCACTATGAAGATAAGCCGGTAATACCCGGCTTTCTTACCGGACCTTCCGTCCTTTCCGGACGGAGTCTCTTTTTCCACCGTTTTTACTTCCTGCTCAGACATGAATTCTCACCCGTACTTCGATTTCAGGTTCACCCTGTTTCCGGCTTCTTTACTTCCGGCTCTTCCAGCTTGTAGCGGGAAGGAACAAGCATTTTAGGTACAGCTTTTTTTACTACGTTAGAGAGTATTTTTCCGCTTCGGGTTTCCACTTTTCTGAAAACCGGCTCCCCCAGCGCCTCGGCCAGGAGCTCCAGGGTATGGACCAGCCGGGGAGCCCCCGGGTAAAATCTCCGGCTCATGTTCATAACAAGATAGCATCCTCCGCAGTAGACGGCCATCTCGGAGGCCCCGGTGGCAGACCCCTCTTTCAGCTCGCGCAGGCTGACCTTTACTATGTCATGGGGCATCATCCGGTTGCAGCCCGCGGCAATCCCGCAGCAAATGCCGTCCTCGTGGTGGTGCTTGGGGTTTATCACTCGAAGGCCAAGCCTTTGATACAGCTCGCGGGTGGTTTCCATGATCTCGTCGCCCAGGACCCGGGCATGGCACGAGTCGTGGACGGTTACGGTCCGGTCTAGCTTGCGCGAAATGGACAGCTCGCCCGCGTCCATCCTCTTCAACAGCCACACCGCCAGGTACTCGCACTCGAACTCGAAGCCGGCGCCGAAGCGCGGCAGCACGTTCCGGAACATGTTCATGCAGGCCGGGCAGGGAAACACCACCTTTTTGATGTCGCGGCCCCGGTAGTATCGGTCCAGGCTCCGGGCGATCTTTTCCACGATCTCGAACGCTCCCATCCGGTAGAAAGGCTCTCCGCAGCAGAGCGACCAGTCGCCGGCTACGGGAAGCCCGGCAAGCGCGCTTACGCGGGTGAGCGCAGGCAGGGTCATGAGGTTGCAGCCGGGATACATGAACTCCCCCTGGGGGGCCGTGTTTTGCCAGTGCTCCAGCATCTCTTGTTCCTCCGGGTCCATCTCCGGCACCATGTCGGTCCGGTAGTTGGGCTGGTGATAGGGAAGGAGGTAAGACGCCCGCACCGGCAGTCCCCGCTCGCTGTAGCGCCCGGACCAGCGTGAAAGGATCAGGTCGTAAGGGTTGGCGTTCTCCGGACAGAAGGCGTCGCAGGCGTAACAGCTCACGCATTTTTGCATGACGTGCCTGGTGGGCTTTCCTTCGATGAGCCGCGATATTTCGAGGACGGCCTCCCGCCGGGACAGGTCCATGTACTGACAGCGGGTAAAGCACTCGCCGCAGCAAGTACAAAGGTCTTCGCGAAAAACACCGGACAAACCGATACTCCCTTTTCAGCCGGACCCGTCCCGGAAACGTACCAGCCAGTCCTCTGCGATCTGCAAGGCGTGCTCCTCGACCCGCAAGCGGTGCTTGCCGCCCGGCAACGGAAGAAGCTCTTTAGGCTCGCCCGCCTTCTCGTACAGGGCCTTCGCCTGCTCGAAGGGTATGACCTCGTCCTCTTCCCCGTGCAGCAACAGCACCGGCCGCGGTGAGACCTTGTCAATCCACTTCCGGGGCGCCACCGTCTGGAACTCCTTTTGCCAGTCTTCCGGCGAGCGCGGGAAATCTTCCGAGCGGATCAGCCCGATCTGCTTGAAAAGCTTGATCCAGCCTCCCGCGGGCATGGTGTCCTCCAGAAAAGAAAACTCGGCGGGAGAACTGCCGGAAACCACCGCCTTGATTCCAGGATCGTGGGCGGCCGCGTATATGGCCAGCGCTCCTCCCGCGCTAAAGCCCATGAGCGCAACCCTGTCGGGATCAGCCCGCTCAAGACCGCGGCTGTACTCGATGACCGCGAAAAGGTCCTCGGCCCAGCCCGCCATGCTGAGGTCGCCGCCGGAGGCGCCCGTGCCGCGGAAGTTGAAAATCACCGACAGAAACCCCTGCCGGGCGAACCGCTCGGCAATAACATTATAAGAGCGGTCTCCCGGTTGAGGCTTGGAACGGGGGATTCCGTGCAGGATGATAAGTACGGGAAGAGACGAGACTCCTTCCAAAGCGAACCGGGAGCCGGCAATAAGGGTGCCGTTTACATCGAGGCGGAATTCCTGTCTTTCTATCTCCTTTTTATCACCGGCGGCCATGCTCGTTTCCCTGTTTTGATTCTATCATGCTTTCCGGCCAAATAAATCCACGGGAATGCGGCCGCCGCGACGCAATTAAACTCCGGAGCGGCCCTGTATTACTTGTCTTCCTTCTCCGGCCGCGCATCCGGCCGGCCCTGGGTGAGCTTGTCGCCGATCGCTTCTGAAATGCGGCGGGCCGCGATCTCATGGGCTTTGGCGGAAGGATGAAAGTTGTTTCCCGGCAGGGTCAGCTCGCTCTCGGGATACTTTTTGAAGTGAGGATACAGGTCCACGGTGGCGAAGCCCTGGGTTCGGGCGGCTCTCATCACTTGACGGTGGATGTCCTGATAAGGATACTCCGGCCAGGCGGGTACGTTCAGAGCGGGAAAGATAACCACCAGCACCGGCACGTCGTGCCGGTTTTTCCATCTGCCGAGCTTAGCGAAAGAGTTTTCCACGGCACTCCACGAGCGGGGATCGTTGTGCAGATAGCGGTAGTAGTCGCCTCCGCCCAGTTTTTCGACCTTCCTCTTCCAAAGCCACTTGTAAGCCAGGCGAGTCAGGTTCAAGTGTTGCCACCATTTCACCGGCCGGTAATGGGCAACCAGCGGCTGCACCGGCTCCCTGTCCGGATCGTTCAGAAAGTACTGCACGATCACCAGGTCGGGCTCGAGGGGGACGCCGCGGTTAAGCAGAAGATTGACCTCGTCTTTAGTGCCATAGCCGCTTATGCCCATGTTGATGACCTCGACCTTTGGGGAGCGCGCGCTCGAAAGCAAGTTTTCCAGCAAGGCGGGGTAGGTCCGCTCTCTTTTAACTCCCCAGGCAAATGTAAAGGAATCTCCCAGCACCAGTACCCGGAAGACGCCCTCGGGCTTTTTCTTTTTTGTCTTGGGGGCGCGAAAGCCCATGCTGTTGGTTCGTATGCGTTGTTTGCCCGAGCCTATGTCCAGGCCGGGAGCGAGCTCATAATCGAGGCCGGGAACATTGGAAGGACGATGAACGGTTTCAAACCAGAGCTTTCCAAAGACCTCCCTTTCCGGGTTGAACTCGACTGGAATGCCGGCAAGGCGCAAGGCCCCTTCCGCAAGGAGGAGCGCGAGCACCAGCGCGCTGAAGGAAAGTATCAAGCGGCGGAGGATGCGGCCGCGGGGAAATCGAGATTTTTGGCTTGTCTTAAACATTACGGCTTTTCAGTCTTGTGTCGCGACTAAAGTCGCTCGCACGATAAACAATATTTAATCGGACCCTCGTTTTTAATGTGGCTCGGCAGCATAGTCGCCCATTCTAGACGGTGGCGAGGATTTTTCAACCGGGAGTTAAGGCGATGGAGAGAAGGGAAGCTCTATGTTTTTTGAGGGAGACGGAGGGCTTTAGTATATTAATAACCTCAGGCTTTACCCGCGGAGGGGACGAGCCGGCACCGTCTGTTACTGCATAAAACAACATTTCACTGAAGACAGGGGTAAGGAATCATGAAGAAAGCGATAGTCGCTGGTTTGGTTATTTCTCTTCTTGCAATTATCGGCTGCATTACTGCTTTTCAGAGCTACAAGAAGAATCCGGAACCGGCACTTGCCGACTATAACGCGAAGTTGTCCGTGCCGGGCCTCGAGTCAGGCGCCAACGTCTACCGGGGCGAATACGGGGTCCCCCACATCTTTGCCGACAATGAAAAGGACTTGTTTTTTGCCATCGGCTATGCCCAGGCCCAGGACCGGCTTTGGGAGATGGTGCTCTTGCGGGCGTTCGCCCAGGGCCGTCTCTCCGAGATACTGGGCGCGGTAAAGGCGCCGGGCGCCCGTTTCAAGGGGCTTCCCATTGATACGATAGTGATAGACGAGATGATGCGGACCTTCGGGCTCAAGCACATCGGGGAGGCGGGCGAGGCCCTGCTCCGCAAAAAGCGGCCCCGCATCTATAAACAGCTCGACTCGTTCACCAGGGGCGTCAATCATTACATTGACACGCACGATAAGTGGAAAGAGCTGCCGGTCGAGTTCCAGATGCTCCGGGTCAGGCCCGGCCGGTTCCGGCCCGCGGACGTGGTGAGCGCCGGTCGGCTGATGGGCTTTCTTCTGACCTACTCCTGGCAGTTCGAGCTGTTCCGTTACGGCGTTTACCAGAAGTACGGCGAGGACGTGATGTGGGAGGCCGCGCCCATTCACGATCATTACGGACCGACTATCGTTCCGCCCGATCTCCTGGAACACAAGCTTGAAGAGCCGCGCAACATCCCGCCCGGCGGCCGGCCGCCCGACAAGTACCTGCCCTACCCTTATGAATCCTCCCTCTCCGGAGAAGCCGCGTTAGACGTAGTCGCGGCCTATGGCGGCCTGCGGCGCTCCCTAAGCGAGCGGCTTCCTTTCGCTTCCAACAAGTGGATACTGGCGGGAAACATGACCGAGACCGGCACTCCCATGCTGGGCAATGACACCCACCTTCCCACCATGCAGCCGTCCATCTGGTACATGTGCCACGTAAAAGGCGCGGGCATTGACTCCTACGGTGTCATGCTTCCGGGCACTCCTTACCATGCCCTGGGTCATACCAAAGACCTGGCGTGGGCGGCCACCACCTCGATCGCGGACGTGCAGGACCTCTATCTGGAAACCGTGGACGAGGACAACCATCCGGGCAAGTACCTGCACGAAGGAGAGTGGAAGCCCTTTACGGTCCGCAAAGAGGTCATCAAGATCAGGCAGGTCCCCTCGCAGAAATGTATTGACAAGGAGATCGAGGTACGGCAGACCGTGCACGGGCCGGTGATCACTGATTACGTTCCCCTGCCGGAAGGCACTCCTCCGGTGGCCATGCGCTGGACCGCCTGGGACTTCAGCCGCAACCGGGAGGTTTACAAGGCGCTTATCACTTCGCCGACGGTAGACGAGTTCATGGCCAAGGCGGACGGAATTCCGGAGGAAGAGTTCCGGCTCATGAACGTTTCGGTTGCGCTTGATACCTTGATGCGGGGCGAGAGCATCGAGGACTTCAAGCGGGCCATGGACCAGATAGTGGTTCCGAGCCAGAACTGGAGCGCGGCAGACTCTGACGGCAACATCGCGTACATTCCGGGCGGCCTGGTGCCGATCCGGAAGAAGGGCCTGGGCGTGATGCCGGTGCCGGGCGCGTCCGGCAATTGGGACTGGGAAGGCTTTATTCCCCTGTCCGAGCTTCCGCGCCTCGAGAACCCGGAGCGCGGCTACATCTTTTCCGCCAACAACGAAGTGGTGGACCTGGAGTGGTACAAGCACGTGTTCTCGACCAACTACGACGGGGGATGGCGGGCCATGCGCGTAAAGGAGCTCATAGAGGAGCTCGCTCCCATTGACATGGCTGACATGAAACGGATGCAGAACGACGTGTTCGTTCCCAAGGCCGCGACCGAGGTCCCCATGATCCTCTCGGCCATCGAGGATAAGGGCATGGAGGATTCGCGGGTAAAGAAGGGATATGAACAGCTTAAAGCCTGGGACTTCGAGGCTGACCTTGATTCCACCGCGACCGCGGTGTTCTTCAGGTGGGCGGAGGAGATGAGGAGGAACGTTTACGCGGACGAGATGGACAAGGAGGATTTCGAGCTTTTCATGGCGGGCTCGAACGGGGACCTTCCGGTGGAGATCATGATGAAGAAGGGCCATTCACCTGCGTTCGACGACAAGACTACCGAAGACAAGGTGGAGGACATGAACGACATAATAGTCCGTTCGGTGCGGGACGCAGTGGCTTTTCTGGAGGACCACTACGGTAAATCGCCTTCGGACTGGCGGTGGGGAGACGTTCATCCGATCAAGTTTTATCATCCGCTCGGTGTCTGGCCTTTCGAGGAGCTTTGCGTGGGTCCATTCCCGCACGTGGGATCGCGCCATACTCTGCGTTGCGCGAGCCCGCAGGAGGACGGCAAGTGGCATTTCAAGGCCACCTATGGCCCGGCCTGGCGCCACCTTATAGACCTGGGCCGGCCGGAACAGGCCCGGGTGGTGATTGACGGGTCCATATCCGGCCAGTACCTTTCGCCCCACTACCGGGACCTGCACCAGGTCTGGCTCGAAGGGGACCATCTTACCGGCACCATGGACCCGGCCGAGGTTAAGGCGAAAGCAAAGTATCGCATGGAGCTTAAGCCATGAGGGGGAAGTAAAGCGCTGGTGTTTTCTTAGTTGTTTTTGCGTCCTACAAAAAGTAGGGCTTTGGGGGCGACAGGTGAAACTCGCGACTAAAGTCGCTCGCACGCAGCTTGTAAAAGTTCTGTGTTCTAGTAAGTATAGGTGTAGTACACGTCCACGCCTCCCTGGCCTTCGGCGTCCTGGGTGGCTTCCACGGAAAAGTTCTTGTTGATGTCGTAGCGGACGCGGAACTCCTCCTCGGCCTCCTCGCCGAACTGCTGGAAGTAGTATAGGTAGAGCTTTTCGTTCACGTACTTGCCGATCCCCACTCCGGACTCTTCCGGTGTTTCGCCGGTTTCCACCACGATGGTGTCGAGGTTCAGGGCCATACCCAACGAGCTCGCGAGGTTTGCCGCGGCATAAGAAGCGGCCAGCCTTCCTCCGGTCTCGGCCAGGGACTTCTCTTCTCCGCTGGACAGCTCGCTCATGGGCCGTCCGAACAGTATGACCGACAGCACGTCCGCGGGATCGAGGGGAGGATCGGAGTAAAGCTCGACAGAAGGCTCGGACAAGGTGCCGGTGACCTTGATGTAGGTGGTGTAGTCGGGCACCCGGTAGCTGGCGAGGAGGTCCAGGCTCGGGTCTATCACGGGTATGGCGGGAAAGGTGAACACTCCTCTCTCGATCCGGAAGGGCTTGCCTTGAAAGATAAGCCAGCCGTCGTGGGTCTCGAGGTCGCCGAAGAGGAGGAAGAACCCGCCGGGCGGCTTCCGGACCCGCAGTTCTCCCCCAAAACGGATGTTGAGCTCGGAGTTGCGCAGTCGGGCGTGATCGGGGATCGTTATCTTAATGTCCAGGTCGCCCCGGTCGAGCAGAGGCGAGCTTTCAGCGATTTCTTTTTCCTCTCCTTTGACCCGGATGGTCGGGTCCGGTGTCTCCCACGAGGTCCCTTCATAGGCCAGGATCAAGGGAGGCCGGTAAGTAAGCTCGGTAAACTTGACCTTGCCTCCGAAGCGGGGATGGTCCAGGTCTCCGCGCAAGGAGAGGTCCGCGTCCACGGATGCGTTGATGTCGGGAGTGTTCATGGCCTTGAAGTTGTCCGCCTCGAGCTTGAGGTCAAGATCGGCAACAGAGTAGTCCTGAATGCGGAAGCCGCCCGCGAGCTTTGCCCTGCCGCCTCCGGAGAACACGGTGATCTCGGGTATCCGGACCACATTATCTTTTATATCGGCAACGCCTGAGAGGCTGGAGAGGGACAGCCCCCACTCCGGCACGTTACAGCTTACGTTCATAAGCCGGGTCTTGCCGTTCCATTCGGGACTTGCGGGTGTTCCCTTTATATGCGCATAAAGCGAGGCCTTGCCGGAAAGGTCGGTCAGCCAGGGGATAAAGTAATCCAGCAAGTCCACCGACAGCTCGGGCGCATCCACCTGGAGCTCGAATGGCCGGTCCTTGTGTAGGCTAAGCCGGGCCGGAGAGAGGCCGGCCAGCATGGCCATCTTTCCCCAGATGCGGACCTGGCCGGCGGTCTCGGAGCTTCCCCGGAAGGAAAAGTTAAACTGCTCCTGCAAGTACTTGAGATGGCCCTCGACGCGCTCCAGCCGGGTGTCCTGAATGCGGGCGCCGGTGATGCCGAAGTCGCCGGTAACCTCCGGGTCCGACATTTTGCCGGCCAGGGACACACTGCCGCTCAGTATTCCTTCCAATTTACTTTCCGGGTCGAGCTTGTCTGCCCAGGGCGCCGTGTCGAAATTGTTCAGGAACAGGCTGAGATCGGTATTTTCCTCTTCTATGGTGCCGAAGACCCCGATGGAGGACTTGTCTTTTTCCAGTTGGAACCCTTTTATGGTGAGCCCGCTTGTCTGGTAACTTAGCCGGGCGGGCTCACCATAAAAGGGACCATTTTTGGCCGATGGCGGTAAGGTCGAGCTTTTGCAAATCCAGGTCGAACCGGCTTTGATCGCTTATACTTAAACTTCCC
>JAWOBU010000123.1:0-4087 GCA_046484135.1 bacterium
AATACTGTTCGTCAACCCTGCCCCGCCGCATGGAACGTATCCCTTCCATTTCCTTCAGAATCTCGCTCCGCCTCTTCTCAATCTCCTCGCATCTTTTCATAACATCCTCCGATTGTAGTGATATATCTACAATAACACGGGCAAAATAAAAAGCCAAATCAAAAACCCCCTCTCATGTCGCAGGCCCAGCCATCAAAGTTTTCTTGACAACCGGACAAATTAAGTATATGATACTTTCAAGATGTTACAAGAGCGCATAGAACCCGGACAGCGATATTGGTGCCGGCGATGGCAAACCCGATTTACCTTTCGGGTGTCCGCCGGCCCACGTGTGCTCTGATCTCTACATAAGGCTAAGCCGGCGGACCTAAAAACAACGTCGCCGGCGGCCTGAAGATTAAAAATCCAGGCCATGGCAAACCGGAAAGTTTCCATGGCCTTTTGTTTAAAGGAAGCCGGCAAAAGTAAGCCGGCTTTTTTAATGGAGACAAGAAAATGATGGAGGTAGAGATCAACCGCGAGAGTTTTTTAATACCCGGCGAGCTGGCCGGGTCGGACATCATAAAGTTACTTGATAAAAAGGTGTCCCGAAAAAATGGTTCGATATGGAGGAAGGCAAACATGATAGTGGTAATGAAACCGAGCACGACCAAGGACGAGCTGGAGAAAGTGGTCGAGCGAATCAAGGAGGTGGGCTACACCCCCCACATTCTGCACGGGGTCGAGCGCAAGGTGGTGGCCTGTATCGGGGACGAGCGCGGCAAGACGCGCCTGCAGGCCCTCGAGACCATGGCGGGCGTGGACACGGTAATGCCAATCTTGAGGCCCTACAAGCTGGCGAGCCGTATCACCAGCCCCGCCAAGAGCTCGATCAAGGTCAAGGTGAACAAACCCCGGACCCAGGTTACAGTGGGCGGACGGAAGTTCGTGGTCATTGCCGGTCCCTGCTCGGTGGAGAGCAAGGAGCAGGTACTGGAGACTGCGCGGTCCATAAAAAAGGACGGTGCCCACCTGCTGCGCGGAGGGGCGTACAAACCTCGGACCTCTCCCTACAGCTTCCAGGGCATGGAGGAGGAGGGACTGAAGATACTGGCGGAGGCCAGGGACAAGACCGGCCTGCCGGTGGTAACCGAGGTCATGAATCCCCGCGACGTGCTGGTGGTCGCGAAATACGCGGACGTGCTCCAGATCGGCGCCCGGAACGTCCAGAACTTCTCCCTTTTGAAAGAAGTGGGGAAAACGCAGAAGCCGGTGCTTCTAAAACGCGGCATGATGACCACGGTGGAGGAGTTCTTGATGAGCGCCGAGTACATCATGAGCGAAGGAAACCCCAACGTCATCCTGTGCGAGCGGGGCATCCGGACCTTTGAGAAGGCGACCCGCAACACCCTGGACCTGTCCGCGGTGCCGGTGCTCCAGCGCGAGACCCATCTGCCGGTCATTGTTGATCCAAGCCACGCCACCGGCCACTGGGACCTGGTCGAGCCCATGAGCAGGGCCGCGGTGGCGTCCGGCGCGGACGGCATCATGGTCGAGGTCCATCCCCGTCCGGAAGAGGCCTGGTCCGACGGCGGTCAGTCCTTAAAGCCCAAGACCTTCCGGGAGATGATGAAACACCTCCAGCCCTTTGTGCAGGCCATGAAGAGGACCATGTAAAAAAGCAGCCGGAATTACTGTCTGGAAAGTCTCAAAAAAGACGGCATTCCCATCCCGCGGGTGCGGGAGGAACTGGTGTTCGACATCTCCATTGATGCAGCATGAGCAACCTGCCCTCCCCTCTACCGTGAAATAAAGTCTTAATTTGGCACGAGGACTGTAATAAGGGCGTGCCGTTCCTCAGATCAGGGTCTTTGCCAGGTAGTCGGAGAGCATCTGTTCCAGGCTTTTCTCGTCTTCCGCTTTCTTTGCCACGTAACCGGGCTCCACGTCATACGCGGTCTCTCCCATGATGCAGGAGCCGAGATAGACGTCCGCGCCCTTGCGCGAAAGCTCCTCCCGGGTCTGCACCGTACCGGTAAGCTGATGCGGGTCTGGCCCTCCGTCCGAAACCTTGATAAACCGGCAGGCCGGCGTAAGCTGGTACTGCTTGTTCCCCTCCGCCCCCTGAATGGTGAGAACGTTCTGCTCCATGTTCACCTTTTCTCCGTCGCACCACGAGTCTATCAAGTCCTGCGAGAAGAAAAGTTTCTCGCTCATGTGCCCTCCCCTGCTCAGGCCTCGAGTGTCTTGTCCAGGAGCGTCCGGGAGAAAGTGAGGCTGGTGTCGGTCTGCCGGAGCCTCCTGGCAAGAATGGCAAGGAGAGACCGGAGCAGCTTGCGCTCGAGCTCCGGGTCATCCTCGAGTACCTTTTCAAACTCCGTCCTTTCTATCTCCAGGGCCTCGACCTCGGTCTCCGCCCGGCAGGTGGCCACCCTGACCTCCCGGTCCACCAACGCCAGCTCCCCGAACTCCTCGCCCGGTCCGAGCCGCGCCAGGACCGCCTGGTCCGCTCCCTTCTCCACCACTACGGTGCCGGACAGGATGCCGTAAAAATGATCGCCCTGCTCCCCCTCCCGGATAATCACCTCGCCGGCGGGAAACTTCCTCCTCTTACTTTCAGAGACGATCTTTTCTATCTGATCTTCCGCGAGCCCCAGGAAAAGCGGCATGGAGTCCACGCTTCCCCTGTCCTCGAACGAAGCCCGCCTAAGGCCCGGCAGGTCCGCCTTGGCCGCGGCAAGTTCGGAATCGTCCGAGGAAAGCGGCTGGAAGAGCCGGTCCACCCGGTCCGCTATCTCTTTTGGAGTCTGCTCCTTGCTGACAAAGCCGGTGGCGCCCACCTCCCTGAGGTACTGGATCTGGCTGTCCTGCCGGAACACGCCCGAGACCGCCAGGATGGGAGTCTGGCTGGTACCTTCCATACTCCGCATCTCCTGGAGCACGTCAAACCCGGTCATGCGGGGCAGGAGAAGGTCGAGCAGGATCGCGTCAAAGCTCTGCTCCCGAACCAGCGAGAGCGCCTCCGGGCCGTCCCCCGCGGTGATCACCTCGTAACCGCACTTGCCCAGCGTGTCCTTCATGATCTCCAGGAAAGTGTCATTGTCGTCAATAACCAGTATCCTCCGCACGGCCCTACCTCCTTGGTCAGAAAAGCTCTTGGTGTTCGTCCTCGATCAGGGCGGCCAGAAGGGGGAACATGACCTCGTGGTGCCCGGTCAGCTTGTATCCCCTGCCGCCGGTCCGGACCGGCCTGTCAACCACGTTCACGCCCGGCCGGTAGTGCTGAATAAAGTCCATGTTTACCGTGGTAAAAAAACGGACCTCGTGGCCCAGGTTCCGCGCCAGGCTCAGGGCTTTTAAAAACACCTCGGGCAGCACTACCGCAGACCCCAGGTTCAAGTATACACCCCCGGAAAGACCCGACACCAGCCGGGCCAGGACCAGGAAATCATGGTGCGAGCCCTTGCCGATGGAAGCGCCGTCCGCGGAAGGGTGCATGTGGATGATGTCCGTACCGAGCGCAACGTGCACGGTTGCGGGAACGCCAAGCCGCGCCGCGGCCGAAAGAAGGCTCAGCTCCTTGAAAGCAAGGTCCGCGGACAACAACGCCTCTCCCGCCGCCCGGCCGAGACCGATGTCCTCCGAGGCACACCTTTGGGCCGCCTCGTTCAAGAACTCCGCGGTCTCGTGCGTCATGCCGAAGCTGCCGTCGTCAAGCGCTTCCGCCACGTCCTCCGAGGTGTTGCCGCAGGCAGCGATCTCGAAATCGTGGACCAGGCAGGCACCGTTCAGCACCAGGCCGGTTACGATATTCTTTTCCATGAGGTCTATGATAAGCGGTGAAAGGCCAACCTTGATAACATGAGCGCCCATGGCCAGCAGAAACGGCCGGTCGGAGTGCCGGGCCTCTGCCGTTGCCCGCGCCACCTCGCGCAGGTCCCGGGCGGCAAGGATGCGGGGAAGCGAGCGCGCCCACTCTTTTACGCTCATGCCCGGCCGGCAGGCGGTTCCGAACCTGCCGTTGTCCACCTTGGCCGGCCGGTCCTTTATGGAAGAGGTCTTGATGCCGGAAGGGTCCAATGGTTTGTAACGGTCGTCCAATTCAGCC
>JAWOBU010000194.1:0-20601 GCA_046484135.1 bacterium
TAAAGTGGAATTTGTGGGGAACAAAGAAAATGAATTATTGCCGTCTTGAGGCCACACAATACTTTCGTTTTTCACTTATACAGCATATCCGACCTGGGCCAGTTCCCATTTTCTTTGTTCCCCACTACAACGACCTTCAAACAACATGTTCGAGTACGCTTAATTCTGATGAACCTTAATTTGAAGAGAACGATGCAGTTCATTGACGAGGCAGTCATAACTTTAAAAGCGGGTGACGGGGGCAGGGGATGCGTGAGCTTCCGGCGGGAGAAGTACGTGCCCAAGGGCGGCCCGGACGGAGGCGACGGCGGCAAGGGCGGAGACGTGGTTTTCGAGGTGGACGAGTCGCTCGGGACCTTGCTTGATTTCAAGTATAAGCCGTCCTACAAGGCCGAGCGGGGCAATCACGGCGGCGGCAACCAGCGGACGGGCGCAAGCGGCCGGGACCAGGTGTTGCGGGTCCCTCCCGGAACCATGGTCTATGACGAGAACGATATGCTTATAGCCGACCTGGTGGAGCCGGGACGGCGCTTTGTGGCGGCCCGCGGGGGCAGGGGCGGCCGCGGCAACGCCTTTTACAAGTCCGCGACCGACCGGGCGCCCCGCAAGGCGGAGCCGGGCGGGGAAGGCGAGCACAAGACGCTTCGGCTCGAGCTCAAGCTGCTCGCGGACGTGGGCCTGGTCGGGCTTCCCAATGCAGGTAAGTCAACCCTTATCTCGCGGCTGTCCGCGGCAAAGCCCAGGATAGCTGATTACCCTTTCACCACCCTGGTTCCCAAGCTGGGAGTGGTGCGGGCCGAGGGCGGCAGGAGCTTTGTGGCCGCGGACCTGCCCGGCCTGATCGAGGGCGCGAGCCAGGGCCACGGCCTGGGCCACCGGTTTCTGCGGCACGTGGAAAGGACGCGGGCCATACTTCATCTGGTGGACTGCCAGAGCGAGACTCCGCTGGAAGACATCCGGACCTTGGAGGCAGAGCTCGCGAGCTTTGATCGCTCGCTCCTGGAAAGGCCCGGGCTGGTGGTTATAACCAAGACCGACCTTGAGAAGGAAACCAGGATTGAGACGATGGGAAAGGAGCTTAAGGAAGCCGGACACCAGGTCCTGGCGGTGTCCGCGGTAACCGGCGCCGGTATTCCCGAGCTGGTCCGCACAACCGGTGCTCTTCTGCACGAGCTGGACTCAGGCGAACAGACGACCGAGGAGGCGTGGGAGCCATGAGCCCTACGGACAAAGCACGGTCCAAGCTGCTCTCCGCCCGCCGGGTGGTGATCAAGATCGGCTCGCGCGCGCTGGTGAACAAGCGGGGCAAGCTTGACCAGGCGGTGTTCCGGTCGGTTGCCGCGGACACGGCCTACCTTCGCGAGAGAGGCCGCCAGGTGGCGATCGTAAGCTCGGGGTCCATCCTTGCGGGCCGGAACCGGCTCGGTCTTTCCCGGAACCTTACCATGCCGCAGAAGCAGGCCGCTGCCGCGGTGGGCCAGCACGACCTCATGGCCGCCTGGGGACGGGCCCTTGGCAGGCACGGTCTGGTAAGCGGCCAGATACTGGTGACCACCGAGGACCTGGGCCACCGGATGCGATACTTGAACTCGCGCAACACCATGGAGGAGCTTCTTTCCATGGGGGTGGTTCCGGTCATCAACGAGAACGACACGGTGGCGGTGGAGGAAATCCGCTATGGGGATAATGACCGGATCGCCACCCTGGTGGTTGCGCTCATGAACGCTGACGGTCTTATACTTCTGACCGACATTGACGGTTTGTGCTCGGAGGACCCGGCCCGGGTCAAGGACGCCGAGATAGTTCACACGGTGCGGGAGGGCGAGGCCGAGCTTTACGCCTGCGCCGGTCCCAGCCACAGCGGGGTCGGCTCGGGAGGCATGTCCTCCAAGATTGACGCGGCCCGCACCGCGGCCAACCTGGGAGTGCCCACCGTGATAGCGAACGCCAAAACCGAGAACCTGGTAAAACGGATCATGGAAGGCGAAGTCCACGGGACCCTGTTCGTGCCCGAAGGGCCGCGCATGAAAGACCGGCATTTCTTCCTGGCCTTTGCCGGCGAGTACAAGGGGACGGTGAAGATTGACCGGGGAGCGAGCCGGGCCATTGTGGAACACGGCAAGAGTTTGCTTCCTTCCGGCATCATCGAGTCGCAGGGCAGGTTCGAGAAAGGCGACGTCATCCGGGTCCTGGACGAGGGCGGCGAAGAGGTGGCCCGCGGGCTTACCCAGTATGACTCCGGGGACCTGAAAAGGATCATGGGCAGGAAGAGCTCGGAGATCGAGTCGGTGCTGGGTCAGAAGCTCTACGACGAGATCATCCACCGGGACTACCTGGTCCTGACCGGCGGGCAGGCCAAAAAATAAAAAAATTCTCTTGCTTTTAGGGGGGATCATGTTATAAAATAGATAGTAGACAGGGCGCTTAACTCAGCGGGAGAGTGCCACCTTCACACGGTGGAAGTCGCAGGTTCAAATCCTGCAGCGCCCACCATTCAAGGGACTTAAAGGGGGAACTTTAGAAATCCCCCTTTTTTAGATGTGGTCCCTGACAAAGGGGTACGGATGATGGAGGTCAAGGAGCAGGACACTTTTCCTCTTGCGCTTTCGCGGGGGGAAATCTATTACTACCTGCAAAGCCGCCTGCCCCGCGACCATGAGGCACTGCTTGCAAAAGTGGACGCCATGCGGGAGGAGAGCAATCTTGACCAGGTGGTTGCGGGCGGCGTTATCGTCATATCCACGGTTTGCGTTCGAAGCTGCGTTTACTGCTCCTTCCGGGCGCAGGAGGAGAGCGAGAGGTTCCGACTTGCGCGAAGCGAGATCATGTCCGCCGCCCAGAATGCCCGGGAAGCGGGCATAAAATGGATCGTGTTAAGAGGGGGGGACGATCCGGGCCTGACCGCGGACCTTGCCGCGGAGCTGGTAAACGAGCTGGAGAGCAGGTTCGATTTTCACGTGTCCCTGGCGCTGGGGGAGAAAGAGGAGGGGACCTACGCTTACTGGAAGGAAAAAGGGCTTAAGTCATACTGGCTCCGGCACGAGACCTGTGATCCTCATATCTACCGCCGGATCATGCCCGCCATGTACTGGGTGGACCGGCTCCGCACTTTGGAAAACATAAAAGCCAAAGGGCTGGCCCTGGCCAGCGGCATCCTGGTGGGCCTTCCCAACCAGAGCTACGAGGTCCTGGTGGACGACCTGGTGCTGCTTTCCAACTCGAGGACCTTTGCCCTGGACATAGAACCCTACCGGCCGCCCGAACACGTGCCCGGCCACGACGTCATCAGCCGGCCGGAGAACCAGATCATCATTCCCGACAGCCGGACCATGGAAAAAATCATCGCACTTGCCAGGATACTTAACCCGGACAACCTTATCGCCCTGTCCAATGTCCACGTAAAGCATTACCAGGCGCTCTCGGAAAACCGTCTTTTCCGGGCGGGAGCCAACGCCGTGTTTTTCGACTTTACCCCCGCGGACTTCAAAAAGATCGAAGGGATGAGCCCGTTCGTGGGTTACGCCGCGGACAATGAGGACGTAGGCTCCGTCAAGTCCGCGCTTTCCGATATGGGCCTCGAGCTCGCCTTCAAAAAGCCGCTTTAAGGGCCGCCGGCATAGAGCACTCGAGTCGAAGAAGGTATAAGGCAGTGGCAGGCAATCTCAGCAGATGGAAGCCCTGGTAAGGAAGTACATCCGGCTCATGTCTTCATTTTCAAAGCAGTCGAAGTTGTCGCAGAACTCGAAGTCGTAAAACTCGTTCTCCCCTAATTCGTCGGCGGCCTTCGTTTTTTCTTATCCATCCTTTCCGCTGGTTTTTAGTTTCGGTGTCATTTTCATGACCTCCCTTTCCTCTACATCGCCAGTGTCCTCCGTACACTCCCTGTTCTCACTCTTTAGATGCCGCGCTTGAGAAGGCGAGTTCAAAAAGTGGCTCTCACTTTAAAAATTTTCATGCCGGCTCCGGAAATCTAAATCCCGCTCTTTTGGTTTTGAATCTAAACAGACAAAGCCGAAAGGAGGAAGTCAGTGATGGCGATAGTACCTTTAGGCACGGACCAGAAGATCAAAGGCTTTCCTTATGTTACGAGCTCGATCATTCTAGCCAACACCTTGATCTGGTACAGTCTTTCCGGGTCCTGTTGAGCCGAGATCGCGGAGACGGTCGGTCTCTACGCATGGCATCTTTCGCCGCGGCAGGTCCCGGCGCTCATAAGTTACCAGTTCATCCACTTCCATCCTTACCATCTTTTATTCAACATGATCTTCCTTTGGACCTTCGGGGCTTCGCTGGAGCACCTGGTGGGCAGGTGGCGGTTCCTTTTTTATTACCTGGCGGGAGGCATAATCGGGGGGCTTTGCCAGAGCGTGGTTTTCTTTGTTTTCAATCCGTCGCTCGCGGACATCCCTCAGATCGGCGCTTCCGGGTCGGTGTCCGCAGTCATGGGCGTGTACCTGGTCCGCTGTTACTTCTCGAGGATCAAAACCGGGGTGAGCCTGTTCGGGCCGTTTTTTTTCATCCCGAAAAGGTTCCGGTTGAGCCCGGTGATCCTGGTGGGCTTTTACTTTCTCGCCGATCTGGTCCACGGGATCCAGTCCCTTGAGAGCTTTGTGCCGGTCGGGTACTTCGCCCACGTGGGCGGCATTCTTACGGGCGTGCTTCTGAGCCTGGGTTCGCGTCATCTCAAGGACGCCCACCTGGACAAGTACCTCAAGAGAAGCCAGGAGTGGATCGAGAAGGGGATAGGGCTTGGCCAGGCCCGGCAGGACCTGGAATGCATACTTGAGGAGCTGCCGGGAGACACGCGGGCACTCACCCAGATGGCGCGGGTCGAGGCCAGCCTGGGCCGGCACGATTCTGCGCAGGGATACTACCGGAAAGCGATCGTGGGTTTATGGAGAGGAGGGAAGCGAGGGGACGCCGCCTATCTGTATGGGGAGTTTTTCCGCAGGTACCGGCAAGGTTTCAAAGGAGGTTTTCAGCTCAGCCTGTGTCGGGAGCTCATAAAGCGGGGCGATTATGAGACAGCCTCGCGTGGACTCGAGCTTCTTATCGAGAGCGCTCCTGCCGGAGCTTCCGGCCGGGAAGGCAAGGTGCTGGAGCAGGCCTACATCACCCAGGGACGGCTTCTCTCGGACAAGCTCGGACTTACCGAGCCGGCCATCCAGGTCTTCAACCGGTTTCTGGCCCGGTTCCCGTATGCCGGCCAGCGGGAGATGGTCTCCCAGAAGATCGAGCTTCTGAAAAAGCGCTCCGAGCCGAAAGCCGCCCCGACCGGCGCCTATGCGCGGACCTGAGGCTCTGCAAGCCGGTTTTTGTTGCTTTCGAGCTTTTTGCGAAAAATCCGGACACAGGGCGGGAGAGACCTCCCTGTCTGCGTGCGGAACGCACAGGCAGGCAGGTCTCGATTTTCGCGAGCAGGAGCTCGCTCCCACCACAAACACCTGCATTTATCCGGGATACTCCAATATCTCCCTCTCTTTCTTGCTTTGCGACTCCGCGCCTCTGCGTGAAATCCTCTCTCCCCGTAGCTTCCGCAGCGCCGTTTAGTTCAGCTCCCCTTCCCGTGCGAGCGACTTTAATCGCGATCAAGCCTCCGATCTCCCCGCAAGAATCGGAAACCTTTACCGAAGCCCTGGCCTCTTTCTCCGGCGCTTCCTCCTGATGTTCTCGCGGTAGAGCTCGGTCATGTGCCGGCAGGCCATGTCCCAACTGAAGTACTTTTCGATCCTCGCTCTTCCGGCCTCTCCCATTTTCCTCCGGAGCGGCTCGTTGTAAAGAATCCTTTGGATGGCCCGGGCCAGCGCGCGCGGGTCGCGGGCAGGCACCAGGAAGCCGGCCTCGCCGTTCTTCCCCACCACCTCAGGCAGGGCGCCCCCGGTGGTGCTGACCACCGGCAGGCCGCTGGACATGGCCTCGGAGGCGGGGAACCCGAAACCTTCATAAACCGACGGAACCACCCCTATCTGCGCCTCCCGGTACTTTCGTGCGACCTGTTCGGTGGGGATACCGCCGGTGCAATGGACCCGGCCTTGGAGGTTGTATCTTTTAGTGAGCTCCTCCATGTGGACCTGGCGGGGAGCGCCCCCGTCCACCACGGTGAGGGTAACCTCGCGGGGAAGGTATAAAAGGGCCTCGAGAAGGTAGCGGATGCCTTTCTTGCGGTCCTCGGTGTTGCCCACGAAGATAAGGCTCGCGGGCTTCTTCCGCACCGACGGGTCGGGCCGGAACATCTCCGTGTCCACCCCGTTGTACACGACCCGAACGCGGTCGCGGGGAACGTAAAAGGACCGGGCCACGCTGTCGGCCGCGGTCTCGCTCACGGTGATGATCTCGTCCATCCAGGGAGTCACCCGGCGGTTCATGTCAATGGGGTAGTAGGCGGTGCGCTTCAGCCGGTCGAAAAGGCGGGGAAGCTGTTGAAAGTCGGCCAGGCGGTCCTCGGAGAGCGGATGGTGGATGGTGGACACCACCGGCGCTCCCAGGGCCTTCATGAGTATGAGCCCGTAGGCCAGGGTCTGGTTGTCGTGGATGATGTCGAAAGGCCGATCGTTCCACATCTTCCGGAGCAGATTATAGGCCCGCATGGAGAAGGCCATCATCTCGGGAAAGAACCCGAATCGGGTGGCTGCGAACTCGTAGAAGTGGGAGGGCTGAAAAAGCGTAAAGAGCCGGTCTGGAGGAATGGAACGGTGGAAGAACTTGCGGGTCGCGAACATGTTGTAGTCGGGCAGGCGATGCTGTACGCACCAGGGGGTGTCCCAGGTGTAGGGAGGGCCCTGCACCAGGTGGACCTCGTGGCCCTGCCGGGCCAGGAACTTGGAAAGATAGTATACGTACACGCCCTGCCCGCCGCAGTACATGTTGCCGCGGTAGCTTAAAAGACAAACCCTCATGATCGCTCCCCGCTCCTTAAACTACTTGTCTATATTCTCTCTTACTTTCCCTTTGTCCACAAAGTTTTTTGTATAGAAGAGCCGGAGCGGGTTGGAGATCATTATTTTGTGGCTGTTGTAATACGCCGGTTTGCCGTATTATCCCTTGCAGCCGTTCTGGAAAACCGAACAGAATAAGAATCATTACTCTTTAAGAAACTTTGCCATCGGGGGCCGGAGGTAAAACCCCTGATTTCATTGCAGGTTTCCTCAAGCCCGGACAGCGGGAAAAGAAAAATCACCGAGTCCCGGCTGAAAATTCAAATTTTTTGAAACTTTTATCTCTCCCTGCGTATCTAAAAACCAGAATTCAGTTTTATGAATCTTGACAATAAAAAAAGCGGGAACCCCACCGCAAAGTAAGATGTCATAAAACTGGACCCTGTAAAAAGCCAAGCCTTTTCATCACGTCAAAATCCTCCGGCCGCCCCGCCGGGGGATTTTGGCTTTCGGGGGCCTGAAACTTTGCCCTTCCTTGCCGAGCTTCCCGAGCACAAACAAAATCCCTATTGGGCATTGTTTCGAATTGACAAAAGCAGAAATCCTCGCCCCTTCCACTGCCTTTTCCTGAAAACCGGGTGAACGATTCGGCTTTCTTGACACTAAACCAGGGTAGTGATAGCTTGAATACATTCCGTACCTCAGCTTGGGCAGTGCTTCGCGCAGTGCATGCCTTAATCCGCCGCGCTATGGCAGTTACGGTATTCCCAGGAGTTCATCCCGGGACCGGAAAAGAAGTAGGTCAAAGGGGGCAGTGATGGATCAAGAGACATCCACCGGAACCAACTCACAAGCGGTTCTTGACAAGATGCAGGCGGAGTTTCCGCCTTCCAAGGACCAGCTCATACCCATGCTTCAGTTCGTGCAGGAGAGCCTTGGGTACCTGTCGCCGGAGTCCATGTTCGGCATCGCCGAGTACCTCAAGGTCCCGGCCAGCCACGTCTACGGGGTGGCCACCTTTTACGCCCAGTTCCGGTTCCAGCCGCTCGGCAAGAACCGGATCACCGTCTGCCGCGGCACCGCCTGCCACGTGCGCGGCGGCTCCAGCGTACTGAACGAGATACAAAAGCAGCTCAGCATCGGGCCGGGCGAGACCACCGACGACCTCATGTTCTCGCTCGAGACCGTGGCCTGCGTGGGATCATGCGCGCTCGCGCCGGTGGTGGTCGTGAACAAAAGGGTCTACGGAAAAGTGACCTCCAAGCGGATAGCCGAGATAATTCAGCAGCTAAAAACCGGCAAGTCTCCCGAGGAGCTGAAGGCAGAAGAGGAAGAAGAAAAGAAAAAAGAAAAAGCGGCAAAGAAAGAGGAAAAAGAAAAACCCGCGGAGGCGCCGGAAGAGAAGGAAGAGGCGCCGGAAAAAACCAGGCCGCGCAAAAAGGCGGCCAAAAAAGCCGCTGCCAAAACCAGGAAAGCCGCCGGCAAGAAGAAAGCAGGGAAAAAAGCTGCCAAGAAAGCAGGAGCCAAAAAAGCCAAGAAAACAACCAAGAAGAAAGCGGCAGGCAAAAAGAAAGCTGTAAAAAAGGCGGCCAAGAAAACCGCCAAAAAGGCGGTTAAAAAGAAGACCGCGGCTAAAAAGAAGTCCGTAAAGAAAGCAGCCAAGAAGACGGCCAAAAAAGCGGCCGGCAAAAAGTCCGCTAAAAAGACGGGCAAGAAGACAGTCAAAAAGGCCGGCCGGAAAAAAAGATAACCTCGCGGCCCGCCGCCCTGTGCTTAAATCCGCCGTCCCTGCTGAGTTGAAACAGGGACGGGAAAAGTTATGAGGGAGTTGATATGGATAGAGTCAATACCACGAGCGAGTTGAGTTCCCTGGCGGAAAGAATCCGGTCGTCCCGCGATCCCAATCGTCCTCTGGTTACCATCTGCGGCGGCACGGGATGCCGCGCCAACAACAGCGCCGAGCTCGCGGAGATGATGGCCCAAGAACTGGACGCCCGCGGCATACAGGCCGATGTGGAGATCAAGCTGAGCGGATGCCACGGCCTTTGCCAAAAGGGGCCGGTGGTGGTGGTAGACCCCCTGCACATCTTCTACCAAGAGGTCGGGCTTAAAAACATGGAACGCGATGTAGCCGACATCATCGAGCAGACAGTTCAAAACGGCGAGACAGTACAACGGCTTCTCTACAAGGACCCGGCCACCAAGGAGCGCTATCCCAACTATAACGACATTCCTTTCTACGCCCGCCAGCACCGGATCGCTCTGCAGAACAACGGCAAGATAGACCCCTGCAACATCGAGGACTACATAGCCGCGCAAGGTTACCAGGGCCTGGCCAAGGTGCTCACCATGGACCCGTGGGAAGTTATCGAATGGGTCAAGAAGTCCGGCCTGCGAGGACGCGGCGGAGGAGGGTTCCCCTCCGGACAGAAGTGGACCTTCTGCAGAAACGCGACCGACCATTCCATGCGCTACATAATCTGCAACGCGGACGAGGGCGACCCCGGAGCCTTCATGGACCGGTCCATTATGGAGGGAGACCCGCATTCGGTGCTCGAGGGCATGGCCATCGGGGCCTATGCCATGAGTCACGGCATCTGCGAAGCCGCCGGCTACATCTACATCCGGGCCGAGTATCCCCTGGCCGTGGACAATGTCCGCACCGCGCTTCAACAGGCGGAGGAGATGGGGGTCCTCGGCGACAACATCATGGGGACCGACTTCAGCTTCCACATAAAAATGAAAGAGGGAGCAGGCGCATTCGTCTGCGGCGAGGAGACCGCGCTTATGGCCTCGGTCGAGGGAAACCGGGGAATGCCCAGGCCGCGGCCGCCCTTCCCCGCCAACAAGGGACTTTTCGGAAAGCCTTCCAACATAAACAACGTAGAGACATGGGCCAATGTTCCCAAGATAGTGAACCACGGTCCCGACTGGTACGCAGACATCGGCACGGAAAAGAGCAAAGGGACCAAGGTCTTCAGCCTGGTGGGCAAGGTCCAGAACAGCGGCCTGGTTGAAGTGCCCATGGGCATATCGCTTCGGGAGGTCATCTTTGACATCGGCGGCGGCATCATGGGCAAAGGCGAGTTCAAGGCCGCCCAGACCGGCGGACCTTCCGGAGGGTGTCTTCCCGCCAGCATGCTCGATCTGCCTATTGACTTCGAGCACCTGGCAGAGGCCGGCTCCATCATGGGCTCCGGCGGGCTGGTGGTCATGGACGACAAAACGTGCATGGTTGACCTGGCCCGATACTTCCTGTCCTTCACCCAGTCCGAGTCGTGCGGAAAATGCACCCCCTGCCGGCTCGGCACCAAGGCCATGCTCGACATCCTCGAACGCATCTGCCAGGGCCGCGGAAAGCCCGAGGACATTCCCCTACTGGAAGAGCTCGCAAAGTCCATCAAGCTGGGAAGCCTGTGCGGGCTCGGACAAACCGCGCCCAACCCCGTGCTCACTACCCTCAAGTACTTCCGCGAAGAGTACGAACAGCACATCTACGAAAAAAAGTGCCCGGCAGGAACATGCCCCAACCTCGTGACCTACTACATTGACCCCGCGGCATGCAAAGGATGCGGGGCCTGCATCAGGGCATGCCCGGTAGATGCCATCACCGGCGAGAAAAAATCGCCCCACTACATCAACCCCGAGCTCTGCATAAGGTGCGGCTCCTGCAGGGACGCCTGCAAGTTCGACGCGATCCTCACCGAGTAGAACAAATAAATCCAGCCTTTGCCGCGCCTGCCCGAGCACCGGGACCTGTTATTCAAAAACAGGCGACTGTCCCGGTTTCTCGGTTCTTTCCATCGAGGAGAAGGCCCGGCGCGACGAGGAAAAAAGGCGAAAAAGCGAGGTGCCAAGCTCTCGGAGTAAGGCGGCGGCAGGGCTGCTTCCCGACCCTACGGTTGAAAGGACAGCGATTTCCTCGCTCTCATCATATCCGATGGACACGTTCTCGATACGCCGGAGTGGCCGCCATTGCGAGGAGCGCGATTGCGGCGATCCATCCGAAGACGTCTCCGCAGGCGGAGTAGAAGGTTTTCAGGGGCGACGGTTTTACAATGCCGGTGAACGCGGTTTTCTCGTAGATGGGCGTCTGGTGTTTTATTCTTCCGGCGGGTCCTACTATTGACGAGATGCCGGTGTTTGCCGCCCTTGCGAAGTAGACGCGGTTTTCCACCGCCCGGAGCACTGCATTGGCGTGGTGCTGATAGGGCGCGCCCGTCCTTCCGAACCAGGCGTCATTGGTGATGGTGGTCATGACGTTGGCGCCCTGATCCGGGAACTTCCGGACCAGGTGGGGAAACACCAGCTCGTAGCAGATCACGCATCCTGCTTCCATGCCGGGCACGGACATGGTCTTTATTTCTTTACCCGGTGTTGTTGACCCCACGTGCCCCTGGGAGATGGCCTCGGCAAAGAAGAACAGCTCGGCAAGCGGCACGTACTCGCTGAAGGGCACCAGCCTGATCTTGTCGTACCTGCCCACCAGCTTCTCCGCGTTCGGCGATATCAGGTAGGCGCTGTTGAACGAGCACATCCCGCGCGGTCCCGAGTCGCACTTTTCCATGCTGATGCCGCCGACCAGAAGATAGGTCTCTATCTCGGAGAGGAACCGGACCAGGTGGTCCCTCTCTTCCCAGTGAAGATTGAAATTACCCACTGGAATGGCGGCCTCCGGCCAGATCACCAGCCGGGGGGCCTCCTTTGACACCTTCTCCGTAAGCCGCATCTGATTGCGCATGATCCTCCAGAAGTACGAGTTGTCCCACTTTATGGCCTGGTCAATGTTGGGCTGGATGATGCCGACCTTTACGGCGGGCTGGTTCTCGAAAGCAAGGTCCACCATGGGGATGCGAACCGCGCCATAGGCCACCGCCAGAAGCGGCACTCCGATCCCCACCAGTAAGGGAGCGGCCACGCGCTTTAAGTAAAGCTTTTCCTTTTTTCTTCTCTTTTCCAGGTTCAGGACCACCGCCAGTATGGAGGCGTTAAAAAGCACGATGATAAAGGTGATGCCGTACGGACCGGTGATCTCCGCCGGCTGTATAAGATGGATGAACTTGTACTGGGAGTTGGCGAGAAACCCCCAGGGGAACCCGCCAAAGGGAAACCGGGCCCGGATGAGCTCGAGCACGGTCCATCCCACGGGCGCGGCCAGAAGCGGTGAGAAGCCTCCCCTTTGCACGGCGTAGTAGTAGAACACTCCGAAGCCGGCCAGGAACAAAGTGAGCAGGGCCACCAGGGCCACCAGCACCAGCACGCTGACGGGGACGCTCATCTGGCCGTAGGTGTTCATGGTGTAAACCAGCCAGTGGTAGAAAAGGGGATAGCCAGCGAGGCCGGTCACTGCGCCGGTGAGCGCTGCCTGCTTTTTGTTGTCGCACTTATGAAGGGCATAAAGAAGCGGGACCAGGGCGGCCCATGCCAGCGGCCATAGATTTACTCCCAGGAAGTTTTCAAAGGCGAAGAAAAGAAGCACACCGGTGAGCGCGGCCAGGCCGTACTTGCCGTACTTCACGCCTTTTTCTCCTGCTCCTCGATAAGCTCGACCAGCCGCTTCTGGGTCTCGAACATCTTGCGGGCCTGCCTGCCTCCGTTCACGTGCTCGTATCCCAGAAGGTGGAGCACTCCGTGGGCGATAAGCACGTTCAGCTCGTGGTCAGGGGAGTGGCCTCTCTGCCCGGCCTGGCGGATAGCGGTGTCCGCGGATATGACCACGTCTCCCAGAAAGTCGGTGGGAAAAGGCACGCCTTCGTTCTGGCTCCATGCCATGACGTCGGTTTCGCGGTCGCGGCCCAGCCACTGTCGGTTCAGCTCCCGAATTTCGTTATCGTCGGTGATATAAACGGACAGGGCGGCGTTTTCACATCCCAAGGCGCTTAAGATAGTTTTCACTTTGTTCTTTATCCTGGTCTTGTTGGTCCTGAGTTTTCTCGGGTTCTTTATCCTTGTGCTTATCTGCATTTTTTTCCGTCTTCCTGGGTTTTTCAGTCTGTGCCTTTTTAAACGCTGACGCGGGGTAGTCGGGCCGGTGATGGTATATGGCTCCGAGCGAGTTGTTGAAGCTCCGTGCAATTACGTGGAGGTCTTTCAAGGTCAGCTCGCATTCGTCGAGCTGTCCGTCAATAAAGAAGCGGTTTATGAGCTTCTGTACCATTCCTTTCAACCGGGAGGGACTGGGGTCCTGCAGGCTCCGGCCGGCGGACTCGACCACGTCTGCCAGCATGATGATGGCGGTCTCCCGCGTCTGGGGCTTGGGACCGGGATACCTGAAGTCAACCTCGTCCATCGGCACGCCCGTTTCGTTTTGCTCCTTGGCCTTCTCGTAAAAAAACTGGACCAGGCTGGTGCCGTGGTGCTCCTTGATGGCGTCTATGACCACCTTGGGCATCTTGTGCTTGTGGGCCATCTCGACCCCTTCTTTCACGTGGTTGTGAATGATGAGCGTGGACATGGACGGGCTCAGCCGGTCGTGAACGTTGTTTCCGTCCCACTGGTTCTCGGCGAAGTAGTGGGGCTTGTTCATCTTTCCCACGTCGTGGTACATGGCGCACACGCGGGTCAGCAGAGGGTTTGCGCCGATGGCCTTGGCCGCGGCCTCTGCCAGGTTCCCGACCATCATCGAGTGCTGGTGGGTCCCGGGGGCCCGCATGGACAGGTTCTTCAAAAGCGGCTCGTCCTGGTTCAGGAGCTCGAGCAGCTTGATATCGGTGGCATAGTTGAACACGGACTCGGCCACCGGCACCACCCCGGTCACGATGATGGCCGCGAAAATGCCTCCGGCCAGGCCGAACACGCTGTTTATAAGCAGGGCCTTCTGGTCCAGGAAACCGAAGTTTATAAAGCTGATGACCAGGATAAGAAGCACGTTCACCAGACCCAGGATAAGACCGGCCCGAAGAATGGTGCTCCGCTGCCGGCATTGCTTGACCTCGCCCGCGGCGATTACCGACCCGATCATGGTGTAGAAAAAGAACAGCAGGCTGTCCTCTACTACCATCCCGCCCAGGGCCGCGACGGCCAGCGCGAAACAGAGCGCGATCTCGGAGTTCATCACCATCCGGACCAGCATGGCCGCGCCCGCCAGAGCGATAAGGTAATGAAAGTTCAGCCCATCGGGCACTCCCTCCATGTTAAACAGCGCGGTCTTGGCCAGGAGGTTTACGCCTTTCAGGGCGGCCAGGGAGACCACCAGCACCAGCGCCAGGAAGAACATGTCCTTGGGGGACACCTGGAACTTTCGGATGTTCATTTTTCCAAAGGTCATAACGGACGCGAAAAAGAGTATGATTATGATAAAGGTGGCCGCTGATTCATAGACCCTCATACCCGGCTCTCCCTGGAGCTCCTCGAGGATGGCGTCAATGGTTTTTATCTTGAAGGGGTCCACCACCCGCTCTCCTTTGCGGTAGGGGACCTCGCCTTTCCAGTATTTCTTATAGGAGGTCTTGACCTGGGCCACTGCGCTTGCCTTGGCCTCCTCGGTCTTGTCCTTGTTGAAGTGGAGGTTGGGATCCAGGAAGTCCTCGGCCATCTTGACCAGGACCTGCCGGAGCGCCGGGTCCATGTCGGAGAGCTTCTCTTCTGCCCGGTCACGGATGCTCTGCCGTGCTTTCTCCATGTCCTTTATGGTGTCCGCCTCCAGGATGGTGTGGGAGGATTTCTCCGAGGCCGGGTTTATCATGGCGGCGTTGATGCCCTTGCCGCGGCTTTCTTTTCTCAAGAGCTTTTTGTTGGCCACCAGGAAGGATTCTTCGTCCGGCGGGTAGACCGTGTTTATGAGCCCGAGCACGGCTTTCTCCAGCCGGGGCGCGAAATGTCTCTTTTTAAGTTTTTCCATTTCCGCCGGCTCGAGCCCCACGGAAAACTTTTCCAAAAGCTCTTCCGCCTTACTGTCCGCTTCCGGGTCAGGCACGGTGCTTTGCGTTCTCCCGTTTTCCCGGTCCGGCCCCTCTTCGGCCCGGGCGGCCTGCTCTGCGGTTGATCCGTCCGCCGGTTCCGGCGGCGGAGGATACAGCTCCCTTAAACTTTGGAAGAACTCTTTTACCTGGTTTCTGGCCTTCTTTCCCACCTGCGGGTCCCAGTCGTAAACGGGCCGGGTTTCGTTCCTGGCCTCCTCCTTTTCCTTGTCCATGACCCGGAAGTTGGGAATGTTCTCCACGTCGCGGGGAAGCGCCAGGTCCCGCGTCATAATGATCCCTTCTTTTCCGGGAGGACTGGCGTACACGTTCTGGACCGGCTTCTCCCTGGGGAAGGTGATAATAAACAGGATGGTGACCCCGGCCAGGATGTTGATGAGCCAGGACACGGTAATGGGCCGCAGCCGGTTCTGGAGCCGGACGAGCGCGCTGCGCCACTTTTTCTCCCGGCGCTGTCCGGCAAACCGGGCCGGCTTGTCAGAGTTCTGGTTCATTATCTCCGCCCTCCTTGCCGGCGCCCCGGTTCTTTTGTTCATATTGCTCGTAAGCCTGGATGATTCTTTGTACCAGGGGATGGCGGACCACGTCTTTTTCGGAGAACTGGATCACCTCGATGCCGGGAATCTCATGCAGAATCCGGCAGGCGTGCCGGAGTCCGGAGGATTCTCCAGCGGGCAGGTCGGTCTGGGTTATGTCTCCGGTGACCACCGCCCTGGAGTCGAACCCCAGCCGGGTCAGGAGCATCTTCATCTGGGGAATGGTCGAGTTCTGGGCCTCGTCCAGTATGACAAAAGCGCTGTTTAAACTTCTTCCCCTCATAAAGGCCAGGGGGGCCACTTCGATCACTCCGCGTTCCATGAGGTTATGGGCCTTTTCCACGTCCATCATGTCGTAGAGGGCATCGTAGAGTGGCCGAAGATACGGCGAGACCTTCTCCACCAGGTCGCCGGGAAGAAACCCCAGTTTCTCGCCTGCCTCCACCGCGGGCCGGGTGAGGATGATCCGCTGGACCTCTCCCTGAGAAAGAGCGAACACCGCCTGGGCCATGGACAGGTAGGTCTTGCCCGTGCCCGCCGGCCCCACCGCAAACACAATGTCGTTTTGCTGGATGGCCTCGAGGTAGTTCTTCTGGTTTACGCTCTTGGGGGTGATGGGCTTGCCGCTTCCTATCTGGATCACTCCCGACCGGTAGATTTTATCGAGCCTCGCGGACGGGTCTTCCGCCACCAGCTTGAAGGCGGGTTCGATGTCAGCCTCCTGCACCACGTAGCCGCGCTGAATAAGATGGGAAAGCTCCCGGATAAGACGCTCGACCGTCGCCACCTCGGGCTCGGGACCGAGGATGTCCACTACGTTGCCGCGGGCCCGAAGCCCCACCTCGGTAAGCTGCTCGATCCGGCGCAGGTTGCGGTGATGCTCGCCGAAAAGACTGCGGGCAACGTCGTTACTGTCCAGTGTTATCTGACGGGAAGTTTCCAAAAAGCCCCCTTCTGTTCTCCCCCCTAATATTAATAGATAGGGAGAAAAAAATCATCCTGTCAAGCCAAATAAAAAAAGGGGGGCAAAGAAAAGCGGGGCGTTTGAAAAAACGGGCAAAAGCGGCGAGGGCCGGGAAGTCGGCTTCACTCATTTGCGGAGGCCTCTTTATTCTCCCGGTTCTGCGGAAGCGACAGTCGGCAGGTGCGGCCTTCTTCACCCGCTTGATAGGAGAATTCTCCCAAGGCCGTCCGAAGGTGGCGTTCTTCTATCAGCCCTTTCTCGAGCAACTCTTCCAGCTTTTGCGGGTATCTTCCTTCCATGGCCGCATAGGCGGACAGGGCGTTGGCTACCCCGTCTCTTTTGTAAACCGACCATAAAGCCTGCCGAGTACGGGTATCGGCTTGTCGGTTTTTTTCAAGGAGCCGTTCCTGGAGAAGGCGCATTCCTCCGACAGCTATGGATGAAATCCCGACAACGATCGCAATGACGGCCGCGGCCTTGACCAGGGGACCTTTTATGTCCCGGCCCGCCTTTTCCGCCTCTCTTTCCGCCAGTTGCAAGCGGCCGGCGGCTATGAGCTCCCTTATGGTCTTCAGGGTCTCGAACCTTCCCATGCGGGAGAGATACACAAGGTCGTCCACGGTCCTCTCCCCGTTCACCATGCCGTAGATTCTCTGTTGCTCCGGCTCCAGCTTCTCCTCCGGACCGAACTCGCCGGGGACCTTCTCCAGCAGGAGCTTCTCGTCGGGAATGTCTTTCTTTATGACCGGCCACTCGTCCTTTATCCGGTAGCCGTCCATGAGCACCTGCTCGGAGCTGATGGGCCGGGTCCATTGATGCGCGTAGTTGACCGGTCCGGCCTCAAAGGAGTAGTCGCCGTCTTTCCATAGGAACAGGCTGTATATGACCTCCAGGTTGGCAAGGGACACCGTGGAGACCAGCTCTTCCTTGCTGATGAGGTTCGATTCCAGCAAGTGGTGTTCCAATGGCTTCAAGGTGTCCTTCTGCTTGCGGCGGGCCTCCTTCATATCCCGGCCGGAGACCAGGCCGGAGCGGACCAGCATGTTCCCCAGGTCAAAGGCCTCCTCGTAAGGCTCGTGCCGGACGTCCACTATGTTTCCCTTTTCGAAAAGTATGTTCACGTGCCGCGACTGGTCCTTGACCTCTAAGGTCCCCGTCTTCTGCTGGTGCCCGATAAGCTGGAAAATCTCCGAGATACCGAAGTCTCTCATGCTGCCGGTGAGTGCCATGGGTTACCTCCAATGCTCCAGTTGAGAGCGGAGCACGCTTATGGAAATCAGCATAAAAACCAGATAAACGCAGATGGCGGCAAGCGACGCTCCGCCGATCCCCCCGCTGTAGAGGGCATGCGGAAAGGGCCAGACCAACAGCCCGGAAAGTAGACCTGCTCCTGTCAAGGCCGCCACCGCGAACAGGAACACTCCCCCGCCGGTGAATCCCATCAGAAGCTGACCGCTGCCCGGCGCGACCACCGACAGGGTAAATGCAATCCGGCGCCAGCGGTCCTTGTACTTTTGCACCCGGGAGCGCTTCTGCATCTTTACCTGCAGGTCCACTCCGCTATGGGAGCGAAACACGCTGTAGCACTGGGCGCAGATAATCGGGTCCTTTGATGGAAGGTGGCATCTCATGCACATGGGCTTTCCGCAGGAGGCGCACCGTCTCGCAAGCCGGGTCCGGTTTTTTATCATCCTGGTTACGTTCATGAGGACGAGCCCTGCCAGGCATACTGCCAGAAAGGGCATGCCGCGGCCCGGAAGGTTTCCCATCCACTTTTTCCAGGTGGCGTTAATGACCGCGGCGTCTTCCGGGGTAAGCTCCCGGGCCCGCTCCCATACCAGGGAAGCCGGCACTTTCATGGGCAGGAAGAACCTGTTCAATCGGAACTCCCGGGTGGCCCTTTTGGAGAGCCGGGACAGGTCCCCTTCCGGCAGCTCCAGCACCCGGTTCGTGTAGCTGTTTCGCTGGGACTCATTATTGGCGGCCAGGTGGTACTGGGCAAGGTTGAAGTAGACCTTTGCCCGGGAAGGACCGGACTTGTCCGCCTGGACAAGAGTATCACGGGCCGCTTCCCGTTTGCCCGCGGCAAAGTAAATCTCGGCCAGGTTGTTCAAGGCGGCCTGCATGGTCCTCTGGTCTTGCAGGGATTTCTTATAGAGCTCCTTTGCGTCGCCCGCGCTTTTGATCTTGCCTCTTTTGATGCTCTGTCTTGCATGGACAAAAGAGAAAAGGGTGCTCTCCGGTCGGGACTCCATGGCGTTTTGGATGAGCTGGTAATCGCCGGGCTCCGGTACTCCGTTCCTGGCCCGGATCACGGCCTGGAGGGGCTCGTCCGCCCGCATGGCCGCCATGACCCCGTAGTTCTGCACGAAAAAGCCCATGGACAAAAGAGCTGTAAACCATAGGTAGACAAGCGCCCTCTCTCCGTTCGTCATGTACAGGGAGAAGACAAGAAGTATCCAGGCCAGGAGCCACCACACCCATAGTCCCGCGGCCAGGGGTAAAAGCAGGCCCACCAGCAGCAGAGGCCCCCACATCCAGGCAGGAAGGCTCTCGCGAGGAAAGATGTCCCCGAAGTCGTGGAGCAGCAATGGCAGGTATCTGCAGCAGGCCGTAACGGCCAGCATCACACCCATAATGAAAAGAAACAGCGGCGGCACCGCGCAAAGCCGGGCGTACAGCCGGGAAGCGGTGTTGAAGTCCTGGTAGAGCTTCCGGGCGCCTGACCAGTAGTGGGAGGCCGCCTTAAAGGGATTTATTTCACCGCCCCCCAGGTAATAACGACCCGCTGCGAACTCGACCTCTGCCGACAGCGGAGAGAGCAGAGTCGCCGAGCTCAAAAGCCACTTCTGGATTTCGGGGTGTCCTTGTTCGCCCAGGTCGTCTGCCCACTCGATCATGACCAGGGACAGAACAGGAAAATCTCCCAGGTCGCCTTCCCACTTCTTGTCCAGGACCGTTTGGAAGCTCTCTTTGGCGCGGGCCAGGTCAAGCTTGTCCGCCGTCATGACGGAGCGGAAGCTCTGCCAGTTCTCTTGCACCTCCTGCCGGGCCTGCTCCGGGGTGATGACCTTGACCGCTCCCGACCGGGCGGAGGCATCCAAAGAAATCAGTGCCGGCAGAATGAGGATTACGGCGTATAAAAACTTCCGGATCATGATACGGCACCGATACTCCCTGAAGAATCGTTGGAGCGTTCTTGCGCTCTTTCCTTTCAGAAGTTTCGAAAAAGCAACCGTTAACGTGATAGCTTTATCATACCAGCCTTTTGCAGGCAAATCATGGTACGGCTGTGGGCCTGCGACATGAAAGCCGGAGCCATTGCGGACTCGGCGAGCTGTAAGCTTGGGGGCGGACCGGATAAGAGATTGCCGGGAGGAAAAAATGGTCTCTCTTCGGTGTTCGCATAAAAACGGGCAGAAGGGGGAGATGTCCGATGGATGATGAGTGTAGAAACATTTTTTCCTCCCCGGACAAAAAGTATCATAGCATAATCCGCTTGAGAGCTTGTCAAGGGCGCCCAAAGGGCGCCGCGCGGAGCGCGGGTATGCCCCTTGACAAGCCAGCGGATTATGCTTTCCGGTGCGCCCCCAAGCGGGTTCGGCACTATGCCCCCAAATGCTTAATTTTTGCCCCCCCCTTTCATGTCGCAGATAGCCGGCCCGCACTGTGGCTCAACTGCAGTCGCACTTTACTTACCGGTCCATGTAGACCATGCTGACCGAGCACTTTTGTACTCCCGGCACCTGGGAGACGAGCTCCTCCACTTTCTTCTTGACCGCTTCTTCCTGGTCGTAGAGCCCTTCCATCTTTACGTTCACGTTTCCCTTTTCCGCGAAAACCTCGGCGTCCGGGAACTTTTCCACCAGCCGGACCTTGGCTTCGGCCGCCAAGAGCATGTCTTCCACTGCCTGGCGAGAGGCATCGGTGGACTGGAACTGTTCTTTCTGCACGGCTTCACAGATCAGATCCACGGCATCCTCCGTGCCAAGCTTTTTTATATGGAGCACCATATCGTAGATGGAGGGGTCCTGCGGGTCCATGTTGTAAAGTTGCATGCTCCACTTTCTTCTCTCTTCGTCGTCCTTTTTAAGAAGGTTCTTGGCTTTGTCAAAGGGGATGCCTTCCCGTTCCGACTCCAACTGGGCCCGGTCATCCATGTCCGCCAGGATGCGGACCTTGAGAAGGTGTGAGAGACCCTCCAGGAAAAAGTGGCCCGCAAGACCATGGTAGATCACGTTGTCCTCCTTGACCCGCTCCAGCAGGGCATACCTAAAGTAGGACACGTACCTCTTTCGGCTCGAACC
>JAWOBU010000230.1:0-18682 GCA_046484135.1 bacterium
CCGACCTCGGTCGCGCCCTCTATCACCGAGAGGCTCTCGGAGGTGACAACTGGATCATCCACCGTCGCACAGTTCTCCGCAGCGACCCGCACGCTGCTCAGCTCATGGTAGTTGGTCGCACCCCCAGTAGAGCCGGTGATGGAGAGGCGGAGCTTGTCCGGGACACTATCCAGCGCCTCGCTATCCGACGGATCGACAGTGGTTTTAAAGAGTTCCTCGTACTCCGGCTCGGGCTCATGGCGCCCATGGTCACGCTCGACCGTGACCTCGACGTCCCCACTGCCGGTATCCGTATCAATGGTCACGCGATACCGATGGCCGGCATATCTGTTATGGCCTTGTACCCTGCTCGGTTCTCCTGGTGGGCGGACTGGAGCTTCTCCAGGAAGTTCCTGGCCCAGGCCTCGGCGGTGTTGCTGGTCAGATACTCGTACATGGCGTGGTAGCGGTCGCGCCTTTCCCGGTAGGACATGGAGTAGGCCCTCTCCAGTCCCTCGGCCACGCTGTCGGGCAGATAGGGGTTTACGAGCACCGCCTCGGTAAAGAACTCGGCGATGCCGGTAAATCGGGAGAGTACGAGCACGCCGGGGGCTTCTGGTCGCTGGGCGGCCACGTACTCGATGGCCACCAGGTTCATACCGTCCCGCAGTGGTGTAACCAGGCAGATGTCAGAGGTCCGGTATAACTGGGCCAGGTCCTGCTGGGAGTAGGTCCGGTACAGGTACCGGATAGGGGTCCAGTCGTGCTCGGAGAACTCTCCGTTTATCCTTCCCACCATGGAGTCCACAATATCTTTCTGCTCCCGGTACTCCTTGACCTTGGTGCGGGAAGGAGAGCATATCTGGGTGAGAGAAATTTTCTTCCGCAGGGAAGGGTTTTTCTTCAACAGGTGCTCGAAAGCCGACATCCTCTCCGGGATGCCCTTGGTATAGTCGAGCCGGTCAACGCTGAGGATGGTCTGTCCTCCGGGCGTCGGGTTTTCCAGCTTGAGCTCGTTTTGGGGTTTGGTCTGTTCCTCCAGGCGCGGGTCATAAATGCGGGTGTCTATCCCGATGGGGGACACGATAACCCGCTGACTGCGACGGCCCGCGAACAGGAAATCGCCTTCTTTCACCCCCAGCATCAGCCTTTCCATGACCTCGAAGTAGTTCTGCTGGTACCGGTCGGTGTGAAAACCGATAAGGTCGTAATACAGCCAGGCGTCCATGAACCCGAGCGGGTCGTTTAATATCTCGATGAACTCCAGCGGAGGAAACGGGATATGGAGGAAGAATCCCAGCGGACCCTTAAAGCCGCCCCGACGAAGATACCGGCCCAAGGGAACCATGTGGTAATCATGGACCCAGACCATATCATCCGGCTTCAGGAAATCCAGCAGCTTCTCGCTGAACTTTTTGTTGACCTCGAAGTACCAGTGGATGTCTTCCTCGTTCTCGTTCACCCGGCTCTGGAAGCAGTGGAACATGGGCCACAAAGTCCGGTTACAAAAGCTGTTATAGTAGGCGTTCAGCTCCCGCTCGCTCAGGTCCATGGCCAAAACCCGCACGATGGGCAGGTCCACGGTCGAGAGAGTGCCTGACTTGGCCTCGGAAGTGGTCTTGCCGCTCCAGCCCATCCACAGGCCCTGTGAGCTCGATTCCATCACCGGCAGCAAGGCGCTCACCAGGCCCCCGGCGGAAGGAATCTTCCCCGACTTCCAGTCGGACTCCTGCTTTAAAGATGGAAGACGGTTTGAAATAACCACCAGCCTGCGCTCAGTCATAATTATATTCCTCTTTCTAAGTCCTTCGATCGGACAGCTCTTTAAACATGCAGCTTGCGTTGCCTTTAGTGCCTTTAGTAATAGATAAGTATTATAACCGCTCTTGGCAAGAGGGAGGCGAAGATGCGGGGTCAGGTTGTGACATTTTACATTCAGGATAGTATGAAAGCCTGTGCTCCGGTTTGCTTCATTTCGGCTTCCCTCCTGTACAACCGCGCCCCCCATGCTGAAAGAAACTTTCTCGTCCATATGTGATGCCCTTGTAAAAAGTCCAATTGCAGCCCCAAAGGGGCGTAGTTCCATAGCCCAGGGCGCAAGCCCTGGGTTAGATAGCATAGAATAAAAAAGAGCGCTGAAAGCGCGAGGTAAAATCATCATTATAGATGGACAACAATATGTTACGTTGCCCTTTCAGGGCAAGACATTTTTCTTGAAACCTTTTCCCAGGGCTTGCGCCCTGGGCTATAGTACGTCGCTCTTTCAGAGCTCTAAGGGCTTGTTTTGACTTTTTGCGAGGGCATCATATGTCAAATGTCAAGACCCGACCCCTCCTTTCCTATAAGCGTTCAAATGCAGCCGAAAGCGCTCTCATAAAGAGTACAGGTTGTTTTTTAAAAAGGATGACGTTAAACTAAGCCCCCATGGGCGGCGGAAAAAACATACGAAAAGTCCTGTTGGTTTTTCCCTCCATGGTCTATAAAAAATCTCAGTCAAGAAAGACATCCATCTTTCCACTCGGTCTCGGCCACTTGGCTGCCGTGTTGGAAAAAGACTATGAGGTCAAACTGCTTGATTCTGCCCTGCAAGGCTTTGACAACGAGGTGGAACAGGAAAACGGGCTTAATTGTTACGGGCTGACAGACGACCAATATATAAAAGCCATCGCCGACTTTGCGCCCGATGTTGTAGGCGTGTCCTGTCTTTTTTCCTCTTTGCAAAAGCAAGCTCTGCGGGTCGCCGACCTGGCCAAACAAACCAACCCCCACATCATAACCGTCATGGGAGGACCGCACGCCTCCGCACTACCGGGGATAGTCATGCGCCATCCTTCCCTCGACTTCGCTGTTATAGGAGAAGGAGAACAGCCTCTTCTCGGACTACTCGAGAGATTGAGGCAGGGCAAGGAACCGGCAGACCTGGACGGAATAGCGTACCGAAAAGATGGTGAGATAAAAACCAATCCCGCTTTGAATCTGACGGAAGACCTGGATTCGCTGCCCTTTCCGGCTTGGCATCTTCTCGACATGGAAACATATTTCAATATCGGCAGCGTGCAGGGACTTCGCATGGACGGAACAAAAAAGCGGCTAAGACTTCTCCAGATCGCCACATCCAGAGGGTGCCCCTTCTCCTGCACTTACTGCGGTAAATCGGCCGTATGGGGAGACGGAATCCGATTCATGTCCCCCCGCCGCGTGATGGAATTGCTTGAACTCGCTGTGGAAAAATACAGTGTGGAAAGGATAGCTTTTCAGGACGATAATCTTACCGTAAACAAAAAACGGGCCCACGAGTTGTTCCAACTCATGGCCGGCAGACAACTTCCTCTCACCTGGGAGGCGCACAACGGACTGGCGTTTTCCACTCTGGACGAGAGTATATTGGACGCCATGAAAGAAAGCGGATGCGTAAGCTTTACCGGAGCGGTCGAGTCAGGTTCGCCCCAGGTCTTAAAAAAAGTCAAAAAGAAAGTTGATCTGGAACGAGCCATAGAACTTGCTGATTACGCACGCAAAATCGGCTTGGACGTACGGGCTTTTTACATCATCGGATTTCCAGGAGAAACCGCGGCTCAGATCGAGGCCACCCGGGAACACATGCGAAGAATGCAAGCATCAGTGTCTGCGCTTGCTCTATACACCCCCCTCCCGGGATCCCTGCTCTACCAGGAGTTGGAAAGTCAAGGCGTCCTCGATTCCAATAACCTGGACTTCGAAAAGCTCTCCTTTGGGGCTTTCGATATGCAACTTTCCGAAGTTACGGTGGACGAACTCCACCGTATCAGAAAGATAGACTGGATAAAGAACGTGTTCGCGGACAGAGGGGGAAATCTGAAAGAAGACTTGGACATGGACCCCCAGCTCGCCATAACCGAACTTAAAAACGGACTGGAGCTCTACCCCGACTCACCGGAGATCATAAAACTGTACGAACAGGCAAAAGAAAAGTACGGAAGAGAGCTGGCTACTGAGCGGTCTTATTAAAAAACCGGCTTGCAAGCGCCAAAGAAATTAATCCGGAGTAACATCGGGGGACACCATAGAATGGCTAACTTAAAGGAAGACAACGCGATTTCTAAATGGAATATATTAATCATCAGGGTGCCGCTATGTCGAGTGTATAGCATGGTAAGGGCTTAAGTTAGCGCCATTCTATTTTGTCGAGCACCGCGGTCATTTGTACCCGTCCAGGCTGAAGCGGCCGGACTCGGTCTCGATGGGAACCTCGGGCTCGAGACGGGTTTCGGTTTTTTCGCTTCTGAGCTCGACCAGCATAAGCTTTTTCCGGCCTCCGGGCCGGTCGCAGGCGTACTGCTTCCGGGCGGGCCAGAGCGAAAGCCGGCTGGCCGCCTTTTCAAGTCTTTCCTGCTCGTCCACGGGGTATACCAGGCAAATGCTGCCGGCCGGGCCGACAACGTGCCCGGCCTGTTTAAGCCAGGTCTCGATGCTCATCATGATCTCGTGCCGGGCCAGTGCTTTTTCCGGGACAGAGCTCACCCTTCCCGAGCTCGAGCTGCGGAAGGGGGGGTTGGAGACCACCAGGTCGAACTCGGCGGGCGGGAATATGTTGTCGAGCCGCATGGCGTCCTCCTGGAAGACTTCCACCGGTGGGCTGGTTTGGTTTAGCTTGACGTTTTTTCGGGCGAGGTCGGCCAGTCCGGGTTGGAGCTCGACAGCGGCAACCCGCGCCGGCGCTGCCCGGCAGGCCAGGATGAGGGCGATGACTCCGGTACCTGCTCCCATGTCCAGCACCTTTTTCCCTTCGGCCCGGCGCAGTGCGAAGGAGGCCAGCAGCAGGGCATCCACCGAGTAGCGGTACCCCTTGCGGTGCTGGACCAGCTTGAGCTCGCCGTGTAAAAGGTCGTCCATGACCTCGTCTTGGGCGATCTGCACGGAGCGCTTATGTTTATTTTCCGACAAATCTATTTTCACCCACTTTTCAGGATATCCGATTAGAGTTCTGTTTTCATTTTAAATCATTTTACCTTCTAATAAATCCTTTACCTCTAGAGCCTCTTGCAAAAAGAGCGGAGAAAAGTGGGAGAGACCTCCAGGTCTCGATGATCGCGAGCTGCCTGCCTGTGCGTGTCCGCACGCAGACAGGGAGCTCGCTCCCACCATACAAAGCCTAACTTACCACCTTCATAATCAGACTTTTGCAAGAGGCTCTCTAAACCTTCTTTCTTCATTTCCCGGGCACTCATTCGATTGGGGTCTTGTTTATTTACCGGAGTCGTAGTAAAATATGTTATAACATCATTTGAAAATGCCGTCATATCGAGAGCAGACACGGAAGCGGGGAAACAGTTGGCAAAAAACATACATGAAATCAGAGACCCCATTCACGTTTTTGTCCGACTTGACAGTCATGAGCGGGAAGTTTTAAATTCCCGTCCTTTCCAGAGACTGCGTCATATTCACCAACTAGCCCTTACTTACCTTGTATATCCAGGAGCAACTCATCGTAGATTTGAGCACTCCTTGGGAGTCATGGAGCTGGCCAGCCGAGTTTTTGATGTAATCACTGACAAACGTAACGTCACGGACAAGATAAAGAGACTTCTTCCGCAGATTGAACAGGATGATGAAAGAAATTACTGGCGCCGGGTTATTCGCATGGCGGCTTTATGCCATGATATAGGACACCTGCCATTTTCCCACGCCGCGGAAAAAGAGCTGCTGCCGGAAGAATGGAACCATGAAAGGATCACAAGGGAGATAATTCTCAGCAGCGAGATGGAATCCATTTGGAGAGATGTAACTCCGCCATTGCGTTCCGATGACATCGCCAAGTTGGCATTAGGACCCGAAAAAGCAAATGATCTTGATTTTTCCGACTGGGAAACGATTCTCTCAGAGATAATTGTCGGCGACGCCTTTGGCGTGGACCGTATGGACTATTTGCTGAGAGACTCTCACCACATTGGAGTCGCTTACGGCAGATTCGATCATCACAGGCTTATTGACACCCTGCGTATTCTGCACACACCTCCCTCCGGCGAGGGAGAAAAGGGAATGAGTGAAGAACCCGCTCTTGGAGTAGAGCAAGGCGGGATTCAGTCCGCCGAAGCTTTGATGCTTGCCCGCTACTTCATGTTCTCTCAAGTATACTTGCATCCGGTGCGGCGTATTTATGACATCCATCTTAAAGACTTTCTAAAGCAATGGCTTCCTGAGGGGGTCTTTTCTACAGAGGTTGATGAACATCTCAATATTACAGACAACGAAGTGAACGCCGAACTTGTCAAAGCCGCTTATGATTCAAGTTACAGGGGCCACATTCATGCTGAAAGGATTATTTGCAGGAAACACTTCAAGGTACTTTATCAGAGGAATCCGAGCGATGTCCGGAAGAATCCTGAAGCTGGTCAATCCATTTATGAAGAAGCGCAGAAGCAATTCGGAGCAGATAAATTGAGACATGATCGCTACACCCAGAAAGGTGAAGCTACGGACTTCCCGGTCCTGACTCGTGATGGCCGCCTTGAACCATCAATAGTAATATCCAAGACGCTTCAGCACTTATCCGAGGTTGCCGAGATTTCGATCGACTTTGTTTTTACAGACAGGGAAATTGACAAAGAGGCGCGAAAATGGCTTAATGAACACAGGGGAAACGCCATAAAGATATCGGAGGAGGATGACCACGATGAAAAGGCTTAAGAAGATAGCTTTGCTTACAACTCTTATGCAGAAATTACGAGAGCAGGGAAGCTGGTGCGGTGAAACACACGTTCAAAAGGCCGGTTATATATTACAAGAGCTACTCGGGGTCCCCACTGATTTAGAGTACATTCTTTACAAACACGGGCCTTTTTCTTTTGACTTGAGAGATGAGTTAACCGCGATGCGCGCGGACGAGCTGGTAAGAATAGAACCGGTTTCATCTTATGGCGTGCGTTTGAGACCCACCGAACTAAGTGAATCATTACAGACTCGCTTCCCCAAAACTATGGCTGAGTATGAAGATAAAATAGATTTCGTTGCTGAAAACGTAGGAGATAAAGGAGTGAAAGAGCTGGAACGCCTTGCAACCGCTTTGTATATCTCCTTGAAGAATGGCTCAGCTTTAAAAGCGGAAAACCGGGCCCATAAACTTAACGAACTTAAACCCCATATTTCGATAGAGGCTGCTCAACAAGCTTTTGATGAAGCTGATTCTTTAATGGAGTCGGCAAAAAGTTTATGAGCTTTTTTCCGGCATCATGTCAGAAAACCGGGCCTGGAAATAACCAGTAGTCGCTTTCCCCCTGACTGCGAAAAAAAGGCCCCCTTTTCCAGGCGGGAGAAGGGGGCCGTTGATTTGAGATGCAATCCTCATGGAGGCAGGACCACGTAAAGGCTTGCGTTTTGCCTTCTTAGCCTGAGCAGGAGGGGGCGGTCCTCGTTTTGTTCCATCATTTTCTTAGCCTCCTGGAGAGAGCTTACGCTTTTGCGGTTTATGCCTACGATCACGTCGCCGGGCCGGAGTCCTGCCATGTCCGCCCTGCTTCCGGACTTCACTTTCATGACCGCCACGCCCTCGAGTCCCGGCTCCACCCCCAGCTTGCGGGCCAGCCTCGGGGTCAGCTCGGCCAGCTTCATCCCCTGGATGACCTCCTCGGAAGGCTCTTCCGGCTTCTGGCGCTGTCCTGGTCTTTGTCCTTTTCCCTCGAACTCCTTGCGGCTCATTAGCTCGACCCGGCGCTGCTTTTCCTTGCCGTCTCTTACGATGGTCAGCTCAACCTCGCTGTCCGGCGGGTACTCCGCGATCATGTTGCGAAGATGGTTGCTGTCCCTGACCCTTTTGCCTTCCAGCGACACGATAACGTCGCCCGGTTCAAGACCGGCCTCATCAGCGGGCGTGCCCTCTATGACCTCGGCCACCAGCGCGCCGTAAGCGCTTTCCAGCCCGAACTGCTCGGCCAGGCCCGGAGTCACCTGCTGGATGCTGACCCCCAGAAATCCGCGCCTGACCTCGCCGTGCTCGATCAGGCTGTTCAGAACGTGGCGGGCGAGGTTTGCGGGCACGGCAAACCCCACTCCCATGTGTCCGCCGGAGCGGCTGAAGATGGCGGTGTTGATCCCCACCACCTCGCCGTTCAAGTTGATGAGCGCTCCGCCGGAGTTGCCGGGGTTTATGGCCGCGTCGGTCTGGATAAAGTTCTCGTAATCGGTGATTCCCACCCGGGAGCGTCCGCGGGCGGACACGATCCCCATGGTCACGGTATTGGACAGCCCGAAGGGGTTTCCGATGGCCAGGACCACCTGTCCCACCTTCACCTTGTCCGAGTCGGCGAGCTTCAGCACGGGAAGATCGTCGGAGTCTATCTTCAGGACGCCGATGTCTGTTTTGGGATCATTTCCCACGATCTCGGCCTGGAACTCCCGCTTGTCGGAGAGCATTACCCGGACTGACTCCGCGTCCTTTATCACGTGGGCGTTGCTCAGGATGTACCCGTCTTCGCTCACGATCACGCCCGAGCCCAGGCTCCGCTCCTTTCTCTTCCGATTGAACTCCGGCCCGTGAAAGAAGCGGAAGAAAGGGTCGTTAAAGAAAGGCATCATGGGCGACTCGTCCACCTTCTCGGAAAACACGTTCACCACCGCGGGCATGGCTCCTTCTGCGACCTCTACCAGCCGGTCCTCCAGAACCATCCGGTACTCCTGTGACGGAGGCAGGGGCTCTTTTACTTTCGGCTCCGGAAGGGCCGGCTTTTTCTCTTTCCGCGAAAGCTCCCGGTTCTCTCCATACCAAATGCCCACAACCGCGGCCAGACCCAGGAGCACCACGACCACCAGGACCGCGGCAGGCGAGACCCTTCCGCCGGCTCCTTTAAACTTCTCTTTCGGCAGTTTCATGTTACCTCCTTCATCGAAACCATCACTAAAGCGCTCATTCCCGGCCGGCGCCTTGCGACCGCTGGTCCGTAAAACACGCCCTGCTCCCCGCTTAAATACGTTCCGTAATTTAAAATGAGCATTATTTTAGAAAATGCAACTTGAGAAAAGAGAACAAGGCACCGGTTCTTAATGCACATAACCTTTTCTTTTCCCTTGGAGGTTCTTGGTCTTTGCGTGGAATAAGCCCTTATTTCCGGCAGGAGTGAGGCCGGAAAGCCAGCGGGGAGTCTGTCCCTGGGCCTCTTCTCTGGTATTGTACCCATGGCGGTCCGGGGAATAAAGCAACTTAAGGCGTGCGACCCGAGCGCCGTGGCCGCTGGCGTTTGCAGCGGGGAGGCGCCGGGCAAGTTCCGGCCTTTTCCCTGTTCCCCGCCTGTCTGCCCTGTCTGCGTGCCTGTCTGCGTGCAAAACGCACAGGCAGGCGGACACGCCACAGGCGGGCAGGTCTCGACAAGTCGCGACTAAAGTCGCTCGCACAAAAGGAGTGTTCTTTGTAAGCGACAAAAACCGTTGTGAACAAACACTGGTTAAAGTTTTCTATAAAGATGAATGTTTTTTCCAGAAGCAGCTCTTTTTATTGCTCCTCTTTTACGTACCTGGTCGCCAGGTCGCCGACCTCTGAGGTTGTCTTTCCCATTTTTCCGGCACCCATGTCTTTTATGTCGGTGGTGATGATCTTGATGATCGCCTTTTCCACTGCACTGGCTGCCTGGTCCTCCCCGATCGACTCGAGAAGCAGGCCGGACGCGGCAATGGCGGCGAGGGGATTTATCATGTCCTTGCCGGTGTACTTGGGCGCGCTTCCTCCGATGGGCTCGAACATGGAGACCCCTTCCGGGTTCAGGTTTCCTCCCGCGGCTATCCCCATTCCTCCCTGGATCATGGCCCCCAGATCGGTGATGATGTCGCCGAACATGTTGTCGGTAACGATCACGTCGAACCAGTCCGGGTTCTTGACCATCCACATGCAGATGGCGTCCACGTGGGCGTAGTCGGTCTCGATGTCCGGGAACTCCTCAGCCACCTGGTAGAAGGTCCTCTCCCACAGGTCGAAGGCATAGGTCAGCACGTTGGTCTTGCCGCACAGGGTAACCTTTTTCCGCCGGTCCCTTTTCCGGCAGTACTCGAACGCGAACCTGATGCACCGCTCGACCCCTTTCCTGGTGTTCACCGAGGACTGGATGGCGACCTCGTCCGGCGTGCCTCTCTTCAAGAAACCGCCCGCGCCCGCGTACAGGCCTTCGGTGTTCTCGCGGACCACCACGAAGTCGATGTCCTCCGGCCCCTTGTCCTTGATCGGGGTGTAGACGCCGGGGTAGAGCTTCACCGGCCGCAGGTTTATGTACTGGTCCAGCTCGAACCTGAGCCGGAGCAGTATCCCTTTCTCGAGTATGCCCGGCTTGACCTCGGGGTGGCCGATGGCCCCCAAAAAGATGGAGTCCGTTTCGGCAAGCTCGGAAAGAACGCCGTCCGGCAGGACCTCGCCCGTGCGCAGGTACCTTTCACCGCCAATGTCATACTCATGAAAGTCGAAGCTTGTGCCGAAGCTCTCCCCCGCGGCCTTAAGAACCTTTACCCCTTGGCGGGCCACCTCCGGCCCGGTGCCGTCGCCGGGGATAACAGCTACCTGGTAACTACTCATTTATTTCCTCTTCGTCTTCGTCTTCCTCCGCTTCCCCTTGTTCCAGCTCTTCCTCTTCCCGCTCCGATTCCGGGATATCTTCCTGCGAGTCTTCATCTCCCCATGGAGCAGCCATGCCCTGCTCCGCCTCCTCCTCCAGTTCCTTCATGCGGTCGCCCGGCTTTCTTTTCTTCTCCGACTCTTCCTTCTTCTTCTTCTTCTTCTCCTCCTCCTGCTTCTTCTTCTCTACCGCGGAGGTAACCCTGCCTTCGTCGAGCCGCTTCTTTGCGAAACTTATAAGGCCGCCCGCTTCGATTAGCTCCTGCATGAACTCGGGCACCGGCTCGGCCTGGTACTCCTTGTCCTTGGCCGCGTTTTTTATGCGGCCGGTTGCAAGGTCTACCTCGATCTCGTCTCCGGTCTCGATGTCGGCCACAGCCTCCGCGGACTCGAGGATGGGAAGCCCGATATTGACGCTGTTCCGGAAGAAGATGCGGGCGAAGCTCCCCGCTATGATGCAGGAGACGCCCGCCGACTTGATGGACAGGGGGGCGTGCTCGCGGCTCGATCCGCACCCGAAGTTGGTCCCCCCTACAATGATGTCGCCCGGGCTCACCTTGCCCGCGAACTCGGGGTCCAGGTCCTCCATGCAGTGCTCCTTGAGAACGTCCGGGTCAATGGTGGTGAGGTGTCGCGCCGGGATGATAACGTCGGTGTCAACGTTGTCGCCGAACTTCCATGCCTTGCCTTTAATCATTCCTGTTCTCCTTTGCTGTAAGCTCCCGCACCACCCGGGTGCACCTGGGACACAGGGACGGATGAATCGGGTCCACTCCCCGCCAAGTCGAGAAAAGCCAGCACCGCTCGCACTTCTCCCCTCCGGCCCGTTCCACCCGGACCTCGAGTCCCTCGATCTCGGCGCTTTTTTCTCCGTCCACGCTTTCTTTACAAAGATGAAGCCGGGAGACCCGGAACAGCCGCGCCAGGTCTTCGCCACCGCCGGCGCTTCGGTCCACTTCCAGGAGGAACTCCAGGTCCGAAGGAGCGGCCGAGAGCAGGAGGGCGGCGTCGTTGGGATGACCGATCAAGCCGGACTTCTGGGCCTGGTCCAACGCCTTGTTCACTTCTTCCTGGATTTGGAACACCCTGGCCATCCGGTCCTCTGCGGGCCCGGCGAGCCACTCCTCATCCGGCTCCGGGAAGTTAAGGCAGTGCACGGACTTCACCTCCCGGTCCCGGCCGGGAAGATAATCATACACCTCTTCCGAGGTATAAGCCAGGACCGGCGCCATGAGACGGACGATCGAAGAAAGAGCGAAATACACCGCGGTCTGGGCGCTTCGTCTTTCTTTGCCGTTCGGGAGCTCGCAGTAGAGCCGGTCGCGGACCAGGTCGAAGTAAAAGGCGGACAGGTCCACTGTGCAAAGCTGGTTCAGGCCGTGATAGATAGCGTGAAACTCCCACTTTTCATAAGCGGCGAGCGCCCGCCTTTTAAACCGCTCGACGCGCGAGACCATCCACCGGTCCAGCGGAAGCAGCTCGGACACGGGAAGGGCGTCCTTTTCCGGGTCAAAGTCGTTCAAGTTGCCCAGCATGTACCGGAGCGTGTTCCTCACCTTGCGGTAGGTCTGGCTGATCCCGTTCATGATCTCGCGCGAGACGCGGATGTCGTTCCGGAAGTTTTCGGAAGCAGTCCACATCCGTAGAATCTCTGCCCCGAACTCTTTTAAAAGCCGGTCCATGGGGATGTAGTTACCGGACGACTTCGAGTACTTCTTGCCGTCGGTGTCCACGGTGTAGCCGTGGGTGAGCACGGTCCGGTAAGGGGCGTGTCCCCGCGTGCCGGTCGCGCACAACAGGCTGGAATGGAACCAGCCCCGGTGCTGGTCCGATCCCTCCAGGTACATGTCGCAGGGGCTCGTGAGGTAATCGCGCTCCTCGCAAACGCAGGCAAAGCTCACGCCCGAATCAAACCACACGTCCAGGATGGCGTTGTCCCTGCTGAAGTCTTTGCCCCCGCAGGCGGGACAGGAGGAACCTTCCGGCAGGAGCTCATCCGCGGAGCGCGTGAACCAGGCGTCCGCTCCTTCCTGCTCGAAGATGTCGGCCACGTGCAGAATAACGTCGGAATCGAGAATGATTTCCCCGCAGGATTTGCAGTGGAAGGCCACGATAGGCACGCCCCACACCCGCTGGCGCGAGATGCACCAGTCAGGCCGGTTCTCGATCATGCCGTAGATGCGCTCCTCCCCCCAGCGCGGGTCCCACTTGCACTTCCTGATCTCCTCCAGCGCCTTCTTGCGAAGATCACCGGTTTCCATGCTTATAAACCATTGGGGCGTGGCCCGCGAGATCACCGGCTCTTTTCCCGCCGACCCGTCCGGCCGCTGGTGGGCACGCCAGCACAAGGGATAGTCGTGCTCGTACTCGCCCGACCACAAAAGGTTCCCCGATGCTTCGAGCTTTTCCACCACGCGGGGATTCGCGTCAAACACGAACTGTCCGCCGAAGAACTCCACGTCCTCGGTAAACCTACCGGACTCGTCCACCGGCGAGTAGATGGGAAAGCCGTACTTCAGGCCGGTGTCATAGTCCTCCCTGCCGTGGCCGGGAGCAGTATGCACGCAGCCGGTGCCTGCCTCCAGGGTTACGTAATCCGCGAGCACCACCATCGAGTCCCGCTCATAAAGCGGGTGCCGCGTTACCTGTCCTTCCAGGTCCGAGCCCCGGAAACGGTCCACCACCCGCGCGCCTTCCATGCCCACGGCGGCAAAGGTATGGTTGGCCAGCCCCTCGGCCAGTACATAGACGGCGCCCTTCCACTCGACCGCGACGTAATCGAGCTCCGGGTGCACGGCAATGGCCAGGTTGCCGGGGATGGTCCAGGGAGTGGTGGTCCATATCACCAGGTAAACCGGTCCGTGCTCCTTTGCCAGAGCGGCCAAGCGCCGGCGGGCTTCGTTCTCCCGACTTTTGTCTTCGACCCACGGGAACCGCACGTAGATGGAGGTGGAGACGTGAGGTTCGTACTCGAGCTCTGCTTCGGCCAACGCCGTCTTGTGGTACGGGCACCACCACACCGGCCGGTCGGCGCGGTAAACCGATCCGTTCTTTACAAAACGGGCCAGCTCGCGGGCGATGTTGGCTTCGTAGCGGTAGTCCATGGTCACGTAGGGGTTGTCCCACTCGCCCAGGACCAGCATCCTCTTGAACTCTTCCCTCTGTATGTCCAGGTACTTGTCGGCGTACTCGCGGCAGAGCTTGCGCTTTTGGGCGGGGTCCACCCGGTCCTTTTGGTCGCCGAGCTGGATGTCCACCTGGTGCTCGATGGGAAGGCCGTGGCAGTCCCAGCCCGGCACATAAGGGGTCTTCCTGCCGGTCATGGCCATGGCCTTTACTATCATGTCCTTTAAAATCTTGTTCATGGCGGTGCCGAGATGGATGCTGCCGTTGGCGTAAGGCGGCCCGTCGTGCAGGACCCATGTGGGTTCGTCCTTGTGTGCTTCGAGCACCGCTTCATAGGTTTTTTCGCGGTCCCATCTTTTCACCATCTCCGGCTCGTTTTCATAGAGCTTGGCCTTCATGGGAAAGCCGGTCCGGGGAAGATTAAGCGTATCCTTTAAGTCCTTCTTGCTCATATCCGGTGTCCTTTTGGTTTTAAGTGGTTGATAAAAGGCTTAAGAGAGGCGAGCGTCTTTTGCAAGCTTCATATGAGGCGCAGGAGAATGGTATGCGGGCGTAACTCACCGCCCGCTTTCATACCTCCGTTTTTTCCCGGTCTCATGGATTTCTATATTATATCCGGTGTCTCTGGTTGTCAATAAAAGGTATGGCTTGGAGCTCTCCCCTTTTTTCTTACCTGCTTGCGAATTTTTTGAGCATGGTTTCCGCCCAAGAAAATTAGTGCCCTCGTAGCCAATTCCTGTATAATGGTAAGGACTTACAGGAGTTGACGGAGGAAGGAACGGTGCGGCTCTTGCTGTTGTCTTTTTTCCGGTACTTCTTCACTGTTTCACCGGCTCCGGGGCCTTGCAATTCCGGAATTTCGTGATTGCGCGAGGCGCAGTGGGGGGCTTCGGCGAGTTTTCTCCAAGGGGCGGCGAATTTCTTCCGGTTTCCATTCGTTGCCCGAAGCGGACGAAAGAGGGCCCCTCTAAGGAGGCGGCCTGATGAATACAGGAGCAAGCCATAGTGAGACGTCCCAAGGTTCAGAAAGAGAACTCTTCTTCTCCCCGCCACGGGGGGCAGTCTTCCTGCCGGTTATGGCGCCGCTTTTTCCGGCCGGTCCTGCTTGAGCTCGCAAAGAGCGTTCCTGCGGTTTTTCTGGCATTAGCCTATGTGTACGGGTTAATCGTGTACTCGTCCCGCGTAATTGTGGAAGGGTACGAAGCGAGACTTCTTCTGTCGGGGGCGTGCGTTTTTATCCTTTGCCGGGCCGGCGCCTTTCTTCTTTCCCGGCTTGGGAAAAGATGGTCTGTCCTTGCCTACCCGGCCGGTGTTTTAATAATGGCCGCCTTTCTGCCTCTGCTGCGGCTTCCTTCCAACTACCCGGGTCCTTCTTTATTACCGTCTTTTACGCGTTCTCCGGACACCGCGGTATCGGAAAGGGCCAGGGTCAGCAACCGTCGGATCAAGCTGGATTACGAAGTTCGGGAGGGGATGATCCTTTACGTCAACCATTCCATCAAGAGGTCCCTGTTTCTTCCGCCCCGCGCCGTCCTCGAGTTCGGGGCGGGAATAGAAGCTTCGACCGGAAGCCCTCCTTTCCACTTGGCTGTATACCTGCAAGATCCCCCCGACAGCCGTCCCCGCAAGGTTTACAGCTCCCTGTTGGACCGCGAGAGCTCCAGGTGGGAAGACATCAAAATAAACGTGGGCGGAAAAACACGCAGGCGGGCGTTGCTCTCAATCCAGGTTACCTCCACGGCAGAGGAGAAGAAAAAGACTCCCGGCAAAGTCTACATCTCCGGGCTGGAGACTAGCCGGGCGGCCGAGGGAGCTTCCCGTCCCAACATAGTCATCATCGTGGTTGATACCTGGAGACCGGACCACCTCTTGTCTTACGGATACCGGCAGAGAGAGACGGACCCTTTTCTGAAGCGCTTTTATAAAAAACGGGGAATAAAGTTCAAAAACTGCACCAGCCCGTCCTCTTGGACCACGCCTGCGGTGGCCAGCCTGTTTACCTCCCGGTACCCGGCAGGGCACGGAGTGTGGGACGTATCATCCATGGTGCTTAATAACCGCCTCCGGGTGCTGCCGGAAATCCTTCGTGAACACGGCTATAACACCCGGGCTTACTCGCTGGCCTTTCCCGTATCTCCGTCCTTCAATTTTTCCCAGGGCTTTACAAGCTTTCATGACCTGGCCCGCTACATGTTCCACTGGGACGGCGACATGGTCGCCGCCCGCCGGGTGGAAAGATACCTGAACAACGAACCGGAGAAGCCTTTTTTTATTTACCTGCATCTTATGAACCCGCACTACCCTTACAATGTCAGGCCTTTCTTTAAGAGTTCGTCCAGGACGTGGAACGAAAGCCTGTTCGTGGAGAACGCCTTGCGGAGCGGGTTCGTGAACCAACTCCAGAAGTGGCTGTTTCCCGACCGTCCATGGAAGGAGGAAGAGCTCCGGGAAAACGGACTCCTCGAAGCCTACGACCGGGAGATATGGCGCACCGATCGCGCTTTAAAAAGGATCATCCAGGCGTTGGACGATACCGGTCTGATGGAGGACACCCTGCTCGTAATCACCGGCGACCACGGCGAAGAGTTCAAAGAGCACGGCGGGTTTTATCATAAGACCACTCTTTACCAGGAGCAGGTGCACGTTCCCCTGTTCTTGTTCGGTCCGGGTATAAAAGACAAAGGCGCTTCAGTCTCTTGTCCGGTAAGCCTTGTTGATATCATGCCCTCGGTGTTGGAATCCGCGGGCATAAAAGCCGAGAGCGGGCTGAGCGGTGTTTCGTTATGGCCGATTCTGGAGGGCCGGTGCCCTGACCGGCCGATTTACGCGGAGCTTGACAACCGGGACATGGGAGGCGCGCTTTGGGAAGCGGTTTACGAAGACCGGACCAAGCTGATCCGTGTCTCGGGTCCGGGGGCCGAAAGCCGGACCATGCTCTTTGACCTGGAGCAAGACCCGGCCGAGCTTCACAGCCTGGACACCACGGGCACGCGGGCGGAGCGGCTCGAGGAACAACTGCACTACTTAAAGGAAAAGCGGACCCGTACCCGGCAAAAAGTGGAAAAGGTAAAGCTCCGGAACAAACAAAAGCGCACGTTGCGGTCTCTTGGTTACCTTGATTGAAAGCGCGGATTTGACTCGCAAGGTTCCGGGAATTTTAATAGGGCCATGGAGATGAAGGCAGAGGCACGCGCGCGCCCGCACGTAGAGGTCCGGGGGCTCTCTAAGTACTTTCCCTTGCGGGGCGGTCTTCTGGGCCGGACCGTCGAGGTGTTGAGGGCGGTGGACGAGGTTGATCTTTATATTGACCCGGGCGAAACGCTGGGCCTGGTGGGAGAATCGGGCTGCGGCAAGAGCACCCTGGGCCGCACCATCCTGCGGCTTTTGGACCCGACCTCTGGCGAGATATGGTTTCAGGGCCGCGACATATCCTCGGTTTACGGCGACTCCTTACGGTCTCTGCGTAAAGAGATGCAGATCATCTTCCAGGACCCCTACTCGTCTTTGAACCCACGGATGACCGTGGGGTCCATCGTGGGAGAGGCCCTGGCCATCCATCGCATCTGTCCGCGGCGGGAGCGCCGCGAGCGGGTCATGTCGCTTTTGGACGAGGTCGGCCTTCAGCCGGAGTCTTACTCGCGGTACCCGCACGAGTTCTCGGGCGGCCAGCGGCAAAGGATCGGGGTCGCGCGGGCGCTGGCGGTGGAGCCTTCTTTTATTGTTTGCGACGAGCCGGTGTCCGCGCTGGACGTAAGCATCCAGGCCCAGATACTGAACCTGCTTTTGAGGTTGCAGGAGAGCCGTGATCTGACCTATCTTTTCATCTCCCACGACCTCAGGGTGGTCGAGCACGTGGCCGACCGGGTGGCGGTCATGTATCTGGGAAAGATAGTCGAGCTTACCAGCACGGCAAAGCTTTACGAAAACCCCCTTCATCCTTATACCATTGCCCTGCTCTCCGCGGTGCCGGCGCCGGACCCTGCGAAAAAGCGCAAGCGCATCATATTGAAAGGTGACGTGCCCAGTCCGGTGAACCCTCCGCCCGGATGCGCTTTCCACCCCCGCTGCCCCTATGCCACCGAGGTATGCCGGGTCTCTCCACCCGAGTTCAAGTCCCACGCAAAAGACCACTACGCCTCCTGTCATCACATACCGGTAAGATAAAAGCCTTATTCGCGGCAACAGTGACAGGTCAAAGAGCAATGTACAAAAGCCGTAGGACCTGCGAGATGAAAGGGGGTTTTCAAAAATGGTTCTACGTATTTTAGTGTGGGTGGATAGAAAAAGATGCGTTTATCGCTTTCAGGGCTTCCAGCGGGGGATAGGGAAAAGGCCGGAACTGGCCCGGCCCCTCCCTGCTGCAAACGCCACCGGCCTCGCCGCTCGGGCCGCACGCCTTAAGTTGCCTTATCCTCCGGGCCGGCACGGGTGCAATATCAGAGAAGAGGCTCAGGGGCAGACTCCCCGCTGGCAGCCGAGAATGCGGAAAACGCAAAACAGCCTTTATAATCATAAGGAAAGGTCCGATGTCGGTAATAGGCATTCTCCAGTTACCCACACTTGAATACGTTGATCCTCAAAAATTAAGCATGTGCGGGCGTACTGCCGAACCCGCTTGGGGGCGGACCGAAAAGCATAATCCGCGGGCTTTCAAGGGGCATGCCCGCGCTCCGCGCGGCGCCCTTCGGGCGCCCTTGACAAGCTCTCAAGCGGATTATGCTATGATACTTTTTGCCCGGGGAGGAAAAAATGTTTCTACACTTACCAGCCACCGGACATCTCCCAATCCTGCCCGTTTTTATGTGAGGAGCGTTGAGGCACCATTTTTTCCTCCCGGCAATTTCTGGTCCGGTCCGCCCCCAAGCTTAGACCCCGCTGAGCCCGGAAATGCTCTGGCCTCCATGGAGGCAATGGCTTTAGTCTTAATGGCAAAGAGGGCCGGCAAGTACGACCGCCTTCATTTTGCCCCCCCTTTCATGTCGCAGGCCCGCCATCAAAGTTTTCTTGACA
>JAWOBU010000004.1:0-4159 GCA_046484135.1 bacterium
ACCTTGGCTTGGGAGATTTTAACGCGCCTCCCTTACGGGCCTTCTCGAAAAATGAAGACGGTATCTCGGAAAGGAAATGGGAAGGCTCGGAGCGCTGGCGCTGTCCCCGCAGGATGCGGCTTCCGGCGTGGGTGATCACGAGCTGTTCCATGGCCCGGGTGATGCCCACGTAACAAAGCCGCCTCTCTTCCTCGATCTTCGAGCCTTGTTCATCATCGTCATCCATGATGGCCCGGATGTGGGGAAACACGCCGTCCTCCAGCCCCACCATGAAGACCACCGGGAACTCGAGGCCCTTGGCGGAGTGGAGCGTCATCAGGGTAAGACTGCCCTCCTCCGGGTTGAACCGGTCAATGTCGGACTCGAGGGAGACCCTTTCCAGAAAACCCGAAAGAGTCGGACCCTCCTCCGCAAGCTCGTACTCAGCGGCGGCGTTTATAAGCTCCTCCAGGTTCTCCAGCCGAGAACGGGCCTCCGGGCCGCCCTCGTCCTCCAGCATCTTCTTGTAGCCGCTGTCCTCTATGACCTTGGCCACCACCGGAGACGGCGGACCCGACAGAAGCGGCGAAAACGATTGGACGAGATCGTAAAACCGCTTGAGACCCGCGCGCGACTTGGGGCCCAGCTCGGGGCCTTCCGAGGCGCGCTCCAACGCCTGCATCCAGTCCAGGCCCTCCGAGGTCTTGATCTGTTCCAGCTTGGAAAGCGTCTTGGCGCCGATGCCACGCGCCGGCACGTTAACGATCCGGAAGAGGTTCACTTCGTCAGCGGGGTTTACAAGGAAGCGCAGGTACGCCAAGAGGTCCTTTACCTCCTTGCGGTCGTAAAACCTGATGCCTCCGTACACGGTATAGGGGACCTCCCTTTTGCGAAGGACGTCCTCCAGGACCCGCGACTGCGAATGGGTCCGGTAAAACACGGCCATGTCCCGCAACGCACGGCCCATGCCTTTCTCGCGCAAAACTTCTTCAACAACATAAGAGGCCTCGTCCCCCTCGTCCACCGCCTCGTAGAGCTTGATGGGATCGCCCGGCGGGTTCTCCGTCCACAGTCGCTTGGGCTTTCTTTCCTGGTTATGGCTTATGAGCTCGCTGGAGGCCTCGATAATGTTCGACCGGCTGCGGTAGTTCTCTTCGAGCATTACCACCCGGGCGTTGGGAAAGTCCTCCTCGAAGCTCAGGATGTTCCTTATGTCCGCGCCTCGCCAGCCGTAGATGGACTGGTCCTCGTCTCCCACCACGCAGATGTTCGCGAGAGGCCCGGCAAGCTGGTGGCTTAAAAGGTACTGTACCCGGTTGGTGTCCTGGTACTCGTCAATCATCACGTACTGCCAGCGCTCGCGGTAGCTCTCCAGGATTTCCGGGTGCCGGACAAAGAGGTGATGGGTTAAAAGAAGCAGGTCGCCGAAGTCCACGGCATTTGCTTCGCGGAGCCGGTCCTGGTACTCTCGCAGAAGCGGCAGGTGCCGGCGGGCCGCGGACTCGTCGCTCTTTTCCAGGTCTTCCAGGGTAAGCGCGTTCCGCTTGACATACGAGACCCAGCCTTTGAGCTGCTTGGGGGTCATGATCTTGGGATCGTACCCCTGCGACTTGATGACCTTCTTTAAAAGGCTGGTCTGGTCGGACTCGTCGAAGATGGAAAAGTTCGAGGTGTAGCCGAAGTGGTGGATGTGCTGGCGGAGGAGCCGCGAGCCCAGGCTGTGGAAGGTCGAGACCCACACGCCCGCGGAAGCGCCGAGCAGCTTCTCCACCCGGCTTTTCATCTCCTCCGCCGCCTTGTTGGTAAAGGTCACCGCCAGGATACTCGCAGGGTCCACGCCGTGGCCCATGATAAGGTGGGCTATCCGGTGGATGATGACACGCGTCTTGCCCGAGCCGGCGCCGGCCACGATCATGAGGGGGCCGTCCTTGTGAAGCGCCGCCTCCCGTTGAACGGGGTTCAGGCTGGAAAGCCAGGGATACGTATCTTCCAACTTCAAACTCCAGTATGTCCGAAACCGCCTTCGGAGCGGTCCGTATGATCCAGTTCGTCAGCCTCTTCCCAGTCTGCGTCCGCCACCCGCGATACTATGAGCTGCGCGATCCGGTCGCCCGCCTTGATCTCGAAAGGCTCATCGCCCAGGTTCATCATGATGACCTTGAGCTCGCCGCGATAGTCGGAGTCAATGGTCCCGGGCGCGTTGGGAAGCACTATCCCGTGCTTGAGCGCCAGCCCGCTGCGGGGCCTGACCTGCACCTCGTAGCCAGGAGGAATGGCAAGGGCGAGGCCGGTGGGGACCGCCTGTCTGTCTCCTGGTTCGAGCCGGAGCGTCTCCTTACAGGCTGCGAAAACGTCGAACCCGGCGGAGCCGGATGTCTGCCGCGCCGGAAGAGGAGTGTCCTCCGGATACCCCGGAAGACGCATCACCTTTATAGATGCCTTGTCCAAGTGTCGCCGCCCTGTAATAAAATGTTAGCCGGTAAAAGGCATGAAAGCCTTCGCAAGCCCTGCAAAGAAGCTGAGAAGAAAAGCCCGGCTCTCATAAGGAGCCTTTTTCCAATTTAGACCTTCTGTGCGCTTGATGCAATTACCCCTCTTGCACTTCTTTGGAATAAAAGGTACCGGAAAGAATCCGGGGATGGTGCGCTACTCCTGCCAGGGAAGGATGACTTGCAAAACAAAAGAGGGGATGTTGGCCTCTCCTCCCCTGCCTCCGCCGGCGGATGGAGCGTCGGCCCGGATGTAAGGTGCGCAAAAAAGAAGAGGAGGCGCATCTTGTTTACGCGGCAGCCGGCGCTCCTTTTCCACCGGGGCGGTAGTCGGTCAATCGAAAAAGCCAGATCGTTTTTTTATTGCCCCCTGTTATTGAAAGAGTAGCGCGATGACCATATCCCCAGCATGCTTTTGCGGGCGAACTTCTGGAGCCGGTTGAACAGGGTCCGGTAATCGGTGTTGGGCTTTTCTATGTTCACGCGGGCGTAGCCGTTCATGATGAGCTCGGCGTTTACGAACACGTCCTTTCCCAGGTAAACATAGGCCATGAGCCTGCCCTTTTCGTCATAGCGTTTCTTGCCGAACACCAGGTGTACTGTCTTGCCTTGCATGAGCTTTTTCTGATAGGCCACAGCCTCTTTGTAAACCTCGCTGTCCGGGGGCAGCTCCGAGGGGAACTTCACTCCGTTATAGGTCACCTTCTGCCTGTCCTTGATCTGAAAGGTGTCCGGAGAAACGATGCGGAGGACCTTGACCTCCTTGACGCTGGGAACCGGCTCTTCTCCCCACTCCTGGTAGGCCTGCCGGATGCGGCGGTACTGCTTCTCGGTAACAGCGCTGCCGGGAGTGGCGCCACTTGTGACGTTCCGGTTCGACTTCGACTTCTTCTCGGTCAGTCGCTTGGCTGGAGAAGAATGATCGAAAAACCGGATGTTGCCTTTGTTGTTCCTCTCAAAACCGAGTCCGTCGGGAGAGACATAGCGGTCCCGGTCGTCATAGCGCAAAAGCGCCTGATAGCGCCGGGGAACCCGGCTCTTCCGGTCCGTGGCGTGGGTTGACCCCTCTTTGTCCTTCCAGAGGTACATTACCGCGAACGCGGCCTGACCGAAGAGCAGCAATACGAGAACGACGGGAAGAATACGTTTGAGCTTCATCTTTTTTCACCTCCGCTTGGTCTGCTTTCTTGAAAAAACGCTTCCGCTTTCCTGCTTTGATTGATGTCATTATATAACATAATCTTTGAAAAAACAAAGAAGATTAGAAGTGGAGTTTCCCCAAAATTCCTCGTTTAACTCTCTCGTCCTCTTTGAAAACGCACAGATGCCTCGGGGCCAAAGTGAAAATGGAAAAACGCATAAGCTGCCGGGACGTGCATTAACGGCGGACTTTGGTGTAGGGCATGACTCCTTTCCGCAAGCCGGCCCGCACAACCCCATCTGCGCTGTGCGAGCGACTTTAGTCGCGATCACACACCCCCCCCCGCAAGATGGCCCGCACAACCCCCGGACGATGGCCCGCACAATTCCCGCAAGATGGCCCACACAACTTGTTGTGTGGGTGATCGAAGATCATGGGAGAATGCGCTTCGTTTGGTAAAATACACGAAGAAGGCCGGGTTGTTTGATGAGGGAGGGGTGCGGCAAACATCTTTTACAATGTTCCTGCAGACCCACTTCGTGAGTCTGCC
>JAWOBU010000137.1:0-24073 GCA_046484135.1 bacterium
GGGTATGCCTCCAGCGGACCGGTTGCGAGCTCCCAGCCGCACCTTTCTTTTATCTTTTCCACGATCTCCTGTTCTTCCATGTCCGGTTTTTCAAAGTAGCCCGTGAGCACGAGCTCGCTTTCTCCCGGCTCTTTTTCGAACACGCCGTAGTCGGTGACCAGCGTGCTTACGCGCCCGCCCGGGCTGGTTACATAAGAGAGCTCTTCCACCATCCGGTTTTTCCCGGAGAGCGCGGTAACCACGACGTCGTTGGCCGCGGAGCAGATGTCGTTTCCTCCGCCGGAGCCGGTAAGGTAGGCCACGCCCGGTATCTTGGTGGTGTTGATGTTGGCGTGCTTGTCTACCTGTCCGGCGCCGATGGAGCCGATGCATTGGTTTTGAAACCCCCCCATGAACACGCCCATTATGGCCGGGATGCCGGTCAACATCTTGGAGGTGGGCATGTTACGGTAGTTGAATATAAAGGGATCGGCGGGTCTCGGCACATAGCCGTAGAAGCCGAGCTCCGCCATGAGCTCGCAGTTTACGCCCTCCTCCCGAAGATGGTAGTAAGCGAGCCATGCGGCGAGGTTGGACGCGCCCACGCCGGCGAGTATGGTAAAGAGCTTTTGCTCGCGGATTCTCCGGGCCAGGACCCGGCCGGCGGCGATCACCATCATCTCGACGGGCGAGCACTCTTCTTCGTCAGGAATGCCGGAGGACAGGGACAGGAGCTCGGTCTTCCAGGAGTCGGGCCTTGCCTTTCCTTTCAGTGCCCAGAGCCTTTCGTGGCCCAGCTTCTCCAGGTAGTCCTCCCAGGCGGGCCTTTCGTCAACCCATTCTTTTACCCACTCTTCCGTGCTCTCGGGCGTCTTGCAGGCCTTTCTTACGTCCAGCACAAAGTCGTAATCATCCGCGTAAGCCTCGAAGTCGGGAAGCCCCTGGCTGGACACGCCGCCGGGATGCGCGCCAAAGGGGACCTTGCACACCGCCCGGACCATGTAGGAGGGGACCTTGCAAAGATGGGAGTGCTCCCGGATGTAGTCGGTGCTTACAATCCTGTCCGCGGTAACTATGACGCCGTGGCGTGCGGCCCACGCTCCCAGGGCCTCTTCGCCGAAAGGCGGGGTCAAAAGGCAGTTGCCGCTTTGGTCGGCGCAGGGCACGTGGATGAAGGCTATGTCCGGGTTGAGCGCCTTTACCATGCCGAGCTTCTCGCCGTTTTCGGACTCGGTTACCTGGAAGCTGTCCTGGTTTTCATGAGCCATGGACGAGCCGACCACTGACCTGGTCAGGAGGTATGGTACCCCCATGGCGCCGGCGAGGAGCCGGAGCGGAAAGGTCAGGATGGTCCAGTTTTCCACCTCGAGGGTTCCCTCTTTCCAGGCCCGGTCTATGACCGGGTTGGGACCGGGCGTGGGATAAGAGTCGCCGCAGAAGGTGGTGATGAGCCTGGTTGCCACCCCCGTATGTACGGGTATAACCCCATTGCCGGTAAACCCGAGGCAGGAGAGGGTGAGGTTTGGTCTCTGGTTTCGGAAAGCCCGGACGAACTCGAGGGACACTGCCCCCGGCCGGTTATGGGAGGTACAAAGGTGTACCAGCATGTTCGGCTTTACGTGCTTTTTGACGGCTGAGGGAAGGTCGGTGATTTTGTCCGGTTCTTCGATGGAGGGGAGCGGCTCGATCCGGTCGAGGATTTTTCGGAAGGGATCGAGCATGGGAGTTCCTTTACTCCGATGCCGCGGGTTCCTGGAACGAGTCGGTTTTCTGTTCGAGTTTTTTCTGCAGCGCCCGGATTTGTTTTCTTTGCAGTCGTATGGTGCGGGTGTACTCGTACCAAGCCACGATCTCGAGCAGGACGGCGACCACAAACGCGAAAAGCGCGGTCAGTATAAGAGCCGCCCAGAAAGGCATGATGATTATTCCCAGCGGTTCCCAGGGCAGGTTGATCTTTATGATCATGTCCTGGCCGAGGGTACCGAGGTTTATTATGATCTCGAAGACGAGATATGCGAGTACGAGAGCCAAAAGAATCCATTTGATAAACCGCATGAGGGTCCTCACTCTTTCCCGGCAAGGTCGGCGAATGAGCGGGCGATCTTTTCCCGGGTCCTTTCCAGGTGCTCGGGAATCACTTTTACGTCGGCCAGTACCGGCATGAAGTTATGGTCTCCTTCCCAGCGGGGAACGATGTGTACGTGAAGGTGGCCGGGTATGCCTGCTCCCGCGACCTTTCCCAGGTTGAGTCCTATGTTGTATCCGTCCGGGGCCATGACTTTTTGGACGACCTGCCTGGTCAGTCTCACGGTATCGAAGAGGGCGAACAGCTCTTTCTCGTCCAGGTCGTCCATTTCCCCCACGTGCCGGTTGGGCATGACCAGGGTGTGGCCGTTCGAGTAGGGGAACTTGTTCATGCAGACCGCGGTGAGGGGCCCGTGATAGACGAGCAGGTTTTCCCGGTCGTTGTCCCCCCGGATTTGCGGACAGAACAGGCAGCCGCTTTTCTCTTTGGACTCCTTTTCAATGTACTCCATTCGCCATGGAGCCCATAAGGTCTGCATCAAGCTCCCCCGGCTTTCCGGTCCACCCTTTCTTTCAGCTCTTTTCCCACCTTGAAGAAGGGCACCTTTTTCTCTTCCACGTCCACCTTCTCGCCGGTGCGGGGGTTCCGTCCTTCCCGAGGCCTCCGGTGTTTGACCTGGAAGCTGCCGAACCCCCTGATCTCGATCCGGTCGCCGGAAGCCAGCGCCTCGGTCATGCTGTCGAACACGGTGTTAACAATGACCTCGGCGTCCTTCAAACTCAGGTCTTCAACCCTTTCGGCCAGCTTCTCGATGAGTTCCCTCTTTGTCATTCGTGGCTCCTTCCTTCCCTGAATATTTTCTGCCGGCCTCGACACCGGCGGATTCAGTGAACCTTGAGGATGTACATGGCCCGGAGGGGGGCAGGCCCCAGCCGGTTCGTACTCCATGTGTCCGGCATTATATCTTTAAACACTCCGAAGGGAAAGGGCGGTTTCTTTTTGGGGGGCCATACCACTTTCGGCTTGCCGGCTATGCCGCCCAGCTCGGCCGCCTCGTCAATGGCGTCCCAGAGGTTGCCGAGCTCATCCACCAGGCCGGCCTCCTTGGCCTGCTCGCCGGTAAAGATGCGGCCGTCCGCGATCTTGTGCACCAGGGCCGGTTCCATGTCCCTTCCGTCGGCCACCGCTTTCTCGAACTGCTGGTGCACATTTGCCACGAATTCCTGGAGCAGCTTTTTCTCGTCGTCTTTCATTTTTCGGAAGGCGCTCCCGATATCCTTGTACTCGGCGCTTTTGATGATTCGGTTTTCAATCTTCATCCACTCCATGAGCCCTTCCAGGCTGGTGAACTCCATGACCACGCCGATGCTTCCGGTGATGGAACCGGGGTTGGCGTAGATTTTCTTGGCGGGGCAGGCCACGTAATATCCTCCGGAAGCGGCCATCGCGCCCATGGACACCACCACCGGTTTCTCCTCGGCCAGCTTTTTGACCTCGTCGTGGATTTCCTGGGAGGCCCCCACTCCGCCTCCGGGGGAGTCAACCCTTATGACCACGGCTTTCACCGAGGAGTCGTCCCGGTACCGGTGGATTTGCTTTACCACCCGGCTGGAGTCGAGAATGATGCCTTCCACCTTTACTATCCCCACTCTTTTTCCCATGGAGAACCCGGAGAGGCCCGTGCTTTTGCCGGTACCGCCGGAGGTCATGGCCACGATAATGCCTATGAATATTGCGACAAGAAAGAACAAGAGAATGATGAGAGCGGGATGACTTCTACGGGGCTTTTTCCCGGGCGGCGGGCCGTACCATCCGGACGGCTGATAGGGATAGCCGGGCGGAGGGTACCATCCGGGGGGGTGGCCGTAAGGCGGTGTGCCGCCCCCTTGATACGTGCCCTGCCCCGGCGTCCAGCCGGTTTGACCGCTGCCGGCCGCTCCGGATGAAGGCGCGCCTTCCGAAGGTTTGTGGTCCTCGTTCATTTCCTATACCTGTGGGGTAGCCCTTGCCCAGTGCCTTGTCAAACGAAAAAAAGGGGAACAAGAAAAACGGCGGAAAATCGCGGCTAAAGCCGCTCGCACGACTTTCTCTTGTTCCATAAAAAACATTTGACAAAGAACTGGTAGCGGTTCACTTTTAAGTTTATAAATTGCGTGCGCGCGACGTAAATCGCGAGTAAACTCGCTCGTACAAAAAGGCCGCTTTTTTGACCGACCAAAACAACTGTGAGCAAACACCGGTACCAATGCGCGGCCGGGGGCTGCCGGCCCTTGTCATTCCTGTTTCTGGTTCTCGTTCGGCTGCGAGTCGGACTCTTCTTCCCGCTCTTCCTCTTTTCCCGGCTCTTCTTTTTCTTCTTCGGAGTCTTTCTCAGCCGCGGTTTGCGATGTCTCCGGCTTTTCTTCCTCTGGTTCGGAAGGAGCCGAAGAAGCGGTTTCTTCGGCCGGGGCGGCGGAGTCGCCTTCCTCGGACTCGGCGCTCTTCATGCTCACACTGTCGTAGGTCCCCATCTGCTCCACCGAGGAGACTTCTTCAGCCTCGACGCCGGGGACCCGGACCTGGGAGAGCTTGTCCTGAATGAGCTCGCCGAGCTTGGAGGTCCCGTCTCCTTCCTGCTTCTTATACTTTTTGTAGGAGGCCTCGTCCTCTGCCTTCTCCAGGGCCTTGACGGAGAGCCTTATCTTTCTCTCGGTTATGTCCACGTTCAGTATCTCCGCGGTTATTTCGCGGCCGACCTCTACTATCTCGGTCGGGTCTTTTACCTTTTCGTGGGAGAGCTCGCTTATATGAATGAGACCCTCGATCCCTTCTTCCAGCTCGACGAACACTCCGAAGTCGGTAACATTGACCACGGTGCCGACCACGTCCATTCCGGGCTGGTACTTGTCGGGCACGCTTTCCCAGGGGTCGGGCTGGGCCTGCTTTATGCCCAGGCTGAACCTTTCGTTCTCCTTGTCTATCTTAAGGACCATGCATTCCACGTCATCGCCTTTCTTCAGGACCTCGGAGGGGTGCTTCACCCTCTTGGTCCAGGAGAGGTCGGAGATATGCACCAGCCCGTCAATCCCTTCCTCGACTCCCACGAACACGCCGAAGTTGGTTATGTTCCTTACCTTGCCGGTGATCTTGGTCCCGACGGGATAGTTTGTCTCGAGCAGGTCCCAGGGGTTCTGCTCGGCCTGCTTGATGGACAGGGATATCCTCCGGTTCTCCTGGTCTATGCTCAGCACCTTGGCTTCCACCTCCTGCTCCGGCTCGACCACCTTGGAGGGATGGACCCGCTTTTTGGACCAGGACATCTCCGAGACGTGTACCAGGCCTTCCACCCCCTTCTCCAGCTCCACGAAGGCGCCGTAGTCGGTTACCGACACCACGTTCCCGCTCACAATAGTGCCCACCGGGTACTTCTTCTCGATGTTGTCCCAGGGATCGGGCATGATCTGCTTGAGGCCCAGGCTCACCTTTTCCGTTTCCGGGTTGAAGCGCAGCACCTTGACGTTTATCTCGTCTCCCACGTTGATGACCTCGGAGGGATGGTTGATCCTGCCGTAGCTCATGTCGGTTATGTGAAGAAGCCCGTCTATTCCCCCCAGGTTAATAAAAGCGCCGTACTCGGTGACGTTCTTTACCACGCCCTTCAGCACCTGGTCCTTTTCCAGGGAAGCCAGGGTCTCGGACCTTTTATCCTCCTGGTCCTTTTCCATCACGCTTCTTCTGCTGACCACCACGTTGCCGCGCTTGTGATTGAACTTTATTATATGGAACCAGTCCTCTTCCCCTATGAGCTTGTCCAGGTTCCGGATGGGTCTTATATCCGCCTGCGAGCCCGGCAGGAAGGCCATCACCCCGATGTCCACCATGAGTCCGCCCTTGACCCGCTCGGTGATCCTGCCTTTGACCGGCTTCTCCGAGCGGTAAGAGGACTCCAGGTCCTGCCAAACCCGCCGCTTCTCCGCCTTGTTCTTGGAAAGCCTTATTATGCCGTCTTCCTCGTTGCGGCGCTCGACCAGGACCTCGACCTCCTGGCCCGGCTCCACCGTCACGTTGCCTTCCTCGTCCTTGAACTCATCAACCGAAACGTGGCCCTCCGACTTCCCCCCGATGTCAATCATGATGTGGTCTTTGTGAACGTCAACCACCGTGCCCTTGATGATCTCGCCTTCGTCGAACTCGCGCTTCTTTAACGACTCTTCGAACAGCGCGCCGAAGTCTTCGATCTCTTCTTCCTCGTCTTGCGCGGCTCCTTGGTCCTGTTCCAAAGAAGACGCCGAAGTGCCCTCCCCCGCCTCGCCGGAAGCTTCGCCGGTCTCCGGTTCCGTTTCCGGTTCCGTTTCCTCTGCGGCTTCGCTTATCGGGTCCTGTTTTACTTCTTCTTCCGGTTCCTGTCCGGTTTCTGCGTGGTTGTTTCCGTTTTTGTTCTCGTCTTTTTCACTAACCAATACCTTCATCCCCCTGCTTGTTTATTCCTACCCCTTTTCTACACGTCCATGCGCCGTATCATCTCCTCCACCACTTCCGTCGGGTTTTTGTCGGTGGAGTCAATGAGCTCGGCGTCCGGCGCGCGCAGAAGAGGAGCCACCTCACGCGTGGAATCATTCCAGTCCCGCTCTCTGATCTCGGAAAGAAGGTCCTCGAGATCGACCTTCTCTCCTCTCTGCTCGTGCTCTTTCAGTCTTCTTTGCGCACGTTCTGTATCAGAGGCGGTGATATAAAACTTGTAGTCGGCGTCCGGAAAGACCACACTCCCGATGTCGCGGCCTTCCATGACCACGCCGCCTTCCTCTTTCATCTCGCGTTGGAGCTCGACCATACGCTCTCTCACTACAGGAAACGCGGAGATACGGGAAGCCAACATCCCCATGTCAGGGGCCCGGAGCCGGTGCGTGACATCCTCGTCCCCTACTCTGGTCCTGACTTCGCCTTTTATCATCTCCTGCTTTATTGTAAGAGTTTTTAAAAACTCTTCAAGCTCAATCTCGTTTTCCAAGTTTACTTCCTCTCTCCGGGCGGCAAGTGCCGCGGCCCTGTACATGGCTCCCGTATCTATGTACTTATAGCCGAGCCTTCTGGCGAGCTTTCGCGCCGCGGTGCTTTTTCCCGCTCCGGAAGGCCCGTCAATGGCCACCACGTATCTCATTTTCATAACTTATCTCGACAGTTCTGTCAAGCGGCTTTCAAAGTCGGGAAACGAGGTTGCGATACATTCGGTGCCGGTTATGGCGGTTTGTCCCTTGGCGCACAAGCCGGCAATGGCCGCGGCCATTGCTATCCGGTGATCGTTGTCGCTCTCTATGTCCGCTCCTCGGAGGCTTGCCGGTCCCTTTATCACCAGGCCGTCCGGGTTTTCCTTAACGTCCGCGCCCATGGCGGCCAGAAGGCGGGCGGTGTTTTCTATGCGGTCGCTTTCCTTCACCCGGAGCTCGGCCGCGTCGCGGATGACGGTGGTGCCGTAAGCCATGGCCGCGGCCACGCATATCACCGGCAGCTCGTCAATGGCCCGGGCCACCAGCCCGCCGGAAACCACCGTGGCCGAAAGCCTGCTCGCTTTTACATGAAGGTCCGCCACCGGCTCGCCTCCCATCCTTTTTTTGTTCAAGAGCTCAATCCGGCCGCCCATGCTCCTTAAAACGTCTATGGCCCCGGTCCGGGTCGGGTTTAAGCCCACCTCTTTTATCACCAGGTCGGAGCCGGGAACAACCAGCGCGGCCACCGCGAAAAAAGCGGCGCTGGAGATGTCGCCCGGAACCCGGATACTGCCCGGCGACACCGGCTTCTGCCCGCCCCCTATGGACACCTTGAGCCCTTCTTTTTTCACGTTCACCGAAAAAGCCGGCAACATGAGCTCGGTATGGTCGCGGGACGCCGCCGGCTCCTCCAATACCGTCTCTCCGCTCGCCGTCATGCCGGCCAGAAGAAGCGCGCTCTTTACCTGTGCGCTCGCCACCGGCAGCGAGTAGCTGATGCCGCGAAGTCCGCCGCCCTTTATGTAAAGCGGTGCGGTGTACTCTTGTGTGCCCCTGATGTCGGCGCCCATCATGCGCAAGGGATCTATTATTCTTTTCATGGGCCGCTTCATGAGGCTCTCGTCTCCGCGCAGCTCGGTCTCGAGGGGCAGGCCGGAGAGCAGTCCGGCCAAGAGTCTCATGCCGGTTCCTGAGTTGCCCATGTCCAAGGGCGCGGAAGGTTCTTCCAGTTCGCGGGGTTCCTTTCCCGAAACCATGAGATCAGGTCCCTGCCAGCAGAGGTCCGCTCCCATGGCTTGAAAGGCCTTGATGGTGGCGGTTACGTCCTCGGACAAAAGAGGCGCTTCGATCCGGGTTTCGGTCGGGCACAGCGATGAGAGGATCACGGCGCGGTGGGATATGGACTTATCGCCCGGCACCCGGATCTCGCCGGTCAGCGGGCCGGCGCCCTGTACCCGGAGCACGCTCACCCTTTGCCTCCCATCTTCTTTCTCACCTCCCGGGTCCGCTCGAACCTTTTTGTGAGGGCGTCTTTGTTCAGGTTCTCGATGTCGGCTCGGAGCTCTTCGAGCACGCCGGAAAAGCGGTCAATGGCCTCTATGATTGCTTCCTTGTTATCCAGGCAGATGTCGCGCCACATCTGGGGCGAGCTCGCCGCTATCCTGGTGTAGTCGCGCAGTCCTCCGGCGGAGAAGCGCAACAGGGGGGTCTCTTTTTCCCATTCCAGCAGGGTGTCCACCAGCGCGTAGGCCACCATGTGGGGAAGGTGGCTTACCGCTCCCAGGACCTTGTCGTGCTCGGCGGGCTCCATGATCTCCACCCTGCTTCCGGCCGCTTCCCACAGCTTTTTTATGAGCTCGAGCGCGTCCGGGTCAGTGGTTTTGTCGGGCGTAATTATGGTGATGCGGTCCTGAAAAAGTTCCGCTTCCGCCGCGGCCGCGCCGGTTTTTTCCTTGCCGGCTATGGGGTGTCCTCCCACGATGTTGACGTAGGGGGGAAGGTGGCCGAACAGCTCGCCCAGCACGATCTCCTTGGTGCTGCCGGCGTCGGTTACAATGGCGCCGGGCTTGAGCTCATGCGCGATCTTGAGACACAGGTTCGAGATTTCTCCGACCGGCACGGCAATGAAGACAAGGTCTGCGTCGCGCACCGCCTCGCCGGGGTCGGTGGTGGCGTCGTCAATAATGCCCTCGGCCAGAGCGTCGCGCAGGTTCTCCAGTGTCCTTCCGCAGCCGACCACGAAGTCCACGGCTTGCGCCTTCTTAAGCGCCAGGGCAAAGGAGCCTCCTATAAGGCCGGTCCCGATGATGGCCAGTTTACCGATCTTTACGTTCACAGAAGCTCCTCTAACGACTGGATGAACCGCTGGTTCTCTTCCTCGAGTCCCACGGTCACCCGGAGGTAGTCGGGCAGCTTGTACCCCTTCATGGGCCTTACAATAACGCCCTTGCGGAGCAACTTCTGGTACAGCTCCTCCGGGTCTTGGGGGCTCTTGAAGATAAGGAAGTTGGCCACCGACGGGATGTACTCGATGTCAAGCCTTTGAAGCTCCTTTTCCAGGTAGGCCATGCCTTTGCGGTTTATATCGAGCACCTTGTTCAAAAAGTCGGTGTCGTCAAGCGCGGCCTCTGCCGCGGCCTGGGCCGGCATGTTGGTGTTAAAGGGCTGCCGCACCCGGTTCATGTAATCGGCCATCTCCGGCTTCATGATGCCGTAGCCCATCCTTATGCCGGCCAGGCCGTAGAGCTTGGAGAAGGTCCGGCAGGCCACTACGTTGGCGCCCTGCTTTACCATCTCCACCGCGTCCGGGTAGTCGTCCTTTTCCACGTACTCGAAGTAAGCCTCGTCTACCACCACGATCACTTCGGCGGGAATTGATTCGAGGAGCTCGTCCATCTCCTGTCTGTTCGAGTAGGTCCCGGTGGGGTTGTTGGGATTGGCAATAAAAAGGAGCTTGGTGTTGTCCTTGACCGCCCCGGCCATTCCTTTCAGATCATGGCTGAAGTTCTTGCCCGCGGGCACCACCGTCTTTTCAAACCCTCGCGAGTCCACCGCCAGGTCATAGACCACAAAGGCGTGTTCGGACACTACTGCGTGGTCTCCCGGTTTCATAAAGGTCGCCGCCAAAAGCTCGAGCACCTCGTTGGACCCGTTGCCGGTGATGATCATGTCGGTGGACACCCCGAGCTTTTCTGCGAGCTTGTTCTTGAAGGTGGTCGCGTTCCCGTCCGGGTACCGGTTCAAGTTGTTCAGAGTCTTCTGGATGGCTTCGAGCGCTTTGGGGGACGGCCCCAGCGGGTTTTCGTTGCTCGCGATCTTGATCGAGTCTTTAATGCCGAGCTCCCGTTCGAGGTCCTCGATCGGCTTGCCCGGCACGTATGGGATAAGCCGCTTGATGTAGTCCGCTACCAGTTCTTTCGTCATTATTAATCCTCCCAACAAAACTATTTTCCCGGGCGGGTCCGCCCGGCAGGATCGAGCCGCGGTCCCGCTTATACTCCCAGGAACTGGTGCTCTTGTCTCCGCTTGGGAAAGGACCCCAGCACCTTTACGAACAGGCAGTCTTTTTCAAGGTCGCGGAGGGAGTCCTTGATCGCCTTGTCGGTGATATGTCCGTCCATCTCCGCGAAGAACACGTACTCCCAGGGCCTTTCCTTCAAAGGCCGGGACTCGATCTTGGACAGGTTGATTCCCCGTTTGGCAAAGTGTCCCAGGACCTCGTAAAGGATGCCCGGCCGGTCCTTGACCGAGTAAACGATAGAGGTCGTGTCCCTTCCGCTTTTGGGTCCCATCTCGGGACCGATGACCAGAAATCGGGTGAAGTTCTGGTGGAGGTCCTCGATGCTTTGGGCGATCAAATTCAGGTTGTAATAGCGGCCCGCGAACTCGCTGGCGATGGCGGAGGAATCCCGGTCCACCGCTGCCATGCGGGCGGCCTCTGCTGTGCTTGCGACCTCGTGGATGCTCACACCCGGCAGGTGCTTCCGGAGCCAGCTACGGCACTGGGCCACCGCGTGCGGATGCGAGTAGACCCTTTGCACCTTGTGGATGTCGCCTTCGCAGGAGAGAAGGTGGTGCTTGATCTCCAGGATGATCTCCGCGCAGATTTTAAGGTCCGCGTCCAGGAACATGTCCAGGGTATGGGTTACCACTCCTTCGGTCGAGTTCTCGATCGGGACAACGCCATAATCCACGTCTCCCCGCTGGACCTCCTCGAACACGTCGCTGATGCTGCGCTCGGGAATGAAATCCGCGGAGTGGCCGAACTGCTGCCTGCCGGCCAGGTGGGTAAAAGTGGCCTCCGGACCGAGGTAAGCCACCCGCAGTTTTTTCTCCAGCGACCGGCAGGCCGAGATGATCTCCCGGAACACCGGATGTATGGAGCCATTGGGAAACGGCCCCTTGTTCTCTTTTTTTAACCGGTCGAATATCTCTTCCTCCCGGCCCGGGATGTAAAAGGTCTGCGACTTTTGACGCTTGAGCTCGCCGATCTTCCTGGCCAGCCGGGCCCGCCGGTTCAAAAGCTCGACCAGCTTCGAGTCCGTCCTGTCAATGCTTTGGCGGACCTCGGAGATGCGGGTGTCCAGGTCCTTTCCTGCGTCTTTGTTTTTCGGTTTCCGCGGCAAGATTATGCTCCTTGTTCCGGGTTTGATCTTAACCTAAAAAGGTTTTCGTTTCAAGACGGTAAAAGCCGTTTAAGACGGCAAAACAAAAGGGCGAAAGCGGATTTTCCTTTCTTTACTTTAGAGGTTTTCTCGACTATTTTAAAGTCTCATGGCGCGTATCCTTGGAATCGAGAGTTCCTGCGACGAGACCGCGGTGTGTGTACTCGGAGAAAATGAAGTCCTTGCCGAGCTGGTGGCGAGCCAGGACGACATCCACGGCAGTTACGGGGGAGTTGTACCGGAGCTTGCTTCGCGGGCGCACCTGGAGCGGCTGGGACCCATGATCGAGCAGTCGCTTTCCGAATCGGGCCTCGGTATGAAAGACCTGGACGCGGTCGCGGTTACCGCGGGTCCGGGCCTGGTGGTTTGTCTTCTGGTGGGCCTTATGACCGCCAAGGGCATTTGCCTGGGGCTTGACGTTCCGCTGGTGGGGGTGAACCACCTGGACGGCCATTTATGGGCGATTTTCATGGACCGGGAGGTCGAGCCTCCGGGGTTTCCATACCTGGGCCTGGTGGTCTCCGGCGGTCACAGCTCTTTATATCTTGTCAAGGCCCGGGGCGTGTACCGGCAGTTGGGCCAGACCCTGGACGACGCCGCAGGTGAGGCTTTCGACAAGAGCGCCAAGGTGCTGGGGCTGCCTTATCCGGGCGGCCGGCAGATCGAGGAGCTTTCGCGGCAGGGGGACGAGACAGCCATACCTTTTCCCCGGCCGCTCCTGGACCGGCAGGACTACAACTTCAGCTTCTCCGGACTCAAGACCGCGGTGATCCATTACTTTGAAAAGACGGGGAGAGCCGATTCGGAAAAGCCGGACATCGCCGCCTCTTTCCAGGCCGCCGCGGTCGAGGTCCTGGTAAAGAAGACCCTGCGGGCCGCTTCGGACTTCAAGGTGAACGACATCGTGGTCTCGGGCGGAGTTGCAGCCAACCAGCGCTTGCGGGACGCCTTCTTGCATGCCGGAGATGAGGCGGGCTTTAAGGTGAAGTTTCCTTCCATGCGGCTTTGCACGGACAACGCCGTGATGATAGCCGGCGCGGGAGTGCGCATTCTCGAGTCCGGCACTAAACACGGCCTGGACCTTCCGCCCCGCGCGGTCTGGCCGCTTTAGCGATTCATAAGCTCGGGGAGTCTTAGCATGTCGGAAGAGAGGTCGGCCGCGCCGGGACAGTCGGGCGGCATGGGCAGGATAAAGGGCCATCTGGCCGAGTATTACCAAAACCTGATGGACATACCCGGCAAGGAGAACGACGTTGCAGTGGGGTTTGCCATCGGCATCTTCATAAGCTTCTCGCCGTGGATCGGGCTTCATCTTATTATCATCTTTCTCTTGACACATGTCTTTCGGAAGAGCTTTGGCGCGGGCTTGCTGGCGTCCCTGGTGTTCAACCCTTTTACCGCGCCGTTCTTCTGGACCTTGGAGTTCCGGACGGGGAGGCTGGTCATCGGTCTTTTTTCACGCCAGCCCAAACAAGAGTTCAAGATCAGCTTCTCGGACTTCGAGGCCCTGTGGGACAGCGTTGTCCAGGTGTTTTATCCTATCTTTATAGGCGGGCTGGTGCTGGGCGTACCTGCCGCGGTTTTAAGTTATTTTCTGGTGCAGCGTTCGCTGCGCATTTATCGCAACCGGGTCTACGGCAGGGTTTCGGAAAGATGGAAAGCGCGGCAAGAGAGGCGTCGGAGCGGTTAAGATCAGGTTCCATGAAGACGACGAGAGAGATACTCAAGGATTACGGTTACAAAGCCAAGAAGGGCCGGGGCCAGAACTTCCTGGTGAACGAGGGGGTCTTGCAGAGGATCGTTGACTCCGCAGGTCTCGAAGCAAATGACACGGTGGTCGAGATAGGTCCGGGGCCGGGGAACCTTACCCGCAGGCTGGTTAAAAGAGCGGGCACGGTGATAGCGATCGAGTCGGACCATGAGCTCTCTTCCATACTACAGGCCGAGCTCGACTCGGACAACCTTACGGTTCGGCACGCCGACGTTCTCGAGGTTGACCTTTCCGGGCTGTTCCAGCGCTACGGCAGAATGAAGGTCATAGCCAATCTTCCTTACAACATCACCACCCCGGTCCTGTTCAAGCTACTCGACAACTACTCACTCTTCAGCGAGCTTCTGCTTCTTGTCCAGCTCGAGGTTGCAAACCGCATAACCGCTTTTCCGGGGACAAAGGCTTACGGCGTACTTGCCGCCCGCACCGCGTTGCTGGCTGACACGGAGCTACTCTTCAAGGTCCCGCCGGAGTCGTTCCGGCCGAGGCCCCGCGTTACTTCCGCGCTCATCCGGATAAAAATTCTCGAGAACCCGCGGGCGGACATCGCCCCGGAGCTATACCGCCGGACCGTACGCGCAGCTTTCTCGCGCAAAAGAAAAACCATCTTGAACAGCCTGGCAGAGAGCGGAGAGTTCTCGCGGGCCGTGGCAGAAGACGCGCTTGCGGCGGCCGGCATCGAACCCGGCAGGCGGGCGGAGACCCTTAGCGTGGAAGAGTTCGCGCGGCTCGGCAAGGCGCTTTTTGACAAGGAGGGATAGCTTGCCCGAGCTTCCGGAAGTGGAGACCATCCGGCGCTGCCTGGAGCAAGACATCACCGGCAGGACCATTGATAGTGTCTACATAAAACGCGGCTCGCGGCTGCTGCGGGACACCGCGGGCGCCACCGCCTTGCGGCGGGCACTTTCCGGCAGGAGGATCGAGCGTCTGTCAAGGCGGGGAAAGTACCTGGTGATGGAGCTTGACTCCGGTGGCGGCTTGATCGTGCACCTCGGCATGACCGGGGGTTTGTTTCTTGTGAAGAAGGGTTCCAAAAGCCCGGAGCACACCCACCTCCGGCTGGAGCTCGGCGACCAGAGCCTGGTCATGGTTGATCCGCGGACCTTCGGAAAGGTCCTGGTTTGCGATCCTGGCGGGCTGGAGACGAATATAGTATTATCGCGATTGGGTCCGGACCCTTTTGATGTTTCTTTTACCGCCAAAAAACTGGAGGAGTCGCTTAAGGGCAGGAGGATGCCTTTGAAGTCCGCGTTGCTTGACCAGACCATAGCTGTTTCCGGGCTTGGCAACATTTATGTTGACGAGGTCTGCTTCCGGGCGGGAGTACTTCCGTGGCGGGAATCCGGCCGCCTTAGTGGAGAGGAGTGCGATAGGCTTCACAGTTCGATCCGGGAGGTACTAACGGAAGCCATATCCTTCCGGGGGACCACCATCCGGGACTATCGCTGGTCGGAGAGCGAAGGCGGTGACTTTGAATCGAAGCTCCGGGTGTATGGCCGTTCCGGCAAGCAGTGTCGCTGCTGCAGTGGGCTGATCGAGCGCTCGAGGCTGGGCGGCAGGAGCACCCACTTCTGTAGTCGTTGCCAGAGGTAGGGGCTGAGCTTGGAAGGGAGGACATTGATGGAGCTTGGCTTCACTTTTTTTAAGCGGATGAAAAAAGGCCTCTATATATTTTTAGTCCTTCTCCTGTGTGTACTGTCGGTATGGCAGACGCGTGCCCGGCCGCGGGTGGACAGCTTTGGCGAGCACGTAAGCGTGTCTCTCCATCCGGTGGAGGTCTCGGCGGTAAAAAGCATCCAGAACCGGGTTACGGGCTACAGCGGCGTTCCCCTTGAGGTGGACGAACGGCTGGTGCTGGTTGCGCGGAAGCTGGCCGGTCGCATAGCTTCAGACCTTTCCCGGCACTCCAACATTCTGTCCTCTTCCCTGCCTTCGGAGCTCCGTCTGAAGTACGGCATTTACGAGAACTCCGTCCGGATGCGGGGCTTTATTTACTCCACCGTCGGCGACCTCGAGTCCCAGCTTAAGCTTCGGTTCAAGGACAAGCAGATTTCCAGCACCCACCTGGGGGTCGGCGTAGAGCCTCCCGGCAAGTCCCGGCCCGGAGTGGCAGTGGTGGTCCTTACCGAAAAACGGGTGGACCTTTCGCCGTTTCCCAGAAAGGTCCGGGTATCGTCGTCCCACCCGTTGAAAGGCAGCCTGGTTTACTCTACCCGAGGAATGCGGCCGAAAGTGTCGGTGACGTATCCTTCCGGCAAGACCGTGTCCCTTGAAGACGTAAAAGTCCGGCATGACTACTTCCGGGCCGTAATAGACTTTGACGACGGGCCGGGCACTTACCGGGTCGAGGTGGTCGCCACCGACAAAAAGAACTCCAAGGTGGGGGCTCTTCTCAAAGTAAAGGCCACCCGTTCCTCCGACGCTCTGGAAGAGGTGCGGGGCGAAGAGCCGTCCTCGCCTGCCGCGACCAGCTCCACCTGGGAGGTCGAGGGGTTCAAGAACCGGTATGAGACGGAGCAGGAAGCGGAAGAGGCCATGGTAAAGATGATAAACCAGGTACGGAAGAAGGAAGGTCTTTCCGAGCTCAAGGTCCATCATCAACTCAAGGACATGGCCCGGGCCCACAGCCGGGACATGAAAGAAAACGATTTTTCCGGACACTACTCGCCCCGCCGGGGAGCGATGGAAAGCCGGGCCCGGGCCGCCGGGCTATACGGCATCCAGGTCCGGGAGAACATAGCGGTGTCCTCGAACTTCGTCCAGGCCATGAACAACCTCCTGCAAAGCCCGGTACATCGAGAACCCATACTGGACCCGCAACTGAACAGGGTGGGAGTGGGCGTGGTTTTCGACGACTCCTCCGGGACCCGCCACTACTACATCACCCAGGAGTTCGCCCGGCTTTAACGTTATTTCACCTGTTGGCGCTATGAATAAAACGCCTCTTCCATGTGGCCGGTAATGACCGCCTTATAGGCGCGGCCTTTGGCGTCGAATACCGAGATGTTCGAGTAAAGCTCCAGGCGGGCATCGTCCGAGGAGCAGTAAAAGCTCATGGTCTGGTCCGGTCCTAAAGGGTGGACTCCGTGCGGATAAAGGTTGTCGAGCCGCTCCGCGCCTTTGTTGCCGGAAAGCTCGATCTCGCTCCGGAGGTGGATCACGTCGCGGCCGCGGTTGTGGACGTGGACCTCGAGGTTCATGTCCATGAGGTTTACGCACTTCCAGCCCAGTACCTCCTCGCAGCTCGAGTTCCAGATCACCCGTATCATGAGATTGGAAGCCATGGGCTTTGCTCCGCGCACAGAGATTAACCGGTCTTCCTAAAGACGCCGGTACGGTTTCCCAGTTTACCAGTCCGCGGCCCCATAAAAAAAAGAGCGCAGGAGATTTTCGTCCCCCGCGCTCTTATATCAGTTCCCGTTAAAGGCGCTCATCAGTAGGCGGGCATTCCCGCGCCTGCGCCTTCTTCGTCTTCTTCCTCCGGCTTGTCCGCGACCATGGCCTCGGTGGTGATAAGCAGGCTCGCGACCGACGCCGCGTTCTGGAGCGCGGACCGGACCACCTTGGTCGGGTCTATGATCCCGGCCTTCACCATGTCTTCATAGGTCTCGGTCTCGGCGTTGAACCCGTAGTTGTTGGCCTTGTTGGTCTTTACCTTTTCGGAGACAATGGACCCGTCCACGCCCGCATTCGCGGCTATGGTACGGATGGGCTCTTCCAATGCCTTGCGGATGATGTTGATGCCGAAGTTCTCGTCGTCGTCGTCTCCGGTGAAGTCCTGGAGCGCTTTCAGGGACCGGAGGAGCGCGACCCCTCCGCCCGGCACGATGCCTTCTTCCACCGCGGCCTTGGTGGCGTTCAGGGCGTCCTCCACCCGGGCCTTCCTTTCTTTCATCTCGGTTTCAGTGGACGCTCCCACTTTTATGACCGCAACACCGCCGGTGAGCTTGGCCAGCCTCTCCTGGAGCTTCTCCCGGTCGTAGTCAGAGGTCGTCTCCTCGATCTGGCCGCGGATCTGGTTGATCCGGCTCTTGATGTCCTCGCGCTTGCCTTGGCCGTCCACTATGGTGGTGGCGTCCTTGGTGACGACCGCCCGCTTGGCCTGGCCGAGCTGGTCGATGGTCATGTTCTCGAGCTTCATGCCCAGGTCCTCAGAGATCATCTGACCGCCGGTCAGGATGGCGATGTCCTGGAGCATGGCCTTTCTCCGGTCGCCGAACCCGGGCGCTTTAACAGTGGCGCAGTTCAGGGTCCCGCGCATCTTGTTCACCACCAGGGTCGCCAGGGCCTCGCCCTCGACCTCCTCGGCGATGATCAGCATGGGCTTGTTCTGCCGGGCCACCTGCTCCAAGAGCGGCAGCAGGTCCTTCATCGCGGATATCTTCTTCTCGTGGATCAGGATGTAGGGGTCGTCCAGCTCCGCCTGCATCTTCTCCTGGTCGGTGACAAAGTAGGGCGACAGGTACCCTTTATCGAACTGCATGCCTTCGACCACCTCGAGGTTGGTCTCGATGCCGCGTGCCTCTTCCACCGTGATCACGCCTTCCTTGCCCACCTTGTTCATGGCCTCCGCAATGATGTTGCCGATCAGGCTGTCGTTGTTGGCGGACACCGTTCCTACCTGGGCGATCTCGTCCTGGTCCTTGGTCGCCTTGGAGATGCGGGCCAGCTCCTCGGTGACCTTGTCCACCGCCTTGGCTATGCCCCGCTTTACGCCCATGGCGTTCGCGCCCGCGGCCACCAGCCTCGAGCCCTCCTTGTAAATGGCCTCCGCCAGCACCGTGGCGGTGGTGGTACCGTCGCCCGCCACGTCCGAGGTCTGGGAAGCAACCTCCCTGACCATCTGGGCGCCCATGTTCTCGAAATTGTCCTTTAACTCGATCTCCTTGGCTACCGTTACACCGTCCTTGGTTACGGTGGGCGAGCCAAACGACTTCTCCAGTACCACGTTCCTGCCCCGCGGGCCAAGCGTTACCTTCACCGCGTCGGCAAGCTTCGCAACCCCGTCCACTATCTGGGAACGGGCGTCCTGACCGAATGACAGCATCTTAGCCATATCCTTACCTCCTAAAAATTCTGATTATCGTCCTGTCTCGCGCAAGAACACAAAAAGGCCGGTTACTCGATTATCGCAAGGACCTCGTCCTCCCGCATGATCATGTGCTCGTCCCCCTCCACCTTGATGCCCGTGCCGGCCCACTTCTCGAAAAGAACAACGTCACCCTCTTTTACGTCAAGAGGCTTTATGGACCCGTCCTCCTGCTTGCGGCCGTTGCCAACCGCTATCACCTTGCCCTTGTGAGGCTTCTCCTTGGCTGTGTCCGGGATGATGATCCCACCCGCGGTCTTCTCCTCTTCCTCCATCGGCCTCACCAGGATGCGATCCTGGAGCGGACGCAACTTCTCTGCCATCTCTTCATCCTCCTTTTTCTAACTACTTGATTTTAAATAAAAATCTAAAAACAGCCCTGCCGGACCTCTAATAAGGCTTCCTAATATTTAATCATTCTACCGCCCTTGTCAACCAGCAGAAGCCAAAAATTTAGCACTCATTTTCAGAGAGTGCTAACGGGTCAAGATAACACGGATTTCCGGGAGTGCAAAGGGGAAGGAGGATAAAAGTTTCGGCACATAAGCTCTTGAATCAAGCGCACCGGTTTCGAGAACATATCTGTCGGCAAGCCGGCGCGGCTTCTATTCATTACCTGAGAGAACCCGTCATGAAGCCGGGTCCCCCATGAGAAAATTTGCAACTCCCTTTCACTTGCTCCCGTTTCCTTGATGAGACAAGCTGGCGATGTGCAAGTAAAAGAGAGCCAAGAAGCCTGCCCGCAAGACCTCTAAGTCTTCACCCGCCACTGAAGAAACCACCGCCCCAGACATCCTTACCATAGACCAGGCCGCCGACTACCTCCAACTTTCCAGGGCCACCATCTACCGTCTCATCAAAGGAGGCGAGATTCCTGTAAAGAGGATCGGCGAGCGCTACCGCTTCTCACGCCGGAGACTTTTGGAGTGGATAGAGAATCAGTAAGTCTTCCACTATTTCCGGGTCTGAGGTGCCTGCCGACACTAACAACAGGCAGCCGGCGAAGGAAACAAAAAGGTCTCCGCCCCGCGTACTTTCAATGGTCGAGAGACAACTATATTTATTCCGTCCCTTCTATGCTTATGGGACTGCTCATAAGAATCTCCGGGCAGTAGCGGCCTTCGTAAGCGCTCGAGCCGGATTGACATTCGGGGATGAAGGGCTCGAGGTAAACCGTGCCCGCGCTGTCAATGCGCAGGGTGATGCGGGCGGGCGCGTTCTGGTCTACCGGACCGGAGAAGTCGTAGCGGTCGTCCGAGTACTCGCCGTCGCCTCCCCACAGGGTGGCAGTGCCGGTGGAGGCGGAGCCCACCTGGAAGACCACTGCAAAGCCGGCGGTGTACTCGTTATCCTCCTGGTTCTCGGACAGGACGCCCAGCGTTACGTGGCAGGTTTCGCCCATTTGCACGGAGCCCGACGGCTCGGAAAGGACCACCAGCTCCGCGGCCCGGCTGTTTATGGAGGTGATCTCGATCTCGGAGACCATGCTCTTCAAGATGGTCAGGTCGCCGGATGCGAGCACTCCGTCCCCGTCCAGGTCCTGGGTGTCCGCGTTGCCGGGTATCACGTTCGAGTAGTCGGTGGGGGTCTCGGCAATCTTGGATTTCAGCACGGTCACGTCGCCCGAGGCTACGACAGCGTCGCCGTCCCCTTCGCCCCAGTAGGCGCATCCGACCTGCCCGCTGCCGTGATGGCCTTGCGGGTCTGCGCTCCAGAGGTCGGTCCCGTTCCAGTACTCGTGGACGTTGGGGTTCAGGTCGGAGTCGAAGTCGGTAGTGCCTCCGTCCGAGGCGTCAACCGGGTCCAGGTTCTCGCCGTCGGCATGCCCGCTCCTGTTGTCGTACTCGAACTTGTCGGGAAGGCCGTCTCCGTCGCTGTCCCAGTAGAGCGGGTTCATGCTCTGCGTTACTTCATCGCCGTCGCCTACCCCGTCCTCGTCAGTGTCCGGGTTACAGGGATCGGTCTCGGAAGAGTCAACAACCCCGTCCAGGTCCATGTCCTCGCCGGCGGAGCACAAGAGAGTCGAACCGTCGTACACCGAGGTGTTGCCGTCGCAAAGGCCGTCCCCGTCCGTGTCAGCCATCGAAGAGTCGGTGCAGCCCGAGTCTTCGAGGCTGTTGGAAAGACCGTCCCCGTCCGAGTCGCAGCCTTCGTCCACCGTGCCGTAACCGTCGTCCCCCGGACACTGGTTGTCAATACCGTCACAAAGCTCGGGGGCGCCGGGATATACAACACTGTTGCCGTCGTCGCAGTCCGGGCCGTTCCTGGTGGTGTAAGCGTCACATCCCGCGTACCAGGTGTCGCCGTCGTTGTCAGCGCAAGTGCCGCAGGAGGTCCAGTTGTCAACGTCCGTGTCGTCGCAGTCCGGACCGTCAATCGAGACGTAGGCGTCGCAACCCACGTACCAGGTGTCAGTGTCGCCGTCAACGCAACTCGCGCACGACTCCCAGTTGTTCTCGTCCTCGTCGTCGCAGTCCGGACCGTCAATCGAGACGTAGGCGTCGCAACCCACGTACCAGGTGTCGGTGTCGCCGTCAACGCATGTTGCGCACGACTCCCAGTTGTTCTCGTCCGCGTCGTCGCAGTCCGGGCCGTTGATTCCCACGTACTGGTTGCAGAGCTCGTAGTAAGTGTCCGCATCGTCATCAACGCAAGTCTCGCATGTGTCCCAGACGTTCTGGTCGGTATCGTCGCAGTCCGGTCCGTCCCGGATGACGTAAGCGTCACAGCCCGCGTACCAGGAGTCGGAGTCGTTGTTTTGGCAGGTATCGCATGATGTCCAGTTGTCAACGTCCGTGTCGTCACAGTCCGGGCCGTTCCTGGTGGTGTAAGCGTCGCAACCGTCATACCAGGTGTCCCCGTCGCCGTCCGAGCAGGTGTCGCAGGAGGTCCAGTTGTCTACGTCCGTGTCGTCGCAGTCCGGACCGTTGATGCTGGTGTAGGCGTCGCAGCCCACGTACCAGCTATCGGTATCGCCGTCAACGCATGTTGCGCACGAGTCCCAGTTGTTCTCGTCCGTGTCGTCGCAGTCCGGACCGTTGATGCTGGTGTAGGCGTCGCAGCCCACGTACCAGCTATCGGTGTCGTCGTCAACGCATGTTGCGCACGACTCCCAGTTGTTCTCGTCCGTGTCGTCGCAGTCCGGCCCGTTGATGGTGGTGTAGGCGTCGCAGCCGGTGTACCAGCCGTCACCGTCGGAATCAACGCAGGTGTCGCATGAGCTCCAGTTGTTGGGGTCCACGGGATCGCAATCATCCAGGTCGTTCGTCGAGTCGCCGTCCGTGTCAGGTTCGCACGGGTCGGTCTCGCCGTCATCCACCACGCCGTTCAAGTTCATGTCCTCGCCGGCCTCGCAAAGCAAGGTGGAACCGTCATACACCGATGTGTTGCCGTCGCATAGCCCGTCTCCGTCCGTGTCCGGGTTGTCGTAAAGGGTGCAACAGGCATCGTCTTGCTCATCAATGTCGGAAAGACCGTCCCCGTCCAGGTCCTCTGCCTGCATGTAGATGTCATGGATGGTGGTCTCTCCCGCTGTCACGGAAAGGTCTCCCGCGTAGTAGTTGTCATAACCGGCCTGAAGCGCCCAGATGGAGTAGGACCCCGGCGAGAGGCGGAACAGGTAAAAACCGTCTCCGTCCGAATCAGTGCTCTTGCTGCCAACATATATGGACACGTCCGGCAGAACAGTAGAACCGTCATAAACATAACCGGCCAATACGCCCGTGTCGCTCTTCGGTTCGAGAGCAAGGTCCTGGCGGGATATCCCGCCGATGCTTATGGGAGGACAGCCGGTGCTCACCTCCAGGTAGTTCGCTTTGCTCGCCTCCAGGGTGTAACCCTCTCCCGCCGGGACCTCGTTGTGGAAGATGTAATGACCGCCGGTGCCCGTAGTCGTCTCCAGGATATTGTCAGCGGCCAGGTATAAAGTGACGTTCGCGCCGTAAAGACCGTAACCGGTTTCCAGGTCGGTGATGTATCCTTCCAGCGTGCCGGTGGTCAGGTCTTCCTGGGCCACCCGCAGGTCGTACTCGGTAAACTCGCCGTAAACAGTGCCGTCGTAATGTCGGCACAGGACGTGGTAGGTGCCCGGCTCCAAAAGCTTGTAGATCATGCTGGCGCCGTACTCGGAGCCGGAGTCATCATCGGAGATTATGAGGGGCGTAAGAGAGCCAAGGCTCTCGCCGTAAAGCTCGAGCACGGTGTCGCAGTTCTCCGCAAGGTTCTCGGTATAAATCTTGTGGTACTTGGCGGTGGAGCCGAAAACCGTGAATGTTACCCAGTCCTCGTCGTAAGAGTCGTGGAAGTTGTGGGCCTGGGCGTGCTCGGAGTCCACCACAATGGTGCTTCCCGTACTCCAGGAGTCGTCCGGCTCGTAAGGGTCGGGTCCGAAGATGGTCAGGTTCACGTCAAAGCTTGCGCTTGCCTGCCCGCTCTTGTCCATGCTGAACAGAGTGGCGGTGTATCGTCCGTTCACGTCGAAGATCAAGCTTATCTCTTCGGGGGTGAAGGTATGAGAGAAATGGCCTTCGGAAGCGTCCCACTCCAGATAGGCTCGCGAAAGCGGGTTTCCGTTCTCGTCCACCAGCCAGGGCGTCTCGTAACTTCCGTCCGCAGCGTCGGGAGGCGAGTAACCGGGCGGAGAGATGATGGCGAAGACGGCGCCGAGCTCGTCCGGCTGCACGTTGCCCACTTGAGCATACAGGACCACAGAGGAGCCTTCCTCAATAAGGTGGGAGGTGTAGCAGGTTGATGAATCAAGCGGGAAGTCCTCCACGCACGCCGAAAGTTCCGGCAGGAGGGCACCGGTAGAAAAGTCGGCGCCGATCTCGAACTCCGCCGCCCAAGCGCCGTCCTTGGAGCCGCCCGCGGTCTCGTAAACGCCCGTGCCGTTGTCGTCCAGCCACGGTGTCTGGCCGGACCAGGAAGCAAGGGCGCTCTCAGCGGAGTTGAAGGACTCCAGTACCGTCTTCGACTGTCTGATGTGTTGCCAGAAGAACTGGGAGAAGCTCACGGTGCCATTCACTCCGAAGTAAGCGGACTGGGTGGAGGAAGACGATGTCAAAACCATGCGGTTGGGACCGCCCGTGCCGAGGGTGCTGAGGAATGCGCCGGAGTAACAGGCGTCGTATATGACGACCACGTCCACCGAGGTCCCGCTCTCCACCGATGATATCCAGGCGTCAAGGTCGGAGGCGGAGACCAGGTCCGGGGCGCCGCTGTCGTCGTAGTTGATGAGAAAGTTCGAGCTGGAGCCGTGGTCAATGAGATAGATTATGAGCGGCACGCCTGCTCCTACCGGGGGGTTGCCCGCGTCTCCTTCCGTAGTTGCCCACGTCTCAATGGCATTCTGCAAAGAAGAACTGTCGGGCTCGCCGTCAATGTCGTCCGAAAACCCGTCGCCGTCTCCGTCATAGAGCTGGGTGGCGTCCGGGTTCAAGTACTTGACCTGGTCCTTGGAGAATCCTCTTGCAAGAAGCGTTTCATAGGCGAAATGGCCCATGGCGTTCAAGGTGTCCACCTGGCGGTTCTCGTCCACCAGGCCGCCGCCCACCACCACTATGGCCCGGCCCACCGAGGCGC
>JAWOBU010000144.1:0-4601 GCA_046484135.1 bacterium
AATGTTGGTTACTGAACAATGTACATGAGCGGGACAGAATTTTTGCTGCTCCTTATAAAGGTTTTTTTGCGTTTTGCGCATTCTTGGCAACCAGCGGGGAGGTTTCCTTTGAACTTCTTTTTTGATATTATACGCATGCCGGTCCGGAGGATAGGGCAACTTAAGGCGTGCGACCCGAGCGCCGAGACCGGCGGCGTTTGCAGCGGGGAGGGGCCGGACTACTTCCGGCCTTTTCCCTTTTCTCCGCTGGAAGCCCTAAAAGCGATAAACGCATCTTTGGTTATCAACCCACTCTAAAATACGTTGACCCTCTTTTTTACGGAAAACAATCACTCCTTATCAATACCTGGCCTGCGCTTTTTTGGAAATCCTTTCGTTGATCAGGTTCTCGACGGACTTGCTGTCCAGTATCATGTCCTCGAAGGGCCTTCTTCTCATGCGGTGGGCCAGGGCCAAGTCCACGCAGTCGTCCACGTCCCGGGACTCGACCTCGGTCCTGCCGTTAAAGGCGGCCAGGGTCTTGGCGGCTTTCATCATGACCAGATCGGAGCGGTGCCCGTCCACGCTCAAGGCAATGGACACGTTTGCAATCCGAAGCAGGATCTCGTCGGATATCTGCACCCGGGGAAGAAGCTGTTGCGCTTTTACGATCCTTTCAGCCAGCTCCTCTTCGTCTTCTCTCCACCGCTGTGCGGTCTTGTCCGGGTCCTCTTCAAACTCGCCCCACCTCTTTACTATCTCGACCCGCTGGTCCTGCTCGCCTATGCCGGTGATCTGGACGCAAAGCCCGAATCGGTCCAGAAGCTGCGGCCTAAGCTCGCCTTCCTCCGGGTTCATGGTCCCCACCAGGATGAACTCCGCCGGATGGGTGTAGCTTACGCCTTCCCTCTCGACCGTGTTCACTCCCATAGCAGCGGAGTCAAGCAGAACGTCTACGATATGGTCGTCCAGAAGGTTCACCTCGTCCACGTAAAGGATGCCGCGGTTGGCTTCCGCCAGCACGCCGGCCTCGAACTTCTTCTCGCCTTGCTGGATGGCGTGCTCGAGGTCCAGGGTCCCCACTACCCGGTCCTCGGTGGCGTTGATGGGAAGGTCCACCACCCGCATGGTCTCTTTTTGTACCGGAAGCTCCTCACCGGCCGCGAGCCGCTCCCGGCAGTCCGGGCAGAGCTTGGCCGGCTGTTTGGGATCACACCTGAAGTAACATCCCTCCACCACCTCGATCTCGGGCAGGAGCGCGGCCAGCGCCCGCACCGCGGTGGACTTGGCCGTGCCTTTTTCACCGCGGATCAGGACCCCGGAGAGCTTGGGGTTTATGGCGTTCAGGATGAGGCCGAGCTTCATCTTGTCCTGGCCCACGATAGCGCTGAAAGGGAACACCTGTCTCTTTTTCATATTATCTTACCTTCCGTTTCGGTTATATTACTCTAGAGATGAGGCTAACTTAAAATTCTTCCACTTCCACTCGCACATAGCGGTCGCCGACCGTCTTACTGAAAGGGACCGGTCATGGCGAAGAACCCCATGATCTTTTCATTGGTCTCCCTGAGCCGTCTGCTCAAGGTCTTAAGGAACGTCCACAGCAGCTTGTAAGCGAGCTCCTTGTCTGCCTGGAGCAGCTTGGTAAAGTCCTGCCTTTCGATGGTCATGAGCTCGGCCGGCTTGTTGCAGATGGCGTGGGCGGAGCGCGGCTGGTCGTCTATCAGGCTCATCTCGCCGAAGTAGGCGCCTTTCTTCAACACCACCAGGGCCTCTTCCCCCACTCCCGGGATCATCTTGGAGATGCGGACCTCGCCCTTCAGGATGAGATAAAAGCTGTCTCCCTGTTCGCCTTCCTCGAATACCACGTCACCGGCCTTGCGGGCCTCCTTGTAGGATATGCCCGTTATCTTGCCCAGTTCCTGCGGAGTCAGGCCCTGAAAAAGGTCGGTCTGCCGTAAAATCTCCACGTCAATGCCCATTTTCTCCTCCCGCGTTCCGCTCCAGCGAAAACCAGTACTTATATTACCAGCAGAAGAGGGCGCGGACAAGTGGGCTGATATAGCAGGCCCACTTTTGCATAAGAGAGAAACATTAGCCCGGCGTTCTCTTTCCGAGTCTTTGGAGCTGATACCGAAAGTAAGTCTTGAACCGCTTTTCCGAAAGGGTTAATATTAACGCGAAGGAGGCTCTCCCATGATTTCACGCATAGAAGCTTTGAATTATAAATGCCTTCGAGACGTGTCTCAGTCGCTTTCCGGTTTCAACATCCTGGTGGGGCCCAATGCCAGCGGCAAGACCACCTTTCTGGAGGTGGTGTCCTTTCTGGGCGACCTGGTCTCTGAGGGCCTGGAAGCGGCCATATTTAACCGGACAAATAACTTCAATGATTTGACCTGGAAAGGAACGGGAGAGCCTTTTGAGCTGGCGGTGGAGTTCAAGATTCCGGAAGATAAAAAAGAGCTTTTGGAGGACAAAGAAGAGTTCGAGTACATCAGGTACGAAGTCAGGATAGGGATGGACGAGGAAACCGAAGAGATTTCCATACTCAACGAAACCGGTCTTTTTATCGTAAAGGAGGCTCATGAAAAGAACTCGCCCAGGTCTGCACAAAGGTCCCTGTTTCCCATGGGGTCAGCTCCGCGAGAGACATTGTTAAGCAATATTAACGCACCCGATAACAAAACCGTTTTCAACAAAAAATATAAAGGCAATGACAACTATTACGGTGAAAACTACGGAAAGCAGAAAGGCTACAAGCCTTCTTTCAAGCTCGGCCCGAAAAAATCAACGCTTGCGAACCTGCCTGAGGACGAGACCAAGTTCCCGGTGGCAACCTGGCTTAAATATACCCTGGCAAGCCGGGTGAACACCATTTCTCTTAACAGCCTGGGCATGAGGAAGGCCAGTCCTCCCGGACTTTACAAGGGGTTCCGGCCTGACGGGTCCAACCTTCCGTGGGTCATTGAGAAGTTAAAGAAAGAGAGCCCTGCTGACTTCCAAGACTGGCTCTCCCATCTTCAAACCAGCTTGCCGGACCTCGAGGACATCGAAACCATAGAAAGACCGGAGGACAGGCACAAGTATCTGAAGACCATCCATGCCGAGGGGTTCAAGGTTCCGTCCTGGATGGTCTCCGACGGCACTCTCCGACTTATGGCTTTGACCTTGATGGCCTACATTCCCGACTTTCAAGGCGTCTACCTTATTGAAGAGCCGGAAAACGGCATTCACCCCCAGGCCATACAGACCATCTATGATTCTCTGTCTACGGTTTACGACGCCCAGATTCTGCTCGCGACCCATTCACCGGTTTTCTTAAGCCTGGCCAAGCCGGAGGAGATTTTATGCTTTGCCCGGACCGAGCACGGGGCCACCGACATTGTGAGCGGAGACGAACATCCCAGGCTTAAAGACTGGAAAGGCACACCCAATATAAGCGAGCTGTTCGCGAGCGGGGTCCTCGGATGAGCGAAGATGCAAAAGATCTGATCATCCTGGTTGCGGACAAAGACATGGAGATGATGGTACAAGGTGTCCTGAACAGACCGCCGAGCTTGGGGATAAGACCATCACTTTCTTCAGACATCCGAGTGCATCCGCATAGAGACTCAGGATGTTACCAGTTTTCCCATGAGTTCTTAAGGCCGTTTATGAGGAAGTACGATTATTCTTTGGTCATGTTTGACCGGGATTTTGACAAGAAAAAAGATCGCTCGGCTTCCGGCCTGGAGACCGAGGTTAAAGAAAGGCTTGAACAAAACGGTTGGGAGGGCAGGTGCGAAGCGGTGGTTATTGATCCCGAGCTGGAAAACTGGGTCTGGTCCGGCTCTGCCTGCGTGGGAGAAATTTTGAAGTGGCCCGGTTCCACCGCGGATTTGAAATCATGGCTTATAGACAAGGGCAAGTGGGACCCGGAAAGCACAAAGCCGGGGGACCCCAAAGGCGCGATGGGAACGGCAATGAAAGAAAAAAGGGTGAAAAAATCCTCTTCCCTTTTTAAGAAGATCGGTGAAAGGTCCAGTCTGAAAGACTGCTCGGACAGGGCTTTCCTGAAATTCAAAAAGACCCTCCAGCTATGGTTCCCGCCTTCATGAAGCATCTACCGGGACTCCGCCATACGACCCAGCCGGTTCAATTGATCCTGAAAAAAACCTTGTATTTACTGCCGTAGTCGAATGAAGGCTCTTCATGCCGGCAATTTCGCAATTTCTTTTTCCCTTCTTATAAATGACGTTCCATCTCCATAACTTGGCCTCGGTTACCTCCTGAATTTTTTATGTCCTTATTTTAAAAAGTTTCACTGTCCCTTGACTTTTGCTGAATCTTGTGGTAAAATTAGTTCAAGAAAGTATAGGAATGCCAAAAGACGACAACAAAATGAAAAGAAGAGGCGAGCTCGCCAGGAGTCTGGCAAGATACCGGGAGATGATGCCCGGCTACCTGGTGGAGAGGGAAGAGAAGTGCGGCAAGCCCTCCTGTTGGTGCGCCAAGGGAGAGGGAGGACACCTGCGTTACCAGTTGACAGTGCGACTGGGAGGCGAAACCAGGACCTATCACGTGCCCTTAAACATGGTTGATAAGCTGCGTTCGTTGATCGAGGAGCGCCACGAGTTCGAACA
>JAWOBU010000187.1:0-25927 GCA_046484135.1 bacterium
CCACCCGGATGGCGATGCATGCGATCCGGGTGGTCTGCAGGCCGGAGGAGCAGTACCGGGTGATGGTCGCACCAGTAGCAACAATCGTCTGGATTTTTAATAAAAGGCGGATGATATCCTTTTTCATTAAATTCATCCGATAATTCAAGCACATCTCGCGGACAATATTCCACTTACCAATCCAATCCATACCAGCGCAGTTTCTCGAGATATGCCGGCGGCCGGTGAAGCCGGCGAAAAACCGGGCGGTTCCGAATCGCCGGTCGAGGTTCGTCTTAAAGACGTGGGAACCATGGTCACCCGTTTGACCGGACAGTTGGCCCGGAAGGTGAAACCGCCCCTGCAAAGGAAGCCTTCGAGAGGCGGGGCTGTTATTGGGCTGGTGGTCCTGGCCGCGGTCCTGTTCTTTCTTTTTACCTATGAGTGGGACCCGCATGAACGGGCGCAAGAGTACATTGAAGAAGGAAAGCATGAAAAAGCGATAAAGACCTTGAGCGCGATCACGGAAGACAACCCTCAAGACCACCAGGCCTTTTTCAAACTGGGAGGAGAGTACGCCAGGGCGGGGGACGCAGAAAAGAGCCTGGCCGCCTACTCCGCCGCTCTCGCGCTGAATCCGGACTATAAGAAAAGTCCGAAAATGATAAAAGCGCTACTCCATCTGCCCAGAGGAGAGAAAGCAAAACCGGGGCTAAATTTTATAATTGATAAAGCAGGAAGCTCTTCAAGCAAGGTGCTGGAAAAAGAACTGACCAACCCCGATTATGATGTGCACTGGAATGCCTATCGAGCGCTCGAGCGCATGGGCACAAGAAAGGACATGCTTCCCCTTTTGATACTCGATCTCGAGACAAACCCCGACTGCGAGATCAGGAAACAGGCCGTGCAAAAGATGGGAGAACTCCGCGACCGGGACGCACTCCCCGCACTCCAGACCGCCCAAAACAAAAGCCGGAACCAGAAAGGATGTATGGGAGACTCAATCGAAAAAGCCATAGACAAGATCAAAAGCTCCCCCAAAAGAAGCTCTTCCGCGTCCGGCTCTAAAGACCCCATCAAGAAGCTGGAGAAAGGACTGAGAAAAATTTTCGACCGCTGACGGGGCGAGGTAAAAGAACCATCGGCATGAGAGCAGTTTTCATGAGCGGGCCTTTACTGGAGATTTTTTAATGTACCCACATCTTAACGATGAGCACGAGGCTTTGCGAGACCAGTTGCGCAGGTTCGTGGACCGGGAGATCATGCCTGTTGCCGTTGCGATTGACGAGGACCAGTCCTTTCCCCTGGAGCAGTACCGAAAGATGGGGGAGCTTGGGTTCCTGGGTTCTTCCGCGTCTCCGGAGTACGGGGGCAGCGGGGCAGATCTTCTTACCACTGCGCTGATCAAGGAAGAGATAGCGCGTGGCGCTCCCGGTCTTGCCATGAGCGTTAACGTTTGTTCGCTTAACTTCGTCCACACCGTCGAGGTCCTGGGCACGGAGGACCAGAAGAGGAAGTATCTTCCGGGGGTGATCTCCGGCGACCGGCTTGCGAGCTGGATGCTTTCGGAACCGAACGCGGGCTCGGACTCGCTGGCCTTGACCACCACCGCCCGGCCGGAGGGAGACCATTACGTGGTGAACGGGACCAAGACGTTTATAACCAACGGTCCTCTTGCGGACTATTTCATCCTGGTGGCCCGGCTTCCGGGCACGGAGCGGTCCAAGGGCGGAGTTCAGCTTTTGCTGGAGAGGGACATGGAAGGACTCCAGGTGGGCCCCAAGTTCAACAAGCTGGGCATGCGCTGCTCTCCCACCTCCGAGGTGTTCCTGGACGAGGTGAAGGTCCCGAAGGAGAACCTTTTGGGCACGGAAGGGGAGGGCTTTCCGGAGATGTTCAAGACGTTGAACGCGGAGCGGAGCATGGGGGCGTCCACCAGCATCGGCATCATGCAGGCGTGCCTGGAAATCTGCACGCGGTACGCAAAGGAGCGGCATCAGTTCGGCCGGCCGATCGGGGACTTTCAACTGGTGCAACAGATGCTGGCGGAGATGGCCATGAACCTCGAGCTTTCGCGGTCCTACTGTTACCGCACGGTGCGGCTTGCGGAGGAGGGCAGGGACATCGGCAGGGAGGCGGGCATCATCAAGCTGTTCGCTTCGCGGGCGGCGTCCAAAGCCGCCTCGGACGCGGTCCAGATTCACGGCGGTTACGGTTTTATAAAGGACTACGATGTGGAGCGTTACTTCCGGGACGCCAAGCTGGGCGAGCTGGGCGGCGGCACCAGCGAGGTTCAGATCAGGCTGATCGCGCGGGACATTCTAAAGAAAGGGATATGATGCCTGCTGGAAAGCTCTTTGCTTATGGCGGGAGAGTGCTTGAGCAGGGGCGGGTACTCCGACTCGCGATTATCCGGACTTCGCGGCTAAAGCCGCTCGCACGCAATAGTGTTGCACGTAGCCGCTTGCACGGATGGCTCTTGCACGTATGACGTTCCCGGGTAAGTCTCTCGCCGGATGCTCTTAACTCTCCGTTCAAAGAAAAGTGCTACTTCTCCCGGTAGTAGAGGGTGGTAATGGACTTGTCAAAGTTGACCCTTACCACCCTTACGATCACGGTCTCGAAGCCGTTGTCGGTCAGTGCGGTTGACCGGATGCGGTAGAAGCGGGGCTGGGTATTGTCTTTTAGTACGAAGGAGCTGAACTTGTCGGTAAGCTGTAGCATCTCCGGGGGGAGCTTCCGGTTATGGCGGGGCATAAGGGAAGCGGCGTCTTGTTGTTGTTGTTGTTGTTGTTGTTGCTGGTCGTCTCCTGTCGGCTTCCCGTCAGCCGCGGGGTCCCTTCCATAGAAGTTGGCGGCAATGGTGTCCCTGCATAGCTCCCATGCTTTCTCCTCTCCGACCAGGGGTTCTTCCCCTTCGTAGGATGCGGCGCGGACCATGGCGTAGCAGACCTCGACCGGACAATGGTCAATGTCTATCCTGTCTTCGAACTTGTGCAGGGTTACGTCGGTGGGATATACGGTGAGGAAGTCCTTGACCGCGTTGAACAGCTTGTCGTTCATTTCCGGCAGGTAGCGGAGTTCCTCCACCGAGTCGAGGGGTCCGTTCTTCATGGATATGATCTTGTCCTCGTACTCGAAGTAGGACAGCCGGTCCTTGTCAAAGGTCCCGTCCACCATGCCGTAGTCCATGTAGTCCCACAGGTCCTCGAGCATGTACCTGATGTCGTCGTCCGAGATCAGTATGTCGTTTCTGATGGCCTGGTACCGGAACAGCTCAAAGAGCATGTTATAGACGTCGCGGTCCATCTTGATGTAGGTCTCTTCCGTGCTTCCGGAGACCACGTCTATCATGCCGTTTACGTTTATCCTGGCCTGCTCGTCCATTATTTGCAGGTCAATGGGGGTCTCGTCCAGCACGTAGGGTATGGTCAGGCTCCAGACTCCGCAGTTCTGCATCTCTTCGAAGTCTTTCATGGTTTCTTCCTGTTCTTCTTCCTGCTCGCTGGTGAGGCCGAGGGTGGTTAGCTCGGTGGTCAGGCATTCGTACTTGAAAAGCTGTATCTCTTCGTTATTGAACATGCGATCAAAGGGCTGGGTATGGGCGAGGAGTCCGTCTGCCGCGTTCTGTCCCGCCTTGGCCACGTATCTTGCCTGGACCTTTTCTTCGTAGTTGTCGGATATAGTTGTGTTGATCCTGAGGTTATACAGAAACTCGGACATGATGACCGCGAGTATGGTTATAAGGAGCAGGACCATAACCAGGGCGGCGCCTTTTTTGCGGCCGGGGCTTTTCCCGCCGGCGAGCAGCCTTGGCATTTTTTTTGTTGAGTCTTTTCTCATCTCGATTGCTGATCCTCGAAGACCTTCTCGTACTCGAACTCGCACTTTAAGCCGGTCATCTGGAGGGGAACGACCATGGATGTCACTTTTTCCTTCAGGTTTTTGCTTCTCATGCCGAGCTCGACCTTTATGGCGCAGGGCAGTTGGTTTCCGTGGTCAAAGGTTTTCCACTCTTCTCTCCATTCCCCCTGCTCGTCCAGGTACTCGAGCTTGAAGCGGGTGACATGGTCCGCCAGGGTGTAGACCACTCCTCCCTCCACCTCGAACCGGTCGTTGATCTCTCCGCCGGCGCGGATGCGGAGTCTTCGAAGCTGGAGCTTTCCTTCCGGGGTTTCCAGGGGCGGCTCTTCTTCGGTGAACAGGGTTATCTCGGCCAGCTCCGCCTGCTTGGCGTCAATCTTATAGGTTGAGTAGGCCAGGGTGGTAAAGGTGATGGCGTCATAGGGATTATTGCTTCTGTCGGTGTCATGGGTGGTAAAGGGGTGGTTTTCATAGTTGGGCGGATGGGGGGACCTGAAAGCGGATTGAATGAGCTTTCTCATCCGGTCCATGCTGAGGTCCACGCTCTGCTGGAGTTCCATTTGTTCCTGAGCGCCCTCGTTGGCTTCAAAAGCCTGGGTGAGGCTGACCGCGACCAGGCCGAGGCACATGCCTGCTATCCCGAGCGCCACCATGACCTCGATGAGAGTGAATCCGGCTTTACCTTTGAGTCCTCTCACCATTCACTCCAGCCTAAGAGTGCTGAGTTTTACGGACTGCTTATTGTCCTCCGGTCCCCAGTACACGTACAGGTGGAGCTCCATGGCTTTCAGAGCGGGTATGAACTCCTCCATCATCTGGAGGTCCGGAGTCTTTATGGTCTCCGTCTTCCAGGAGTAGCGCGGATACTCATCCCCGAAGTCTCCCTCCCGGACCTCTTCGTCCTCGGGGAAGGGAAGCATCTCGAGCTCGGTCATCTTGTCCTGGGCAAGCCGCAGGGCTTTGGCCCGCCTTTCCGTTTCTTTTGTTATCTCGAAGCCCATGATGATGCGGGCATAGATGGGGACGAGAAACATGGCCAGGATGGCCATTGCCACTATGACCTCGAGCAGGGTGAAGCCCGAGTTGCGGTTACCGGTCTTCATCCAGTCCCTCCATCCGGAGCCATTCGGCGCGAGAGACCACTCCCGCCAGGATGGCGGCTTTGCCCACCATGGGCCTGGTAAGAACCGTAAATGCCATCTCCCGGTTCTGGTCGGACAGGTATATCTCCGCTTCTTCCACGTATCCTCCGGGAGTGAAGTACAGGTATGCTTTGCAGGGGGATTCGCAGGACCGGTCCATGATTCTTATCCTGTCCAGGTAGACGGTGGAAGGCAGGACCCTCTTTTGCAGGATGTCCGAAGAGGAAGCCACGTACTCCTGTCCAGCTTTTTCCTCGACCCAGTAGACGTGGTTTTCCAGGTCGAACACCATTCGGTGGGGAATCTTGGTCAGCACCGCGGTGTTATAGGTTATCCTTATGGTTCCGGCGATCTTCCGGGCGGAGGATTTGAGCTTCACCGTGTCCATAATGCCGATACGGGGCACTACCAGGGCGGCCATGAGCCCGATTATAAACAGGACCATCAGTATCTCGACGAGGGTGAAGCCAGCCCGGCCGGGTGTGTTTTTCCGGATGTGTTCGGAATGTCTCAATACTTGCTCCGGTGCGGTTGGCGCAATACTCTTTTCAAAGTAGATTTTACTTCACGCAGAGACGCGGAGTCGCAACGGTTATTCTTCTTGTTCAAGTCAAGGTAATCTCCGTGCGAGCGACTTAAGTCGCGACAAATCTCAGCTCCGTAAGCAAAAAAGCTCTTCCTTCTTTTGGCTCTCCCGGTCTTTGAGTACCTGAAGGCAATACAGGACAGCTTCCAACCCGCCACCCGGATGGCCCACACAACTTGTTGCGTGGGCAGGCGCGCATAGCGCGCCTGCAAGTACTCTGTAACCGGGCTTGCATCTGTCTTCCGATCTTGCTCATGTAAAAAAGCAAAAGGTCCCCTCGCTAAAACCTTGCCGAGACCTCTCCCATGATTTTCGATAACCCACACAACAAGTTGTGTGGGCCATCCCTGAGGAAAAAGCGGTTCTTTCAAGTACGCGAAAACCTGATGAACCCTTCTTTTTCCGTCGCGTGGTTGCGTTTATTCCCTCTCCGTACTTTTGCGTCTCTGCGTGAGTAGACTCCGTGAGTCCATCACCTATTTGTTGGGACGGCAATGTTTGTGCATTGGTTCACCTCTCCGCTTGCAGGTTCCAGCTTTCTATGTCCGCGTTGTCCCCTTCGCCCCCGTCTTTCCCGTCGGCTCCATAGCTTTCGATGTAGGCTTTTCCGTCTTCGGAGCGGTAGACGTACTCGTTTCCCCAGGGGTCGAGGGGGACGTGGTCAATGTATCCTCCGGACTTGTAGTTCCTGGGCACGGGCGGAGAAGTGGGCTCCTGCACCAGGGCCTCCAGCCCCTGCTCGGTGGTGGGGTAGACGTCGTTGTGCATCTTGTAGAAGTTAAGGGCCTCTTCCAGGGCCTTGATCTGTTGCACCGCGGTCTTGCGCTTGGCTTCGGACAGGTAGTCCATGACCCCTACGCTGACCACGGTGGCCAGCATGCCTATAATCATGACCACCACCATGATCTCGATCAGGGTAAATCCCTTCCTGGACTCCTTTTCCCGTGCTTTTTTATGTTTTTTCTTCATCAGCTTTTTCCCTCCTGCCTGCTTTCTTTGCGACAAATTACGTTCATTGATTTTATCATCCGATCCCGCTGGTGAGGTTCAGTATGGGCATGAGGAACGACAGGATCACGATCACCACCATTCCCGCCAGTACCAGTATCATCATGGGCTCGATCAGGGAGGTGATGCCTGCAATGGAGTTTTCCACCTCCCGGTCAAAGGCGTCCGCCGCCTTCTGGAGCATGAACTCTAGCTCTCCCGACTGCTCTCCCGAGGCGATCATCTGGATGACAAATGGGGGGAAGACCTGGCTTGCTTTCAGGGGCTCTGCTATGGAGGCCCCCTCGGTTATGTTTTCATGCGCGTTGTGGATGGCGTCTCCCAGTACCCGGTTCCCTACCACCTTCTCCACGATGTTGAGTGATTTCAAGAGGGGTATGCCCGAGCTTAAAAGGGTGGAGAGCGTGCGGCAGAAGCGGCTTATGGATATCTTGCGGATCAGGCCGCCTATTACGGGAAGGCGCAACTTGAATTTGTCCCACCTTTGCCTTCCCTGGGGCGTCCTTATGCGGTACCTGAAAAACACCGCTGCTCCCGCCAGTGCGAACAGGAGTAACAGTCCTCCCCATCCCGCGATGAACTGCGAGGTCCCTATCATGATCTTGGTGAGCAGGGGCAGTGCCTGGTTGGTTTGTTCGAACAGCGAGGAAATTTTGGGGATGACGAAAATGAACATTCCCACCAGGACCAGCAGCATAATGGTAAGGACCATGACCGGGTAGATGCTTGCCGACTTGATCTTGGACCGGAGATCGGCCTGGCTTTCGGTGAACTCGGCGAGCCTTTGCAGTACGATGTCGAGTGCGCCGGACTGCTCTCCCGCCTTGACCATGTTTACGTAGAGTTCGGAGAAGATACGGGGGTAGGCCTCCATGGCTTCTCCCAGGGACGCGCCTTCGTTGACCGACTCGCGTACCTCGGCCAGCACCCGGCTCAGCCGCTGGTTTCCGACCTGCTCCGTTAAAGCGGACAGGGACTGGACCAGGGGAAGGTCGGCGCTGATCATGGTGGCAAGCTGCCTGGTCATGGCGGACAGGTCCATGGGAGAGACCCTGGTTCGCATCGAGAACAGGCTTTTGGAACTCTTGGCCTCCCGGGCCTTTTCCACGGTCTGGGCAAGCTCGATGGGGTAGATGTCGCGCTTGCGGAGCTTCTGGCGGGCCACCTTGGCGCTTTCCGCGTCAATAAGCCCGCTTCTCATCTTTTTGTCCCTGGAAGTGTAACCTTTATAGGCAAATACCGGCATTTCTTAAAGAAGTCCTTGAAGGTTGGAGTTTATAGGATGTCCTCCTGGGTTACCCGGACGATCTCGCTCAGGGAGGTGTCTCCGCTCAGGACCTTGCGGGCGGCGTCCTCCCGCAGGGTGAGCATCCCTTTTTCGCGGGCCTTCCGTTTTATGGTATTGGAGTCGGTGTTCTGGTTTATCAACTCCCGCATGTCGTCGTCCACCACCAGCATCTCGTAGATGGCGCTCCTTCCCACAAATCCGGTGTTGAGGCATTCCGGGCATCCGTTGGGCCGATAGAAGGTGTATTGACTTTTCTCTTTCAATCCGGACGCGAGCAGCGATTTTTCGTCGGGGTCATCCGGGAGCTTGCATTCTTTGCAGAGCACTCTTACCAGTCGCTGTGCAATGGCCGCCAGCATGGATGACGAGATGAGAAAAGGCTCTACTCCCATCTCGACCAGCCTGGTGATTGCGCTGGGTGCGTCGTTGGTATGGAGGGTGGAAAAGACCAGGTGTCCGGTGAGGGACGCCTGCACCGCAATCTCGGCTGTTTCCGCGTCCCTGATCTCCCCAACCAGTATAACGTCCGGGTCCTGCCTGACAATGGACCGGAGTCCGTTGGCAAAGGTGAGATTGATCTTGGGGTTTACGTGTATCTGGCTTATTCCCTGTATCTGGTACTCGACCGGGTCCTCGATGGTTACGATGTTCTTCTCCGGGGTGTTGATCTTGTTCAAAGCGGCGTACAGGGAGGTGGTCTTTCCGGAGCCGGTGGGCCCGGTAACCAGTATGATTCCGTGGGTGCGGTGGATCATGTCGTTGAATCTGCTGTACTGGGCGGGGTCGAACCCGAGCTCCTCCACTGACAGGAGTATGTTCTCCCGGTCGAGAAGCCTCATCACGATCCTCTCCCCGTGCGAGGTGGGCAGGGTGGAAAGCCTGATGTCTATGTCCTTTCCCGCGATCTTGATGCGGATTCTTCCGTCCTGGGGAAGCCTTTTCTCCGCTATGTTGAGCCCTCCCATGATCTTGACGCGTGAGGTTATGGAGCTCTGGAACCTTTTGGGGGGCCGGAGTATTTCGTAGAGCACTCCGTCTATCCTGAACCTGACCAAGAGGTCCTTTTCAAACGGCTCTATGTGGATGTCGGAGGCCCTTTCTTTTACCGCCTGGAACAGCAGTGAGTTCACCAGCCGGATTATAGGGGCCTCGTCGTTCACGTCCAGGAGGTCTTCGGGTTCTTCCAGCTCCTGGGCCAGGATGTCCAGGTTTTCCGTCTCCAGGTCGCCCATCACCCCCTGGGCGGTAACCGAGGCCCGGTCATACACGTTGTTGATGGCCTGGATGACCTTGTTCTCGGATGCCATCACTATTTCGACCTCGGTTTCTAAAACCTTCTTCAGGTCTTCTATGGCAAAGAGGTTTAAGGGGTCCGAGGTCGCCACCACCACTGCGCCGTTCTTTTTTTCCAGCGGCACCATGGCGTTCTGCTTGGCGAACTGGATGGGTATGTCTTTTACAAGCTGTGGGTCTATCTCCATTCCGGCGAGCTGTTTTACATACTTTAATCCCAGTTGTTCGGACAGGGCGTTGTAAAGCTGGTCTTCATTTATCGCCTCCATCTGGATGAGCGCCTCTCCCAGCTTCCCCCCTTTTTCCTGCTTCCGGGACAGCGCGTTCGTCAACTGCTCCTCAGTGATGTGGCCCTTTTGCAGGAGTATCTCTCCCAGGTACATGTTCCCGGCGGAGCGGGTGCGGCTTTCTTCTCCGGTTTCTTTGGCGGTCAAGACGGTACTCATGGTGATTTTTCCTCTGTGCCGGACGAGGGGGGAGCGGTCTGGGTGGAGCCGCTTTCCGTTTCCGGTCTCGTCCAGTTCCAGTTCGAGTTCGAGTTCGAGTTGCCGGGCGGAGGAGAAGAGGCTTTTTCCTCTTCTCCTATGTATTCATCCAGATAGGAGGGGACCTCGATAAGCTCCTCCTCCATCATCCCCTGGTAGTTCTGTTCTATCTTTTTGCGGACCTTGTCAATGTCGTCCCTGGATTTAACTATATGGGGCGTGAGCAAGATGATGAGGTTACTTTTTCTCTCGGACATATTGGCTCTCTTGAAGAGCCATCCCACCACCGGGATGTTGCCGAGGAACGGGACCCGGCTTTCTCCCTCTTCTTTCCGGTCTTCCATCAGGCCGCCGATGACGATGGTCTGGGAGTCCTCGACTATGACGGTGGTCTCCGCGGTTTTGATGGAGGTGGTGACCCCGAGGGTGTTCACGTCAATGCCCAGCGGAGACTGGACGGCGCCGGATATCTCGACGTAGATGGACAGTTTTACGTTGTTGCTCTCGTTTATCTGGGGGGTCATCTCCAGCTTGATCCCTACCGATTCCCTGGAGATGCTTACGTTGGAGAACCCCCCTTGGGACACGGTCTGACCGGTGGGCACGGGAATCTTCTTTCCCACTTCTATGGAAGCCTGTTCATTGTCCGTGGTCAGGAGGGTAGGGGTGGAGAGCACGTTCACGGTGGATGTGGAAGCCAAAAGCTTCACCACCATTCCCGCGGAAGGGACCGACACTGCCACGTCTCCGCCCGCGGTTTCCATTTCCACCGGCTGTCCCAGGGCCCCCACGGTTATTCCGTTGGGAAGGGCCAGGCTGCCCCCGGAAGAGGAAATGGAAGACAAAAGGGACAGGGAGTTTACGTCCCCGAAGCCGGTGCCGGCGAGCAGCATCCCTTCATCCTCGAGCGGCGATGCTCCATGGATGGTGGTGCCCGCCTCTTTGGACTCGTTGTAGGAGACCTCGAGGAGCACGGCCTCTACGAACACCTGCCGCCGCGGTATGTCCAGCTTGTCTATAACGTTAGAAAGAATGGAGTAATCCTGCGGCGTTGCCACTATAATAAGGGAGTTGGTGGCCTCGTCCGAGGAGATGGAAATCTCGCCTTTGAGTATCCCGCTGACGACAGCGGCGGTGGAAGACTTGACCTGCCCCCCGCCCGACCGGGGGGACGAACGCTGTGGTCTTGCGGCTTCCCGGCGACTGGCCTCGGCAGAAGGAGAACGCTGATCGGAAGTGCCGCCTCTCTGAGAGGAAGGGACATTTGTTCCTCCTCCGCCTCCCACGATTCCGGAAAGAGTGGAGGCGAGCTCGGAAGCCTCCGAGTTCTGGCAGTAATAAACGTGGATGGTTTGAGTGGTCCCTACGTCAATGTCCAGCTTGGCTATGGTCTCCTTGATCTCTTCCAGAGTGTTCCGGTCGGTAATAATCACCAGGCTGTTGATCCTCTCGACCGGTATTATCTTCAGCTTCACCGCGGCCTGCCCACCCGTTACGACCTCGGCGGAGGGGGACTTCTGCTGTTGCTGACGGCTCGGCCTGCGCCTGCGCGGCTGCCGCTGCCGGGTGGTGGCTGTCCTCTGGGCCTTGCCATCCGAAGAGTCCTCGTAGATTTTTTCCAGGATGCCGGCTATCTCGCCTGCTTCCGCGTAATCGAGTCCCACAATCTCCATCTCCGCCTGCTGGGAGGGCACGTCCAGAAGGTCAATTATCTTCAGCATCCTCTCGATGTTGTAAGAGGTGTCCACTATTATAAGGGTGTTGGTGGGCTCGTAAGCCATGACCTGTCCGCCGGCCTTGGAGGCCAGCTTGCTCATTTGCTGGGCTATCTGGTCGGCCGCCACGTAGTCCAGGTTTATAAACCGCATCACCATCTGCTCGTTGATGTTCTCGGGTGCTTCTCCGGGGCCGTAGATGGGGATGTTCTCCGGCATGGCATCCGCCGATCTTATCACCTTGTACACGTTGGACACCGAGGTCTCCACTACCTGGTAGCCGCTTATGTTTAAGATCAGCACAAAAAAATCTAACGCTTCTTCCTTGGGAATCTCGATGGGACCGATGGGACCGATGGTATACACCTTGCCTTTGGGGACCTCCTCCAGTACGAAGCTTCTGTCCGTTACTTCGCTGAAGTTCTTCAGCACCGTTTCCAGGTCCATCTCCGGAAAGCTGATGTGGACTTTGTCTCCCCGGACTTCGATAGGGTCCTCCTCTGACTCCGACGTCGTCTGGGCATACACCTCCAACCCGGTCTGGAACCCGCCGACCGCGACCATCAACCCAAATAAAAGAAACCACCGTGCCTTATTTCTCAATTTTTTACTCCCTTGTGCCGGATTATGATATCTTTTCGAAGCGCAAACGCCAAGTCCGTCAGTCTTCCACCTCGTATTGGAACTTCTGCTCCTTTCTTCTTCTTTCGATGTTCATCGAGAACTCGTCCTGGCTTCGGAGGGTCTGGAGCATGTTCAAGGCGGTGTCCAGGTTGTCAAGATACTGGCCGTTTATGGACTTGATGATGTCGCCGTTCTGGAGACCGAGCTTGTCGAATACGCTCTTCGGCCGGATGCGGTAGATGCGGAAACCGTCAATCACGGTTTTGCCGTCCACACGTTTTCGGTTGGGAATGGTCCGAGCCTGAGTAAGGATGTCGGAGAGGTTCTCCGGAGCCAGCGCGTCCTTGATGGCGTCCCGCTTCAGGCGATACTCGCCCGGAGCCACTTCCTCGATCCCTTCGGTGATGTTATTGCGGCCGCCCCGTTTGTTGCCCCGTCCTTTATCCGGCCGGGCCTTGTGGACCTGGCGGGGACGGTTGGAAGCCACGCTCCCGGATTTCTTTTTCGGAAAACGCAGCTCTTCCAGCTCTCCATCGCGAATAATGAGCACCCGGTCCCTTTCTATCCTCTTCACCTTGGCGTTCTCCGTAATGGCGCTGTCTTTACGATAAAGGTTTATCTCCTGCTCGGTCAGGTTTTTGATGGTGGCGAAGTTCCGGGGATGATCATCTCCTTCGTAAACCACCCCTATGAGTTCCAGCCGCAAAGGGGTCTCTTCTATCTCCGAGGTGTCCCCGGCAGCCACCTCCGGGGTCTCGGTTTCTTCTTCCACCACTGCGCCGAAAAGGTTCCGGGAGAGAATTTCATCTGTGGCGGGATTGTAACCGGCACTCTCTACGGCAAGCTCTTCCACCTCCACCGTCACGGATTCCGTCGCGCCCACCAGCCGGTGCATGAGGTAAGTGTTGCCCACGTCAGCCGCCACCAGGGCGATGAGAAAAATAAACACCAGGTTAAGAACAAAGGAGTACTTCAAGAAGTATGTACGGGGGTTCACCAACATATCCTCCTTACCCTTATTTTAACCAACTTGACCTCCAATTCCAAAGACCTCCGAGAGGGAAAAACAGAACGCTCACCACCAAACCTGAAACAATCCTTTAATCCGCGGAACTTTGAGGGTATGATACCTGATACTTCGATACCGTAACAACCCCGATTGTTCCTTGGGAGCTTGTCGGGCATTATCGGTAGGCCCCCACATAAACTCGCGTGGATTCACTCGCGACTTTAACTCCCTCGCACATTCATCGTAGTGTTAATGATGCGGATCAAAAGCCGCTTCGGGGGCGGAGCGAAAGAAGAAAAGGACCGTAACAATGAAATCAGAAGCAGTAAAAGCCTTTATCTTTGACCTGGACTATACCCTTATAGACTCGAGCGAGGGCATCGTCTATTGTTTCAACCGGGCGCGCAAGAGGGCAGGGGAGCCGGAAGTGCCGGCGGACAGGATCAAAGCAAGGATCGGCATTCCCATTGAAAAGACCTTCGAGCTTTACGGCAGCAAAGACCCGCTTGCCATGCGGGACGAGTTCCGGAGGCTCTCGCGGGAGGGGGCCATGGCGGACCGGAGCTTTCTTCTGCCCGGCGTCCGGGACACGATCCCCGCTCTCGCCACACGCGGTTTCCGCTTGGCGGTGGCGAGCACCAAGTCGCACGCCGAGATAAAAACCATCCTCGAGAAGCTGGAACTCTCCCCTTATTTCGAACAGACAGCGGGATCGGACGAGGTGGAGAGCGCCAAGCCGGCGCCCGACTCCCTGGTTCTTCTCCTGGAAAGGATGCGGCTCGAGCCCGAGCAGGCAGTGTACGTGGGAGACCACGTGGTGGATATAAAGGCGGCCCGAGCCGCAGGCATGCCCGTCATAGCAGTAAGGGGCGGACCCGTAACCGAACAAGAGCTTACAAAAGAAGACCCGGACTCGATACTGGACAACGTCTCCGGAATACTTGAGCTGCTCGCAAAGATACGATGATCGAGTGGAAGCAAAAGCCATGCTACGGGATAAACTGACAGGGGGACATATATCGCGACTCCCGTCGCTAGCACTTATCCGGCTTATTGTGAGCAGGTGTTTGCGCAATGAAAACACGGCCGTTATAATTTAGAAACTTAAGTTTTTCGGGATTGATAAGCTGAGGGTTATCGCCGGGGTTTATGATGCCTGATAAAGATATGAACGAGACCGACGTAAAAACGCGGGGGCTCTGGTCCAACCGTTTCATGTTCATCCTTGCGGCTGCGGGCTCTGCCATCGGCCTGGGCAACATCTGGCGTTTTCCCTACCTGGTGGGCAAGTACGGGGGCGGGGCGTTCGTGCTGGTGTATCTTTTTTTCATTCTCATCATCGGTCTTCCCATCCTGGTCTCGGAGATCATGATCGGCAGGCAGTCGCGCCGGAACCCGGTGGGAGCGTTCAAGCGACTGGCTGATAAAAACCCGTTCTGGATGGCGGTCGGCTTCCTTGGGGTGGCTTCGGGTTTCGTGATCCTGTCTTACTACTCGGTAGTGGCGGGCTGGACCGTGGACTACTTTGTGCGGAGCGTGTCCGGCGATTACTTGAACGCGGACCTCGAAACCATCAATAACCTTTTCAACAGCGTGGTAACCGACGGGATCGAGCCGCTGGTGTGGCACACCGTTTTTATGGCCGCTATCGTGTCTATTGTCATCTTCGGCGTCAAAGAGGGCCTGGAGCGGTGGATAGGCATCCTCATGCCCCTTCTTTTCTTGCTTCTTATCGCCCTGGTCATTTACGGGCTTTTTCAGGGGGACGCTGCCGGGGGCTTGGGCTATCTTTTCGTCCCGGACTGGAGTTCGCTTTACACCAACGAGGCGGGCGAGTACACGGCCATCCCTGTACTGGAGGCTTTGGGCCAGGCTTTCTTTACCCTGAGCCTGGGCATGGGCGCCATGATTACTTACGGGTCCTATCTGGGAGACGACGAGAGCCTGTCCTCCTCCGCAGTCATGGTGGCCGGACTCGATACCCTGATCGCCATCCTGGCCGGGATCGCCATTTACACCATCCTTTTCCAGTACAACCTGGACCCGGCGCAGGGTCCCGGGCTCGTGTTCAAAGTTCTTCCCCTGGCTTTCTCACAGATGCCGGGCGGACAATACATAGGAACAGCTTTCTTTCTCCTGCTCTCCTTTGCCGCGCTGACCTCCGGGATCAGTCTGCTGGAAGTGGTGGTGGCCTATTTTATTGACGACAGGAAATGGAAGAGGACCAGAGCCACCCTGATCATGGGCGCAATTATATGGGGCCTGGGCGTGTTCTCCGCGCTCTCGTACAGCAAGTTGAGCGGGGTTACGCTTATAAAGAACATGGAAGGGCAGGGCATGCCGGTCCTGGACTCGATTGACCGGATAGCCAACAACTACATGCTGCCGTTGGGCGGGCTTTTTATCGCACTGTTCGGCGGCTGGTTCATGAAACGGGAGAGCGTGCGGCACCAGCTTATCGAAGGAGGCGGCACCCGCATCTTCTACGGGTTCTGGAAAAAGGTGATCCGGTATGTAACTCCGGTAGCGGTGGCGCTGCTCCTGGCGGTTACCGTGCACGATCACTTCACCACCTCCACCGGCGTCAAGATATGCGACCGCGCCAGGGGAGGGGACCTGCCGGCAGTAAAGAAGCTGGTGGAAAAAGACAAAGATCGGGTCAAAGCCGCGACCGAGCAGGGCTGGACAGCTCTGCATTTCTCCTCCCGCTACGGGCATGACGAAGTGGCCGAGTACCTGATCGAAAAGGGAGCGCCGGTTGACGCCCGGTCCGCGGAAGGAGCCACACCGCTTTTGCTGGCGGCCAAGGGAGCTCACGCTAAAATAATCGAGGTGCTCTTGGAGGCAGGGGCCTCGCCGGAAATAGCGGACGAGAAAGGGAGAACGCCGCTCCACATGGCCGCGGCACAGGGGGACGAAAAATCCGCGGTCCTGCTCCTCCAGAACGGAGCTTCTGTAAACGAAAGGGACAAAAAAGGGGAGACACCTCTTCATTACGCCGCCCGGCACGGATACAAGACGGTTACAAAGCTCCTCTTAAAGCACGGCGCCGACGTCGGCGCTGAGAACCAGAAAGGATTTACTCCCCTGGAGCTGCCGGGAATCAAGCCCCACCGAAAGGTCCGGGCCATACTGGAAGCCGCGACCGATTCAAGCAAGAAGGTGGACTGAGACCCGTTTCTCTACTATCATGAGAAAGAGGTCTGGAGTTGTTTAGTTCGAACAAATTTTATGGTGGTGAGAGTAAGCTTTGAAGGTGGGAGCGAGCTCCCTGTCTGCCGTGTCCGGCACAGGCAGGAGCTCGCGATCATCGAGACCTGGAGGTCTCTCCCACCTTTACTCCGGCCTTTTTACAAGAGGCTCTGAGTAATATAACTTTCAAAAAAGGAGGATTTCTCTCCATGCCGAAGAAAATCAAATTATCCCGAAAACAAATGAAGAAGCCTGACGAGTTCTTGACCTTTTCCGAGAAAGTGTGGGATTGGGCGGAAGAGCACATCTGGCTGATCGTGGGAGTCATTGCGGTCATTATTGTAGGCGTTTTTGCGATGCGTCTGGCATCCTCCTGGTACGAGATCAGCCAGGACGCTCCCCGCCGGAGCCTTGCCCAGGCCGAGCAGGTGTTTAACGCCCCCATGCAGTCGGAACAGGACGAGCTTTCCATGGACATGTCCGGCGAGCAAAGATCAAAGTTCGAGACCGAGCGGCAGAAGTACCAGCAGGCTATCCAGTTCTTCCAGAAGGTGGTGGACTCGCACCCCGAGAGCGTCGAGGCCCGCCTCGCTTACCTGTATCTGGGAGTTTCTTGCGAAAAAACGGGAAGTTATCAGAAATCCTTAAAGCACTATGAAAGGTTTCTGGAAACCGGGGCCGCTAAAGACAACCAGGGCCTCAAACACTCGGCCCTTATGGGTATCGCCAGGGTCCACTACCAGAGAAAAGATTACGAAAAATCGCTTAACTATCTGGACAAACTTATAAAAAAGGATTCGCCTTATAAGAACGACGCCATGCTCTTGAAAGCGCGGTGCTATCATGAGACCGGAAAAGAAGACGAGGTCCGAAAAATCCTCGGGGACATGCAACAAAAAGCTAATACCTCCTGGATTGCAAGGACCACCCCTTTTCTGCAATCCTACTGGGAGAAAAAAGAGCAAGGCGTTATAAGCATACCCGACAAGGCGCCGGAAGAGATGTTCCAGCCGGTGAAGGAAACCGGAGAGGAAGAAGAAGAGGTTAAAGAGGCCTTGGACCTGAGCACGGGATCGGCCGGCAAGGACGAGAGCACCAAAGAAGAAGAGCAAGACAAAACCAAAGAGGAGAAGGAGTCCGGGTCCATGGTGGAAATCCCGGGCGAAAAGGTGGGGGAAGACTCTGAAGAAGAAGAGGGCCTGCGACTTCCGGAGAAAACTTTTGATACCGAAGGCGCTTCCCAGGAGCGGGCTCCCATGTTCCCGGAGGAATAATATTGTTGAAATCAAAATACTTAATAGCGATTACCTTATGTGTTCTCTCGGCCTGCCTGATGTATCAGGGCGGGGTGCGGGCTTTGGAAACCGGGGGGCAACCTTCCGGCGGGGAACAAGAAAATAAGGACGAACAACCCGACTTTTTCCGCACCGCCTGGCAATCCATGCGGGATTCGATGGGAGACCTTATCGGACCCGGCGCTTCATCCGAAAAGCTCCCTGATCCCGTCATATTCAAGACGGAAAAAATCAGCCGGCTCCGTTCCGACCGCATAAAGCCGGAGCGGGCACTGCCGGTGTACAAAGACGGCAGGATTTACATTGCCAGCTCTCGAAAGAAGCTAGTGGCCTTTGATCTATCCGGCGAGCGGGTGCTCGAGCACGAGCTCTCCTGGGCGCCTGTCAGCACCCCCTTGATCGAAGATAATAGGGTCTACGTGGCTGGAAGCGACGGCGGCTTCCACTGTCTGGAACTTGCTTCCGGCAAAGAACTGTGGACCCGGGACTTGAAGCTCATGGACTTCTCCAGACCGGCGGCTTCCGGCAACGCGATCATCTTCCAGACCGGAAGGGACAGGGTGGTGGCCTTGAGCCGTGATGAAGGAGAATGGCTCTGGGAGCACCAGCACCTGCGGCCGGAAGACCTGGCCCTGAAAGGATTGTGCCCGCCCGCTATTAAGGACGGTATCGTATACATCGGGCTGTCCGCGGGCTCGGTGGCTGCCATGGACGCCGAGACCGGCAAGCTCTTGTGGAAGAGGCTCCCGTTCAAGAAGACGAAGTTCCGGGACGTGGACGCTCCGCTCCGGGTGAACGACAGTGCGGTATACGCGGTCTCCGTGTCCGGCAAGACCGCGGCCTTAAGCCGCAAGACCGGGCGGACTTACTGGAAGTTCGAAAGGGGAGGCATGGCCGGAAGCGTGCTGGAGGGTGGAACCCTGTACCTGGCCACTGACCGGGCCGAGATCATGGCCGTGGACAAGATGACCGGAAAGAAACAATGGACCACCGAGCTTTCCAAAAGGAAGAAAAAGAAGTTCTTCGATCTTCCTACTACACCCATCATAAGGGGAGACTTCCTGGTAACCGTATCTAGGGGCGGCAGGGTCTTCATGCTCGACAAGCGCACCGGCGAGATCGAGCGGCATTATTTCTATTATACCGACACCAGTGCGCCCGCGGTCGAGGTTGGCGACACCGGCTTCCTGATCATGGACAATAAGGGGATAATAAGGTACTGGAGCCTTGCAGGCACTCGCGGCTGAAGCCGCGCGCGCCCCAGTTTAGCCGCAAACATTTCTTCGCATAAGACATATTATGTTAAATTAAGAAAAACCGAGGATCAACATTAAGGAATTGTTGCCATCCGCCCTTTTACAAACGATTTTTCGGAATCAGTAGCCCGGGATCATAAAAATTAAGAAAGGACATGAAGGTCTTAGAGGCAACATGCTGAAAAAATTGATAAAAAATCTTAGAGGCCTCCGAGTGGGATTCTATAAGAAGACCACGGAGAAAAGAAAGTACCCGCGAGTTCCCATAAGTGTCCGGGTGGTGAATATAACCAGCGGCAACTTCTCCTACTACCTGGCCACCAACATCAGCAGAGGCGGCATGTTCCTTAAATCGGCCGAACCTTTGGCCGAAGGGACCGACCTGACCCTCCAGTTCGAGTTGCCCGACCAAGAGAAAAAAATCCAGCTCAAAGCGCGAGTGTTAAGGAACCAGAAAAGCGCGCCCGGCTTCCCCCACCCTTCCGGGATGGGGGTCAAGTTTACCGAGTTGGAAGACCAGGACAAGGCCGCCATCCAAAAGTTCGTGGAGAGAAAAACCTGAGTGAATTTCAAAGCGGAAACTAAAGTCGGCATAGGCGTTATAGGCGCCGGCCTGATCGGGGCTTTCCACTGCTCATGTCTCCTGACTATAATAGAACGGACCGGCCTTCCCGTATGGCTCTGTCATATCGCGGACACGGACGAGGACAAGGCGTACCGGCTTAAAAGGGAGTTCGGATTCAAAAAAGCGGGCGCCGACCCCATGGCGGTCATCCACGACCCGGAGGTATCCGCGGTCTACATCTGTACCTGGACCAGCGAGCACCTTGCCCTGGTCCGGGAAGTCGCCCGGGAAGGCAAGCACGTGTTCTGCGAGAAGCCGCTGGCTTTTACCGAGGCCGAGGCCCGGCAGATGGAGCACGCGGTTTCCGAGGCGGGCGTGATTAACCAAGTGGGACTGGTGCTCCGGCAGGGCCCGGTCTGGAACGTGCTCAGAGACGAGATAAAAACCCGGCGGACGGGAAAACCGCAAGCTTTAATCTTCCGCGACGACCAGTGCTTTCCCATAAAAGGCGCCCATCCTTCCACCTGGAGAAAGGACCGCGACAAGGCCGGACACGGCACCCTGATCGAGCACTCCATCCACGACCTGGACCTTGTGGAGTGGATGTTCGGACCCCTAGAATCAGTGCGGGCGGAAACCAGGAACACGTTCGGATACGAGGACATCGAAGACCTGGCCCGGGTGGACATCGAGTTTTGCTCCGGAATGACCGGCGTGCTGGTATCAGTCTGGCACGACGTTTTGCAGCGGCATTCCAACCGGAGGCTCGATGTCTTTTTCGAGCAAGAGTTCATGGCGGTCGAGTCCGAGTACACCGGTCCTCTTACGATCATGGAAGGCGAAGGTGATCTCACAACCTGGGAAGAGGAAGAGGTAAACAAGAAATACTGGGACCTGCAGAGCATCCAGGAACCGGTGGAGAGAGAGCTGTCAGTGATGTACGGGGTATACCCCGCTTACCTTTTCTGTCAAAGCCTGCTCTCCGGCAAGCCCGCGGGACCCGGCTTTGCCGCGGCGGTAAGGGCGCATAAACTGGTGGACGCCTGTTATCTTTCCGCCCGTTCGGGCGAGCGTGTTAAGATAGACGCGGATCATGAAATAAAAAGCAAGGAGAAGGAGAACGTCTCATGAGACCATATCGGTTAATGTTGGCGGCGGTACTTGTTGGCGCGGCTGTGCTCCTGTCGGGTTCGGCTTTTGCCGGCCTGGACAAGAAAGGTGTTTCCAGCGCTCTGGAGGTTATAGCGCCTGCGGACGGCCTTCGCAGCCTCGAGGTCCGACAGTCCAAACAAGGCAAAGTATTCGCGGTAGTCGGACATAACGGGGGCAACTCGCTGCCCGCGGAACGATCCATCGTGGTCTCCATGAATGCCGGAGAAGGGCGCCCTGCCCTTTCCACTTATGTTCCGCAAGGAATGATCGGCCGCTACTGGACCGCTCCGGAGTGGACGGATTCCTTGACCGAAGTAAACGACGAGACCCAGTACGCGATCTGGCAGGAGCCTTCCGGCGAGTACGGTGTGATGATTCCCTTGGTGGGCGGCGGCATGCGAGCGGTGCTGGAAGGCAACGATGAGTCGGTGCTGGTTGTGTCCCAGAGCTTCCACCCCGACTTCGGCCCGGAGGCCGTCCCCTTGTTCGCCATCGGGTGGGGCAAGGACCCCTACAAGCTCACCCGCTCGGTCTATACCTTTGCCATGCAGACCATGCACGAGGTGGACCCCGAAGGCGTGATCGGGAGACTGCGCTGGGAGAAGGACTACCCCGAGGTCTTCCGCTACATAGGCTGGTGCTCCTGGAACTCCCATTACCGGGCCATCTCTGGTAAGGCGCTTTACAAACACGCGCGAGGATTTAAAGAAGCGGGCTTTCCCATGGGGTTCATGCTGATTGACGACGGCTGGCAAGATGTGTCCCGGCCGACCAACCTGCCGTGGATTACCGGCAACCTCTACATGACCGGGTTCGGCACCGACAAGAAGAAGTTCCCGGGCGGGCTGTCGCCGGTGGTCCGGAAGCTGAAGAACAAGTATAACATCAGGTACGTGGGGGTCTGGCACACCTTCCAGGGCTACTGGGACGGGGTGGCGCGTGACTCGAAGCTGGGCCGCGAGTACGAGGACGCGCTCATGCCCGTAAACGATAAAGCCGCGGTGCCTGATCCGCGCAGTGACGCGGGCGAGAGGTTCTGGAACGCCTGGTACAGCCGGCTTTCCGGCGAAGGCATAGACTTCGTCAAGGTGGACAACCAGAGCACCTACCCGTCGCTGGTGGGAGACAAACTGCCCGTAAGCCATGCCATGGCCGGTGCCCAGGAGGACCTGCAGGCGGCCGCGGAAAAATACTTCGAGTCTCAGGTCATAAACTGCATGGAGATGAACATTGACGTGGTATACCAGTGGAAGACGACCAACATCGCCCGCACCAGCATTGACTACGTGCCCATCTTCTACCATAACCCGCGCACCCACGTCACCAAGAACGTGATGAACGCGTTGTGGATGTCCAACCTGGCTTACCCCGACTATGATATGTGGAAGACCCACGACCAGAACGCGGACTATCACTCCGTGGCCCGGGCCGTCTCCGGCGGGCCGGTCTATATCACGGACAACGCCGGTGAAGAGCGCTACGAACTGCTCTGGCCTCTTATCCTGAGCGACGGCGAGCTGATACAGGTGGACGAGCCCGCCCTGCCGGTGGAAAAGACCATGCTCGAGAACCCCATGCGCTCGCGCAAGCCGCTCCTGGCGTTCGCTCCCGCGGGCAAAGGCGGAGTCATCGCGGCCTGGAACGTGGACTCCTTCGAGCGCAAGGTCAAGACCTCCATTGCGCCCTCCGACGTGCACCGCATGGAGGGGCAAAGGTTCGCGGTCTACGATTACTTCGAGAAAAAGTTGTTCGTGCTGGACAGGGACGAAGATTTTCAGGTAGAACTGGGCAGGTGGGACGTGAAGCTTCTCACCTTTGTGCCGGTCGAGCACGGCTTTGCCGCCGTCGGCCTGGCTGACAAGTACATAAGCTCGAAAACGGTACTGGATGAAACCATCCAAGCCGGCCACGCCCGGGTTACGCTGGCCGAGCCGGGCCGGTTTGTTGCATACGTGGAGAAAAAGCCCTCTCGGGTCAACGCGGGTCAAAAAGAAATTCCCGAGAGCAGTTGGAGCTTCCGGGAGGGCATGCTGGAGGTTAAGCTTCCTTCGAGCGAGAGCCGACGCAAGATTGATATTGAAATCCATTGGTAATATAATGTAAACATCGTTCTGCGGAAATATAATACGGTGTTTTGCGACTTACGCCGTTTGCACCATGTACATATTTTTTCAGAGCACCAAAGAGTGCGAGCGACTTAAGTCGCGATTTCCGTTTTTCGCATTCGATATTCTTTACACAGGGCCGCAGATGGTCCCGCCCCGGAGGCCGGCATGATAACCTGCGCGAACCACCAAAGGCGTGAAGCGGATTTTCACTGCTCCCGTTGCGAAGCCGCTTATTGCAAGGACTGCGTAAACGAAAAGAAGTTCGGCACCACCAGGACCCCGGTTTGCCCCTCTTGCAACGAACCGGTTACCGACCTTTCGCCCTACCGGGAAGTCCCTCCTCTCTGGAGCCGGATTCCTCAAGCTCTCACCTGGCCGTTCAAAGAAGACGGTTGGCTCACCCTGCTGGCCTGGGGTGCGTTTGCCATTCTCTTTCTCGGGGGTGCCAGGCTTGCCGGCACGGTGGGCGGCGGGCTGGCACTGATGGCAAAGGGCATGTGCCTGACCGTGTACTACGGTTTTCTCATCTCCTACCTGTACCGCATCATCTCCAAGGGTGAGGCCGGTGATTTCCGCATACCCGAGTTTACCGAGTACCGGGGGATAGGACAGACATTTATCTGGCCCATCATCCAGTATACCCTGGCCGGCTTTATAATTTTCTGGCCCATCAGCATCTACCTTTTCGGGGCCTTTCTTTTTTACGTTAGAGGACTGGGAGATTTAGCAACCCTGTTTTCCTCTCCCATCACCTGGGTGATCCTGGTGGTTGGCGGAATCTACGGCTATATCTTTTACCCCATGGGCCTTTTGATTCTGGGGGTCGGCAGAAGTGTAAAGCCGCTACTGAACCCTTTGCTGGTCATTCAGCAAGTTTTTAAAATCCCCGGCACCTACTTCCTGTCCCTGGGCATTATGTTGATCTTTCTGATCATCTACGGCATCGCCATCTTTTTCTTCGATGTGGTCAAAGCGTCCCTGCCCCAGATGTCCATCATCTTCGGAGCGGTCCGGTCCTTTATTGACGGGGTCCTCCAGCTTTATCAGCTCATGGTCTTCGGCCACATCCTGGGCTACATAGCGTACCAGGAGCGGTTCCGGCTCCAGTGGTGGCCCGAGACCAAGGAAAAGCCGGCTTTCATGATAGGCGGCAGGCCCCAGTACATGAGTCAGTCCCGGTTTCCGGCTTATGCGGACGGCCGCGGTCCCGGCGGAGGCTCTGTTTCCCGGCCCACCGCGTCCGCGGCCGCAGGAGCGGCAGCAACAGCCGGAGGCATGGCAGCCGCGGCGGCCGGTTCATCCACCGGTGGAAGACCGCCTCCTCCGCCTGGAGCCAGCTCCAATCCCGGAACCAACAACCCGGGCAGTTTTGAAGAAGACATGGAATTATCGCGCCGAATAAACGACGGCATGGCCATGCTGGACCACGGCAGGCACGAGGAAGCTGAGAAACTGTTTAAGGAAATATTGGACCAGAACCCGAACAACATGGGAGCGCTCCGCGGCATCACCCTGGCGCTTATCAAGCAGAAGAACTATCCCGCGGCCGCGGAGTACGCCAAGAAGCAGGCATCCGCGCTTTTGAAGGACAAGGCTTACGACTCCGCCTGGGAGGTCTACTCCGAGATGGCCAAGCATGTAAAGGAATTCTCCCTCGAACCACGCGATCAACTGCTCCTGTCCAAGTGGCTTAACGAACAACAAAGGTGGATGGACGCCGCCCGCGTACTGAGGTCCCTGGCGGCAAAGCACCCGGACGACCCACTGGCTCCCAAGGCCCTCTACCAGTGCGGAGAGCTCCTCTGGAAAAAGTGCGATAAAAAGGACAACGCCCTCCAGGTGTTCCAGTACCTATTAAAGAAGTACCCGGACCTTCAGTTTGCCGACCATGTCCAACAGTCCATCAAAGAGCTCCAGTCCTGATATAGAGCTGTCATCCGGGGCCGGCACATGTACCTGATCCCCATTGGAACCGATCAGCCCAGAAGCCGCATCCCCAAGGTTACCCTGGCCATCATTATCATCTGCTTCGTGCTGTATCCCGCCAGTCACCTCCTGCGCGGCTTCATGGGCCGCGTGCCTTACGATTTCTACAAAAAGTACAAAAGTCTGGAAGCCGAGCTCATGGTGGAATGGCTCGAGGACCAAGGAGAGCAGAATCCCTTATACGCTTACAATAAGCTGAACTACCGGCCGGAAAAATTAAAAAAGGCCCTCGAGTCCTTCAGAGAAGACATGGAGGACAAAAAACTTTCTCCCGAGCTCGACCGGAAGTACGAGAAATGGAAGGAACTGCGGGCCGAGCTCCTGAGCTACCGCAAGAAAACCTTTGACTACCGGCTCGGCTACGTGCCTGACGACATCCGGCTCCACAGCTTTATCACCCACCTCTTTATCCACGGGAGCTTCTGGCACGTTTTCTGGAACATGTACTTCTTCTGGGTTGTGGGCATCGGCCTGGAAGAGGTCTGGGGCCGCAGGATGTATCTGGGTTTTTTCCTCGTCGGAGGAGTTGCCGCCGCTCTGGGCCACCATCTTTTTACCGCGTCCCCCTCCATTCCCACTATAGGCGCTTCCGGCGCGGTGTCCGCCATGATGGGCGCTTACCTCATCAGGTTTTACCATGCCCGGCTCCGGTTCATGTTTTTCAAGTGGGAGTTCTGGCTCCGGGCCTGAATTTTCATCGGCCTGTGGCTCGGGAAGGACGTGTACGAGGCGGTGAGCGGCATCGGAGAAGCGCAGCACGTGGCGGTGTTCGCCCACTTGGGCGGCTACGCCATGGGTATAATCGGCGCGCTGGGTATAAGCTACAGCGGCATGGAAGAGAAATACATATCCCATGATCTGCAAAAGCAGGATGAAAAAGACAAGATAAAAGCTGAAAAGAAGATCGAAAAGAAACAAATGAAAGAACCCCCGCCCCGACTGCCCGAGTTCGAGCAAGGCATCCAGGCCAGGAAGGAGGGAGACCTGGACGAAGCCCGCCATCTTATCGGAAAGGCAATTGAAGAGCGTCCCCACGACCTGGAAATGAGAGAAGAGCTTCTCCGAATCGAGCAGAAGCTGGAAAACCACGACGGAGTGGCCCGAGAGATCGGCGGCATCATCGAGCTGTATCTGCAAAAGAACGATCTTGTCAATGCGTTCGCCTGGTACAGCCGGTTCCTCCAAAGCACCCCCGACACCAGGGTGGCGGGAAACTGGAACTACCGGATCGCCACCGAGCTTTATAAAAAGGAACACCTGGACCATGCGGTGGTCCAGGTCTAAAAGTATCGAGTAAAATGGTGTAATACCGATACCTCCTGCAATAAATACGAATTTCTGATTTGCATCTTCAATAGTAAATTTGCCTCGGACATTTCT
>JAWOBU010000030.1:0-31601 GCA_046484135.1 bacterium
AACATCCTGAGCTTCGAGGAGGACTTTCCCAACGCCCGGGTGGTAATGCTCGAAGAGAACTACCGCAGCCGGTCGAACATTATCGAGGCCTCCAGCGAGCTCATAAGCCATAACCGGGAAAGAAAGCCCAAGCGCCTGTGGACGGAGAACCCGCCGGGCGGTCCCATCAAGCTTTACGAGGCGGTGGATGAAGGAGACGAGGCCTCTTATGTTGTTGAAGAAGTTTTGCGCGAGAAAGGCATGGGCCGTGCGTTACGGGACATGGCCGTGTTTTACCGGACCCATTCGCAGTCGCGGGTTTTGGAGGACGTCCTTCGCAAACGGGAGGTTCCTTATAGCGTGTACGGGGGCATCAGGTTTTATGACCGAAAAGAGGTAAAGGACCTCTTGGCGTACCTGCGCTTTCTTGTAAACCCGGCGGACGAGGTAAACCTCTTCCGGATCGTGAACGTACCTCCCCGCGGCATCGGGGCCAAAACGCTTTCCAAGCTGGAACAGATCAAGACCTCGGAGGGGCTGGACTGGATGCAGGCGCTGGAGCGCGCCTCGGAAGGCGCCGAGCTCGGCCCCAAGTCCCGCGCGGGCATAAAGCGGTTTTACGATCTCGTCAAGTCGTTTTCGCCGCTTCTGTCGGGTCCGCCGTCGCCGGTAGTTGCCAAAGTGATAGAGGACAGCGGTTACAAGAAGATGCTGGAGGACGAGGGCGGCCCGGAGGCCCGCTCGCGTCTCGAGAACCTGGAGGAGCTTGTTAACGCGGCCGCCGAGTACGAGCTTGCGGAGGAGGGACCTGCTCTTTCGGGTTTTCTGGAAAGGGTCTCCCTCGAGTCCGACATAGACCGGTTCAACCCGGAGGAGGGCAGCCTTACCCTGATGACGCTCCACTCCGCCAAGGGCCTCGAGTTCCCGGTGGTCTTCATGGTGGGGTTGGAGGACGGAGTTTTTCCGCACATCCGGTCCCTCATGGATGACGATGACGAACAGGGCTCGAAGATCGAGGAAGAGAGGCGGCTTTGTTACGTGGGCATCACGCGGGCCATGGAACAGCTCGTGATCTCCCACGCCGGAAGCCGCATAATACGGGGACAGCGGCAGCGCTCCGAGCCTTCCCAGTTCCTTTCCGAGATACCGGATTCATTCTTCGAGAAGGCCCGCAAGGGGGGCGCGTTAAAATCCCCCCGCCCCAAGCGCAAAAAGCAGTCTGATAAAAAGCAGGATGGAAAAAAGCCTGCCCGGGTTGACTACGGAGACTCGGAGCTGGTTTACGAAGACGGGGGGAGCGAGGGCTCTTATGAACACCCGGACGGGTTCACGTTTCAAGCGGGCGACGCCATCTATCATCGTTCTTACGGCGAAGGGGTCATAAAGAGGTTCGAGGAATCGGGCGAGCGGTTGAAGATAGTGGTCAAGTTCGGCTCGAAGACCAAGAAGTTCCTGGCCCGCTATGCTCCGCTCGAGCCGGTTTAGAGCCGGCAGCCGGAAAGGAGTTATTCCTCGCCTGGCGCGGCCTGCTTATCGCCGGTATCAGTGCCTTTGGTCTTTTCCGGCGGAGTAGGATAGGGCGGCTTTCCCACCACGCTGCCCACGTTCACGGTGATGCCTTCCTGCTGGAAGAACTCCCGGAGAATCCTCTCCACGTCTTTCCTGGTCGTGCCTTCAAACTCTTCTTCCATGCGGGCGGTGAAGCGGTCGAGGCGGTCGGCCACCTGCGCCAGGTCCTCGGAGGCCTCGAGCAGGCGCTCGGTTTTCTCCCGGACCTTTTTTTTGTCCTCCGGCATAAAGCCTTTGAGGTCGGTTACGGTACGGTCGAGCTTCTTCACGAGCTCGCGGCCGTCGCCCATCAGTACCCTGGCTTCGTTCAATGCGGGCTGTGCCTGTCCCGCGGTGGTTTCGAGGTCGTCGAGCAGTGGTCCGACTCTGGGCTTGAGCTCGGACGACATGGCGGAGAGGTCCTCGGAGGCGTCGGCCAGGTTGTTAAGCGCCCGGCGGGCCTCTTCCACGTCCTCCGCCCGTAGGCTGGCCAGGGTAGACAAAATTTGCCGGAGGTTCTCCCGGTCTTCCGGTGACAAGCCTTCCATGATGGCCTTGATCTGCTCTAAGAGATACACCCCTTCGTTGAGAAGCTGGTCCAGTCGGGGAGGGTCTTCTCCCCTTACGATGTCCTCATCCTTTAACACCGGGGAGTCCGAAGACCCGGGAGATATCTCCATGATCTTGCCTCCCAGGAGGCTCTCCATGTGCACGGCAAAAGTCGAGTCCCTCCGGATCAGCTTCTTGGCCCGCTTGTCTATCACCAGCCCCAGCTCCATGGTGGGCCGGTCTTCTTCCGGCTTCTTGGCGAAATGAATGGACTCGACCCTTCCCACCTTTGCCCCGGCCAGGTGAACGTCGGAGCCGGGCTTGATCCCGCCCGCGTAATCCAGGGAGACCTTTATGTTATAGGTGTTGGTAAAAGGGTTGTAATCCCCGAGCAGGAACAAAAAGGCCAGCACCAGCCCGATGGCCACAACAACCACAATACCAACTTTTACTTCGATGCTAAGCCTTTCCATGTTTTATCAAATTCCCTTTCACAGAAAGCTCATGGCAGCGACCACAAGTTTATCAGCGATAGCTGTAATGGTAAAGTCAATAACAATTATGATAAGGATGGATGCAACCACCGCACGGGTGGTGGCGTCCCCCACGCCGCGGGCCCCGCCCACGCAGCGGAACCCGTAAAAGCAACTCACAATGGGCACTACCCATCCCAGGGCCACGGCCTTCAACACCAGGTTTATGAAGTCCGGCCATCCTACGTAGGAGTTCATGATGCCGATGTAGGACTGGAAGTTGAAAGCGGGCCGGCTGGCCAGGTACCCCCCCATGATGCAGCAGAAGAGCCCGATGATGCTGAGCGCCACCTGCATGACCATGCAGGCCACGAAACGAGGCACCGTGAGGTAATGGACCGGGCTCACTCCCATGAGCTTAAGGGCGTCCACCTGGTCGGTGGTGTTCATGCTTCCGATCTGGGCGGTAAAGCCGGCGCCCACCTTGGCCGCCATCATGCAGGCCACCACCGTGGGCCCAAACTCCCGGAAGAAAAGGAGACCCGCGATCCCCGGCACCAGGCTGGTGTTATGCAAAAGCCGGGAAAGCTGGAAGTTGAGCTCGAGGACGAGGATCATGCCCAGAAAGCCCAGGGTGACGGCGATAAGTGGCACGGATTTCCATCCCGCCAGCTCGGCCTGGGAGATCATGAGCCGCAAGCGATAGGGCGGCTGCAAAAGATAAAACAGCGTCTGCGCCAGCAGCTTCACTATGCCGCCCATGGTTTCCAGGAAAGCGATTATCACCCTGCCGATGCCCTGGACGGTGATCCCCATGCGGGCGATGTAAAGAAGCTGGTCCAGGGTGATAAGTATCACCCGCAGGGTGGGGTTTTTGATTCTCGTGCTCATGGTATCTCCATAAAGAACAGGAAGCTTTCCGCGACCTCGAAGGTGATCGAGGCCACCCGGGCGATGATATAGTCGGCCAGAAAGATGGCGATGGAGCTGGTCACCAGGCACGAGTTTACTGCCCTGCCCACTCCTTCGGAGCCGCCTTCGGTGTAGAGCCCCTTGTAACAGCACACCGTGGAAAGGACCACCCCGAAAAGCAGGCTCTTGAACATGCCGTTGAACAAGGCCCAGGCGGCCGCCAGGCTGCGGATGCTGGCGAAGTACTTGCTAATGCCCATGTCAGCCAGAAAAAAAGCGGAGAGCGCTCCTCCGGCGGTCGCGATGATCAAGCCGAGAATGGTCAGGACAAATATCATGACCGTTACCGCCAGAAAGCGCGGGACCACCAGGAACTGGACGGGGTCCGCGCCCAGGCACCGCACCGCATCCACCTGCTCGGTGACCTTCATGGTGCCGAGCTCCGCGGTAATGTACGCCCCCACCCGCGCCGCGATCATGACCGATACCAGCACCGGGCCGACCTCCCGCAGGATGCCCGAAGTGGTCACGCCTCCCAGGTACTGGAGGGCCCCGGCGCCGAACCGCGACAGGGCATAGTTGAACTGGAGCGAAACTATGGCCCCCACGAAAAGGCCGGCCAGGCCCACTACCGGTATGGAGCGGACGCCCACCTGGTAAAGCTGCAAGATGAGCTCGCGGACCTCGAAGGGACGGCGGAACACGGCACGGAGCACCTTGAGAAGAAAGATCAGCATCGCGCCGATCTCGTAAAGCACTGGCCCGAGCCAGGTGAAAAGGTAGCCGGTCACCATGAAGGGCAACTGCCAGGCGAGGGTAAGAACTCGTTTAATCAAGTCGCGCTCCCGCTTCGGAACTTTACGACCTCGGGATCGTTGCAGGAGTCGAACTCCGGGACGGTGCCCACGAAACGGAACACGCCGTCGTAAAGAAGCCCCACCCGGTCGGCCACTTTTGCCATGCTTGCGAGGTCATGACTTACCACGATGGCGGTGGCCCCCATCTTTTGGTTGAGACTTAAGATCAGCTCGTTGATTCGGTCCGCGGTAAACGGGTCAAGCCCGGTAGTGGGCTCATCGTAAAGGATGTAGCGGGGCGAAAGGATAACCGTGCGTGCCAGCCCGACCCGCTTCTGCTCGCCGAAGCTGAGCTCGTGCGGCAGCCGGAGTAAAGTCGAGGGATGGAGCTCCACGTCTTGAAGAGCGCTCGAGACGCGCTCGCCGATCTCCTCTTCCGAACGGCTGCCCAGCCTTCGGAGTCCGAAGGCCACGTTCTCGAACACGGTCATGGAGTCGAACAGGGTGGGAAGCTGGAACACCATGCCGCACTTCTTGCGGACCTCCTGGAAGCCCTCTTCCGAAAGCCCCGTGATGTCTTCGCCGTCAATGCGCACCGAGCCGCGGTCGGCGCGAAGCAGGCCCACCAGAAGGCGGATCATCACCGTCTTGCCCGCGCCGGTCTGGCCGAGCACGAAAAAGGTCTCCCCCTCCCGGACGTTAAGGGAGATGCCCGCCAACACCCGGTTGTCGCCGAAGCTCTTCCAGACGTCTTCGTACTCGATCATGACTTTTCCTGCGGGTCCGGCTCCATGAGGGAGGAAGCGTCCAGCGAGGGAATGTCCGAAGCGGATAGCTCGTGCACCGGTCCCAGGTCCAACGAGGCGCCCTGCCGGATCAACACCGCGCGGTCCGCGGTCCTCCGGGCCACCGACAGGTCATTGGTGACCACCAGGCCGGACTGCCTGCCGCCGGAGCTGAGCTCGGCGATCAGGTCGGCGATGACTCTCGAGGTGATGGGGTCCAGGCCCGCGGTGGGGTCGTCGTAAAACACCACCCGTGGATTATGGGCGATGGCCCGGGCTATGCCCACCCGCTTCTTCATGCCGCCGGATAGCTCGGAAGGGTACTTGTCGCTTATGGGGCCCAGGCGAAGCCTCTCGAGAAGACCGGCCACCCGCGCGTCAATTTCCGAGCGTTCCAGCCGCAATACTTCCTGAAGAACAAAACCCACGTTGCCGTAGACCGTCATGGAATCGAAAAGCGCGTTGCCCTGGAACAGCATGCCCGAGGACCTCCGGATGCGCTCGAGGTTGCTCCGGTCTCTCTTCGTCATCGAGTGGCCCGCCACCGAGACCTCGCCTGCCTCGAGCTCCACCAGCCCGACCAGGGACCGCAGCAAGGTGCTCTTCCCCGATCCCGATACACCCATCAGCGCCACGATCTCGCCCGGCTCCACGCAAAGGTCAACACAGTCAAGGACCGCCCGGTCGCCCAAGCTGACCCGCAAACCCCGCGCTTCTATCATTCCGTCCGAATCCAATTAAACCTCTCTAGGAAAGTTTACGCCGGTGTCCCCTTCTTGTAAACAAAAAGGTGGTAAGATTTGGGGGAGAGACCTTCTATTGGGTGAAACCCCTGGTGGGAGAGACCTCCAGGTCTCGATCATCGCGAGCTGGAACTCGCTCCCACCTTCAAGCTCCATCCACCTGCAGGAGTTAAAATTCTTCCAAAAATTTCCAAGAGGGAACTCTGTTGCCGAAGCCCTACCGGACTCGCAGCCTTGCCAGGACCGCTTTATGATCGGAAGGGCGTCGGTCCTTGCCGTAGGTCTCGGCCAGAACGGCGTAGGAGAGGACCTCCATCCCCTCGGACACAAAGATGTAATCAATCCTCTTTTCGCGCTTGGGACGGGGCTGGAAGCTCCAGGAGGTGGCGGACGGTCCTTGCGGAGGGCTTTTCGATACTTTTCTTCCGTCGCGGAAGCTGCTTGTCATGACCTGGTAAGGCTTCGAGTCGGGCGTAGCGTTGAAGTCCCCGGTTATCACCACCGGCGACTCGCCCGCTATCTCTTCGACTTTGCGGGAGAGAAGCTTTGCGCTTTCTAACCTGGCTTTCCTGCCGGCGTGGTCGAAGTGGGTGTTGAAGATATAGAACTCCTTGCCGGTCTTTAAGTCCCGGAGCTTCCCCCAGGTGACGATGCGGGGGAAGAGCGAGTCCCATGATTTGGAGCCTGCTTTGTCGGGCGTGGTGGAAAGCCAGAAGGTGCCGTGCTGAAGTAGCTTAAGCCGCGAGCTCTTGTAAAAGACCTTGCAGCGTTCACCCAAGAGCCTGCCGTCCATTCTCGGCCTGCCGAAGCTCTCGTAGCCGGAAAGCATCCTCTGCAAGTCCTGGTGCTGGAGCGCCTTGACCTCCTGGAGACCCATCAAGTCAGGATCGTGACGAAGAATGTAGTCGCCCACTTCCTCCGAACGAAAGAACCACATGTCCGCGCCGTCCTCGAGGGCAATGCACCTGATATTCAAGCTCATCACCCGGAGGGGTTGATTGTCCGTCCCCTCCGCCGGCGCCGGCCCGCTCATGACACAGGCGGCCAGGACCAGCCCGACCGCGGCCGCTGTTTTCCTCCGAAGTTTAAAGCTCATGTTACTTTCCTTTCTTTCCACTTGTTACCTCTGCCGTCTTCCATTTCTCGATTCGTTCCTCAACTACTTCGTGTCCTATGCCCGGCTCTTGCGAAAGCTCGATCACGCCGTCCTTCATAACCACCCGCGGTTCTATGATGTCCTCTTCCCAGTAACGGTCGCCCGCGGAGATGTCCCCCGGCAGGGAGAACTCAGTCAGGCTGTTCAAAGCCAGGTTATGGACACGGCCGATGCCGCTTTCCAGCATGCCTCCGCACCACACCGCAATCCCCTGGAAGAAGCTTCTCTTTGCCATCTCCCGGGCCTTTTGCAGGCCGCCTACCCTGCCGAACTTCAGGTTTACCACCCGGCAGGAACCCAGGGCCACCGCGGCCTGCAGATGATGGATGTCCGGGATGGACTCGTCCAGGCAGATGTGGGTCCGCAACCGCTTCTGCAGCTCGGCGTGGTCCACCAGGTCGCAGGAGTGGAGCGGCTGCTCGATCATGATGAGATGAAACCCGTCCAGGGTCTGAAGCCGGTCCAGGTCCTCCAGGGTATAAGAACAGTTGGCGTCAACCATGAGGGGGAAGTAATCAAAGTACTCCCTGATCGCCCCCACCACCGACACGTCCTGGCCCGGCTTTATCTTGATCTTGATCCGCTTGTACCCCTCGGAAAGAGCCCGCTGGATGTTTTTAAAAAGCGCGTCCTGCTCGGGCTCGATGCCGAGGCTCACGCCCGCGTCAATCTCGGTCCGCGTTCCTCCCAGCCACTCGTAAACGGGCATGCTCCGGCTCCGGCAGTAAAGGTCAATAAAAGCGGTCTCCAGGCCGGTGGCGGTAAACGGGTGTGCTTTGATCCCGTCCAGCGCGGCCAGGAACTCGGCCGGGTCCCGGAAGTCGCGGCCCGTGATCAAGGGAAAAAAGTACTTCTCGAGCATAAGAAGCGATACCGGCGGAGTCTCACCACAGTAGTCGGGATACTCGGACACCGCGGCCTCGCCCCAGCCGACGAGGCCTTCCGAGTACAGTTTGACAAGCACGACCTCCCGCTCCGACTGCCTGCCGTAGCTGGTCTCGAAAGCGGTCTTTAAAGGCATCTTGATAGAACAGGCCTCGGCCCTTTCTATCTTCATTTAAGCTCTCCCTTCTCCAGAACGTAGTAATTGGGACCCGGCGCGCCCGAGCCCGGTATCAGGCCGGTTATGGCGTACCCGTCCTCGAAAAGACCGGAAATAATCTTTCTCAAGCACAAAAGTATTGATTCGGCCTTCTCAGGCTCGCGCTCCGCGAGCTCGGGCACGCCTTCGGGAATCCGGACCAGCACCGGTCCGGCGTCCCCCGGTTCTTTTGATCCTTCTTCAATGGACAGTATTGTAGCACCGGCGTAGCATGCCTCCAATTCCTCCGGCGAAGGGACCTTTCCCGCGAGCCGCTCCTGTACTCTTCTTGCGGAAAGCCTCCATTCCAGGAGCAGGCGGTCGGTGGGAAGTCCCGGGTCGAAACTGCCGCCCATGCGGCCGTACAGGTCGGGCAGGTAGTGCCGGGAGACTGCGCCCAGCTTCCTGAAGTTCAGGTTGGCGTTGGCCGCCTGCAAAGGATCAAAGGTCCAGGTTATAAGCTCGACCCCCTCGCGCCCGGCCAGGAGAGCGTGGACCCGCTTGGCCTCCAATCCCAGGCCCCGAAACCGGTACTCCGGCAAAAAGCCCATGAAGTTCGAGTGATGATGGTACCCCCACTCTTTTGTAAAAGCGGGCATCGCGTAAACCAGGCCCGCACGGGCGCCGTCAACCTCGATCCCCACAACAAGCCCGCCCGTCTTCACCACTACTACAGCCTCGTGAAGAGGTATCTCCTCTTTTTCCGAGAAACCCCAGATGCGGTTTAAGAGCTCCAGGTAAGGCGCAAGCTCCGAAGCAGTCAAGAGCCGCTCCATACAAAGCTTCCGGCCCTGGATATCCTTCTCGAAACGCTTGTCCGCTATGGTCTCACTGAAGCCGTAATCCATGTAAGTCATATCCCCGCTTTCTTTATAGTAAAATGATCAACGCCATTTACCGACTTTTCCGGAGGTGTTTGCTTCAGGTGATCTCATGGCGGAAGATGCTTCCGGCAAAACCTCGCCGTGCCGCAAGGTCCGGTTCCTGTTAATACCTCATACCCACCGGGACCGGGAGTGGTACCTTCCTCTCGAGGAGTTCCGCTACCGGCTGGTCCGGCTTCTGGACCGCGTCATGGAGCTCATCGAGTCCGAGCCGGAGTTCCGATGCTTTCTGTTGGACGGCCAGTCCATCATCCTGAAAGATTACCTCGAGATCAAACCGGAGGGCGACAAAAGGCTTCGTGGACGTGGGCGACCGGGGATACCTATAAATTCGATCCGTTGGCCGGAGACCGGACCTTGTGCGAGCCTCACCGGGGCTCCCTGAAGACGGTGACCATGAAGTTCTCCCATTTTTTATGACCGGTCAGTCCCTCCATAAGCGGCTCCGGCAAGCAAGACATTTGGCTTTGTTTCCAATCGGGGAACATACAACTCTTTGTCAAATGGATTGAACCACTCAGCCGACATGATAGCCCATTCTCGGCCATTGACTGCCCACAACTCGGCCATCCGGATAGCCCACACAACTCAGCCATCCGGATAGCCCACACAACTTGTTGTGTGGGCAGACTCACGAAGTGGGTCTGCAGGTACTTTGTAAAAGATGTTTGCCGCACTCCTCCCTCATCAAACAACCCGGCCTTCTTCGTGTATTTTACCAAACGAAGCGCATTCTCCCATGATCTTTGATCCCCACACAACAAGTTGTGTGGGCCATCTTGCGGGAATTGTGCGGGCCATCGTCCGGGGGTTGTGCGGGCCATCTTGCGGGGGGGGTTGTGTGATCGCGACTAAAGTCGCTCGCACAGCGCAGATGGGGTTGTGCGGGCCGGGTTCCGAGAAGGAGTCATGGCCTGTACCAAAGTCCGCGGCTCATGCACGCCTCGGCAGCTTTTGCGTTTTTTCATTTTCACTTTGGCCCCGAGGCATCTGTGCGTTTTCAAGGAGGACGAGAAAGTTAAACGAGAAATTTTGGGGGAACTCCACTTCCGTGCCCCTTGACAAGGCCGGAGAATCTGGTATTATAGTACCTAAATAACATTAAGGGGAAGAAAATGGCCCAGATACTGAAAATCTCCGAAGCAGCCAACCTGGGGTTCCACGCCATGCTCATGATGGCCGAGGACCCGGACAGGAGGGTCACCACCCGCGACATAGCGGAACGGTTCGAGGTGTCCGAGTTCCACCTTTCCAAGATTCTCCAAAGGCTCAAGTCCGCGGGCCTGTTGAAGTCGGTGCGCGGTCCGCAGGGCGGGTTTACCCTGAACCGTTCACCGTCGGAGATCACGCTTCTGGAGGTGTTTGAAAACATAGAGGGTCATCTGGAGCCTACCAAGTGTCTCCTGAACTCGCCGTTGTGCGGCCGCAAAGAGTGCATATTCGGTGGGCTTCTGCTTAACGTAAACCGGGAGATAGCCGATTACTTGAAAGAGACTAGGCTTTCCGACCTGGTGAGTTCCGGCAAGAAAAGAAAGGCGGGGAAGAGATGAAAAAGAAACGGCCCATAATCGAGATTGCCGAAGAGAAGTGCGACGGTTGCGGCAACTGCATCCTGGCCTGCCAGGAGGGCGCCTTGAAGCTGGTGAACGGCAAGGCCCGGCTGGTCGGCGAGGTCCTGTGTGACGGACTGGGCGCCTGCATCGGGGAATGCCCGCAAGGCGCTCTCACCATCAGCGAGCGGGAGGCGGAGGAGTTTGACGAGAAGGCGGTGGAAGAGCACCTGGCCGCGCAGCCCAAGGCAGAAGCGGCTTGCGAGGATGAGGGCGGCACGCTTGCCTGCGGCTGTCCGTCCAGCGAAAGCATGGAGCTGAATACGCAGAGTACCGCCCTTCACTCTGAAGACTCTGAAGAAGACGGCAAGGACGAACAATCGCAACTTGCGCACTGGCCCATCAAGCTCAAGCTCATCCCGCCGGACGCTCCTTTTCTGAAGGGCAAGGACCTGGTGCTTCTGGCGGACTGCTCCGCCGCTGCTTTTCCTCCCTTGCATCGCAAGCTCCTGTCCGGACGGTCGGTCGCCATGGGCTGTCCCAAGTTCGACGACCTGGAGGAGCACATCGAGAAGCTGGCCGAGTTTTTCCGGAGGTCGGAGCTCAACTCGGTAACGGTGGTCCACATGGAGGTCCCCTGTTGTAAAGGTTTTGTATACGCCGCAGAGAAAGCTCTGGAGCGAAGCGGCGTGGACCTGGAAGTCATAAACATGAAGGTAAGCCGCGACGGCGTAGTGCTGGAGGAGTACCAGAGCAAGGCCGGCGCCCGCTCGGCGGCTTTGTAAAAAGAGCCGCCGAAGGTATTAAAGGAGAGGTATCTCATGGGCAACACATTATGTCCGGGACAGGACACCCGGTTCTGGCGGCCGGGCGACATCTTCGAGGTGAACTGCCAAAGCTGCGGCAACAGCATCGAGTTCTTTAAAGACGAGGCGACCCGCCGTTGCCGGAAGTGCGGCGCGCGGGTGACCAATCCTCGCTTCAGCCTGGGTTGCGCCCAGTGGTGCGAGCACGCCAAGGAGTGCCTGGGCTATGACCCCAAGGAGGCCGCGGAGAAGGACGAGGCGGCCGAGTCAATGGTGGACAGGCTCATAGCGGACATGAAATCAGTGTTCGGAAAAGACCAGAAGCGGATCGAACATGCTCTAACCGTGCTGGAGCATGCCCGCGCTCTTCTGGGGCAAGAAGAGGTGGAGCCCAAGGTGGTGATGGCCGCGGCAGTCCTTCATGACATCGGCATCAAGGAGGCGGAGAGAAAGCACGGGTCCGCGGCGGGGGCCTACCAGGAGATGGAAGGACCGCCCATTGCCGAGCGCATCATGAAGGAGGCGGGCCTGGACCAAGACACCATCGAACACGTCTCCCATATCGTGGGAAGCCATCACCGGGGAAACGACATTGACACCCCCGAGTTCCGGATCGTGTGGGACGCGGACTTTCTCGTGAACCTGCCCGAAGAACATCCCGACCTTTCCGGCGCCGAGCTGGAAGAAAAGATCGAAAAGCTCATGAGGACCGAGGCCGGCAAGGCCCGGGCGGTGGACATGTTTCTGTCCAAGCACGAGACACCTGCCGGACAGGATTGATGGACTTTACCAACGCAATTCTATCCCCGCGGTCAGGTCTCCTTTCAGCGCGGAGGTGTGGTGGTCCATGGTAAGGCGGGAGCCGAGGACCATGGACAGGTCCGCTTTTCTTGTTTCCAGCCGAAGTGGCGAGTACTCGATTTCGAGCTGGTACTCGTGCAGTCCGGTGCCTGCTTTCACGGATGTCATGGGCTTTCCCGCCCACACCTTTTCAGCAGGAGCAGGGCTCTCGTTTTTACGCAGGAGTGGTCCGGTATCCACGGGAGCGTCGGGAACGGTGTCAGCGAACAGCTTGGGTGTAAGCTCCATCTCGCCTGGCTCCTCGTCCAGCACGTCCGGGTCCCGGTATACCCACCATCCGCGTTCCTCGTCCTTTACGACGACTTCTCTTTTCACCTTGGCCAGGCACTTCTCGCAGTCGGGAGGCGCATCATCGAGTTCTTTGCCGCTGCTTTTAGCACGCCAGCTCGACTTTTGGGAAGGCTCTTTTTTTACCGCCTTCGTGAACATCTCCAGCCCGGAGCGTAACCGCCGGAAAGCAGCAAGGGAGTTCTCCTTCTTCATCCTCTCGATCACGAGGTCACGCTCCGCAATCTTCTTATGGCAAAACCTCTCCTTGACCTTCCATCCTGCCAGTGTGCCCGCGCCACAGGCCGCGGCCAGGAACACCAGGAGCAAAAACAATTTAATTTTGTCCATCAACCTTTTTCCCCCAGGTGTAGGTCCCGGCCAGGATGGCGTTCGGGATTCCCAGGACCGCGGCGATCCCGGAAAGACCGGAGATAAGCTCCGGCTCGGGATCAACAAGCAGTTTCATCATCAATGCCGCCACCAGCAGCAAAGTCACGCTCATGGTTACGGAGAACCAGAAAGCGGACAGACTGAACTTGCCTCCCTTCTCGGCCAAAGGATATAAAAAACTCTGCTTTTCCTTTCGGCTTTCTTCTTTCATGGCCTGTCCTCGCAAAAACAGACTACCAGTTGCGGCCCCGGAGCCACTCCGCCCTTGCCAGGACGTCTTCGCCGTAGTCTCTGCCGGTCGTGTAATAATCAAAAGGATGTCCTTGGCGCAGAGCGCGCAGGGCCCGTGACAGCCCGCAGTTATAACCGGCCAGGGCCATGTGGAGCCGGTCCTTGTCCGAAAGATCGGGACACCGCTCGCGGACGGCTTCCAGGTTCTTGCGCAACAGGTAGCAGCCGTAGGCCAGGTTGGCCGCCGGGTTCCGCCACAGGTCGCCTATGGAAAGAAAGGCGTCATGCCAGCGGTCGTCAATCTGCATCAGTCCCCTGCCGTGTCCGCGGTCGCCGGTATCGGGCGGGCAGCCGTTCTTGCCCAGCAGCCTTCCCGCTCCTGACTCGCGGGAGACCACTGCGGCGACTATGGCGGGGTCTAGCTCAAATGTTTCCGAGACCTCTTTTATAAGCCCCTCTAACATTTCCAGCCAGGGAAAATCGAGCTCCATTATCCTCATGGGCCGTCCTCCGCTATTCTTCTCCTGCCGTTTCGACGGGCCAGCCGTATCTTGATGTCCTCCAGGGAGTCCTCCATCCGTTTCTGCGCGGCCTTGATCTCCTTTACGTCTTCACTCAACGAGTGGTGCTGAAGACCGCAGTACTCCCGTTCGACCTTGCGCTCCAATTGGTTCTGCAACATCTCGATCCGCTGGTGATGGTTTCTCCAGGCGATTCCCCAGAGAAGGACCACCACCGCTCCGTTTATAAGAACCGTAGAAATCATCTGTTCCATCTCCTCTCCTCCCGGCGTCAGATTACGCCGACCTTGGCCGCCACCGTGCGCATGTACACGTCCCGGTCGTTTAAGTCTCCGTGCTTCGACTCGACCCGGAAAAGGCGCCAGTCACCCGCCCCTGCGAAAGCGCCGCTTGCCGGCACCGTCAGGGCTTGGAGGGCATACCCCCCTTGCGGCGCCGAGACCTCCTCGGATATGTTGTCTCCCCCGGAGCCGTCCTTGATCCTTACCCGGAACTTCCGGTCATACGCGTCGTAGCTGTAGAACCCTTCCACTTGGAAGACCAGGTTGTAAACGTAGGAAGGAACAAAGATATAACCCTGTTTGATAGTGGTCCAGTTGCCGCCGGCGATCGTTTTCACGCGCTCTGTGTCCATGTAGACCAGCACCATGTTCGCCGCCAGGTAGTCGAAGTTCTCCCGGATTTTGTCCATGAGCGCCTGGTTCAAAGGACTGTTGGTGTCAGTCTCGCCGGCCATGATCTTCTGAAAACTCATTCTTTATCCTCCTCAATAAATGTAATAGCCGTCCTCCAAGTCGGGGCCCACCCGATTATCAGCGTCTCCGATCCAGCCGTACCTCTTTTTCTCCGAAGCCTCGGCATCGCCGTAATCGTAATTTAGCTCGGCTGGAGCTATGACCGGGTATCGCCGGGAGAAGCTGGTATCAATGGCCTTGTACTCCACCAAGTTATCGGCGCGCTGCTCTTTCCGGAGTATCTCGTAAAGCGAATCGGCACGGGCCGCTCCCGCGGCATCAACTATGTCTTTCGTCTCCAGAAACACGAAGTCGCCGACCTCGAGGGCCGCGTCTTTCAGCTCGAGCGCGAAATTGAAAGAGGGAGCGCCCTTGCCGTATCTGGCCAGGTAGCGGGAAGCAAGGAGCATGGCCTCGTGTTCACGGAATATCCAGCGCGAGAACACTTCTTTTGGCTTTTCCCTGCCGAAGTAGATGTCGCTCTCCGCGTCCGCGTCTATCATTTTCAAGAGGCCGGCATAGTCGGAGGGATTGTTGCCGGCGTTCGAGCTTAAGGGACTGTAATAGACACTGATGCGGGTCGCTTGCGTTTTCAGGCCGGGTTCCCACGAGGTCGAGCCGCACACCAGCCCGGTCCGGTCGTCAATCCTCTTGGGCGTGCTTGTATAAAAGGGCGGTGCTACGGACTTGGCCGCGATAGTCGAGTTCTCCGACTGCCACACGTGCACGAGCGCCTGGCTGCGAAGCTCGTTGACCAGGTCTTTTATGGACAAGGGATTTTCCGCGAACCTCTTGTACCTGGTCCCGGACATCCATCTTCCCAGCTCGGCGCTGAAAAGGGTCAAATATACAGGGTCCCCCGAAGCATGCTCCGAAGGTGTACTGCCGTAGGCCCCTCTTTTTTTCACCTGCAAATCAGAGCCGTCTATGCCGCGGTAAAGAACGAGCTCGTCCCCGATTCGTATGACACCGGTCTCCGGAAAGCTCTCCGGCTTGTCTACCGGCACGGACCCGCCGGTATCGGTGATCGCTCCCGTCAACACGGCGCCGGAGTCGGTTACGGCTATGTCCAGAGGACTGATTCCGCCGTGGCTGCACAAAAGGGAAAGAAAGATTTCATCGGCGGCGATACCATCGCCCGTGTCCTCGTCCGCAAACACCGATACCTGCTTCACCGGGGTCCCTGCACCATGAGACGTCGAGGACGAGCCGAACCTGCCCGGCTCGCAGCCGGTAAGCGTGTCCCCGTTCACGCCTGCGAAAAGCACGTACTCGTCGTCTATCTTGACGCAGCCGGGCGGCTCGAACTCGCCCCCGTCGGTGGTGTATAACACGGAGCCACCGTTGTAAGACTGTTCCAGGACGTTGTCGGTCGAGGTCTGGGGAGGAATCTTTTTGTCCAGAAGCTTAAGCTGGTCCTTTATGATTATCCGGCAGTTGCCCTCCTCCCACTCGACGGAGTCAATAATGCCTTTAAAGCAGAGCTTGTAGTCGTCCGTGGAGAGACCTTGAAAGCCCTGGAGGATGCGGGCGCTCCTTCCCTCGTAGTTGGGGTTCCGTGCGATAAGGTTCCGGAAGAAAGACCCCGCGGTTTCCTGGCTGGAAGCGCTCTTGTCCGGGTTGGCCATTGCTAAAGGCAGGTCGTCGTGGAACTCGACAGTAAGCCGGGCGCGCCTGGTGACCTCTTTCTCCGGCCGGATCTCGGTGGGGACCGTTTTTATGCTGGAGAGATATGGCAACGCCCCCGGCACAAAAGGCCCCTCCGCCATGGAGAACCAATACTCCTTCTTGCCCGCGTTGAAGTTTGCCGGGTCCTTGCAGGTGGGATAGGTGTAATAACAGTAAGGCGGGCTGGACGCCGTGCAGGGGTCCTGTCCGTACTCGTGCGTGCAGTAGTCGAACTCCAGTACCACCAGCCAGGCAACGGTCCGGACCAGGGAATGTTTATATTCGTCGTAGTCCATGTCTACTCCGCTTTGCCGGTGAAGCTGAGGGAAAGGCTCCGCCACGGTCCTTCATAAGGCGACTCCATCTTGTTGCCGGCAAGCCGCACAAACCGGGCCTGTTCCGGCCTTCCCGCCGAGTCCCAGGCAAAGAAGAAGGGCTTGGTGCCGTGACTTTTGTAGAACTCCATCCACTCGTTCTCGATAAAAAAAGCAGGCAGGCGGCTGAACTCGATCAGGATGTTTCGCTTCCGGTAGCGCTCAGCCACACCCAAAAGGTTCCCGCACCTGCTGTAGCGCACCGCTGATTCGATTTCCTCGCCGTCCGGGTCAAAGCCGGGGTCGGGGTAGACCGGGAAAGTAAGCGCCGCTCCCAGAAAGAGCACGCCCATGTAAGGCGTCTCGCTGTAACCGGACGGAATGACCATCTTGAGAAAGCGGCATGAGACCGACACGAACTTCCGGAAGAACACCGAATCATCAGCCGGGTCCTGCGGCTCCAGGCAGGGAGTGTAAGTGACGTCGTCGTCGCTCCAGTAAAGGCCCATGCCGGTTACACCCGCGCTGTAAAGGTTGTGGCCCGCCACTGCCCAGGTGTCCGCGGTGACGGTGTTGCCTTCTCCCGCGTCCAGCTTGACGTAGACCTCGCCGGAGCCGGAAGGCTTCCACAAGGTGTAGTCGCGGAGGTCGGTGAGGTTCTGGAAAGGGTATCCCTCGGCGTCCGCGGTGTGGGTTACGGTAACGCCGTTGTCAGCCAGGAGGTTCTCCCAAGCTATGACCGGTTTGACGTTCATGATGCGACCTCCAGGACCACGTCGTCGGAGACGTTTTCATTGATGGCGTCAATAAGGTTCCGGGCGAACTCGTAGGTGTCCACCATGCCCACCTGTCTGCCCACGTTCACAACCACGCGGGAGGTTTTCTCTTCCCTTTCTTTTCCCCGACCATGTTCTTTCCCGCCGCCGGCGCCTGCGCCTCCTCCCTTGGCGCCCGAGGGACTGGCCGCCTTGGCAGCGGCGGCGTACTGCTTGGCCGCCAGGGTATGCTTCAATGAACTCGCCAGCGCCGAAGGATCGCGGGTCCCCAGAAACCTCGCAAACTCCTTGGTGGCCTCCGCTACCTCGAAGGGGATCATTATCTTGGCCTGGTCCTTGATGGACGCGCCTAAAAGGCCGGCCAATGAGCCTGCCATGTTGCGGTAGCTGTTTAACTGCTCCGCGTGCGCGCTCTGCTTGATGTTGCTGACCATGCTCTCCCACCACCGGACCCGCTCCGCTCTTCTCGCAAAGGCCTCTTCCACCATCTCCCTTTCGCGAACAAGGTAGTCGGCCATGGTCCGCTCCCTTTCCATGAGCGTCCGCTCCAGCGACCGGTTGTCCGGGAATCGTTCATTCTCGTTCATCGTCCGTCTCCTTTATCAGGGCGAACAGCCAGAGCTCGAAGGGATCGAGGTCCGTCTTGTGCAAGGGATACCCGGCGTCCACGAGCTTCTTCCAGAACAGGACCCGCAAAAGCGTGGTCGAAAGCCGCTCCAGCACCGGCTCATCGCAGTTTGCGCAGGTCCAGGCCCGAAAGCGGCTATGCTTTTCCGCGCAGCTTTGACAGCTCGTGAGCCTGCCCCTAAGAACCGCCCGGGCATCCCTTATGATTTTTTTGATGCGTCCCCCTCCATGAACTCGGGAATCCGGGAGAGATACTGCCCGAGCGCGATCAGGACCAACGGGCTCTCCCTGCAGGTCCTCTCCTTCCACTCCCCGGCTGACTCATCCTCGGAAGCTTTGCCCCACTCGGGCCCGCCGCCGGCAATGCCGGTTATACAGGAGCGACCGAGCTCCAGGTTCGCGAGCAGCGTCCTTCCCGCGTCCTCGTCCTCATCACCTCGCGGCATCTTCTGCACCAGGGTGTTGATAAGCTCGCCCGGCTCCGGGTTTTTGTAAAGCACGCTGATTATGCTGTCTCCTACTTTCAGATTCAGAACCCCGTCCTGGTTTGCCTGCTCAGCCATCTGTGCCTCCTTTATCTCGAACGACTTGTTCGAAGTCTTAAAAGTCCGGCTTTTGTCCCGCCGTGATCAGAGGTATCCGGACTGCCGGTTAAAGCAGTTTATGAGCACGCCGCCGTACGCGCCGTCGTCCATGACCACCAGGTCGCCCGCCTGGGCGAGCCTTCCCGCCTGGGTCTCGATCGGCGCTTCCATGATGCCGACCTTGGGAAAGATGATCTCCGCCCCGAACCTGTAGCCTTCGCCCTCGTCTATTTCCGCACCTTGCAGAAGGAAGGCCACGGAAAGCTGCTCGGTGTCCGGGTTGTCCGCCTGGTACTGTCGGACGGAGCTTCGCAGGGATTCTGTCAGGCTTATGGTGATCTCTCTTTTGCCGCGCAGGCCGCAGGCCGCGGGCCCGCTGTCGCCGGGGAATCTTTTTATCTCCAGGTTGTTCTTGCCGGAGATGGAGAAGCTCTCGAGCGATACGGCGAGCTCTTCTCCGCCCTGCAGGGAGGACCCGTCATAGTGAGCGTCCACCATCAGCCGGGCGTCGGTGAGCTTTAAGGGCGACTCGTCAATAAAGCCGGGCAGAGAGCACCAGGCCGGCTCTTCGGGAATGTAGTCCACGTGGAAATCAACGTTGTCGGAGCTCGTGCCGAGCGGCTCGGCAAAGCTTATGACCACGGGCGTGTCCGCTGACACCGAGCTTATGGAGAGCAGCCGCCATACCTCACTGCCCGCGTCTTTCGCCCGCACCCGGTAGACGTTGGCCATCCTTTCCGCTTCGGTGTCTCCCTCCACCGCGTTCTCGGAGAGGGTGATGGAGTTGGCGTTCGCGGGCGCCGTTACCATCTCGTGCATGTAATTGGTCTGGCGATGTCCGGTGCCGGTTACGTCCGCTGACAGGGACACCCATCCTTCGCCCAGCTCGAGAGAGAAGGATTCGATGTAGTTGCCGGAAAGCCGCTCAGTAAAGATGTTTGCTCCTCTTTTCTGGACCGCGGTAAAGGAGGGCGGCTCGAGCTCCTGGCAAGGGCTTATAGAGTGCCGGTAGGCTGTAGTGCCGGCCAGGACCGACGAGCACTCTCCGAAGAAGTAAGCGAGCACGAACGCCAGGAAGTCGGGCTTGGCCATCTCCTGGGAGAGCTTGCCGGAGGCTTCCCGGGCAAAGGCGTAAATCGCGGTGGGAAGCTCGGAGCCGGATACGGAGTCGCCGTCGTGTGAGGCGGACAGTTTGCTCTTGATGCCGGAGCCCGCGTCCATTGCCACGGACACGCCTCCGCTTTCGGAAGACTGGCCGGGTTCGGCCTCCTTGTCCCGAAACAGGGCGAACCTGCTTAAGACCTCGAGATAGTTCTTTGTCATCTTCTCTCTCCTTACTCGTAGCGGAACGCGCAGGGTACGGAGACCTCTGCGCTGAGCCTGGCGCGGGCCAAAAGTCCTTCTTTTTCCACAGCCGTGTCCGGGAACACGGTCTCGGGCACGGAAGAGACCAGGATGCCTTCGCTTCCTTCGATGAAGTCGGGCAGTCCCATGAACTGCTTGTCGGTGGCGGTCTGGTCGCGAAGGAGCTTCTCCAGCCGGGAGGCCATCTTTCTTACCTTTTCTTCAGCGTCGTTTCTGTCCATGCTTTTGTGGAGCACGGTAAAGCGCAGCTTGAACTTCTTGTCCAGGCGATAAGCGGGCATTGCAGTGGACTCGGTCTTGCCGGCGGCCCTTACCAGGACTGCGGGAAAGTCGGCCTGGCCGAAAGCCTTTGCTATGGCCTCGTCTCCCGCGGACACCGTGGCTGCCGCCTCCGAGCCGCTCTCGCGCAGTCCGCCCGCATCGGTGTCGGCAAGGACCACTTCCACCGCTTTCTCTTCCGCCCTCAAGTAATCGCCGTCAGCTAACGCCATCGAAGTAGTCCTCTCCGTTTGAGTTCGGGTCTTCGAGCTTGCCCTGGTAGAAAGGCAACGGTCCCTGGTAACCAGCAAGCCGGACGGTGGGCACTTTGCCGTCTTTCGGCGCCAGCTTTTCGAGCTCTTGCAGGGCCTTGTTTTCCAGTGCCGCCTGGTCGGCGGCGTTGGCCCTTCCCATCCACTCGAGGCACTGGTAGGCCGCGAGCTTTCGGCAGATGAGCTCGACCAGTGCAGGCGCGGGCGGATCGGCATTGATGTCGGCAAAAGGCACCTGGTATGAGGTCTCGAGGTAGGCGTCTATTCTCCTGCTTGCGGAAGCTATTGCCCTCGCGACCATCTCGTCGGTTACAGAGGCGGGCCATGCGCCGGGCATCTCCTGCTTGACTGCGCTGACCTCGGCATAACAGGGACCGGCGGGCGCGTCCGCCACCACCTCGAACGCGGCAATGATGGAAGGACATGGTGAAACCTCGGTGCCGCTCACCTTGGCGTACACGTGCGCATTCGCAGTCCCGAGCGCGAACCCGGCGAGATCGAGGCCGGAGACCTCGACGAACTTGCCGCCGCCGGGATGGTAGTCTTCGTGATAATCGTCTCCCTGGACCAGGGCCGGATCGCTGCCGGCGGTGGCGGTGAACTGAAGGGTCCCTTCCGAGTCGTAAAACTCGACCTTGAGGCCGGGATCGTCCCAGTCCGGGTACACCCAGTGGCCGTGCCCGTCCGGCACCCGGAAGTCGAACCTGGCCTTACTTGACTTTGCGTACCTTACAAGAGAGTTCATGTTCTCCTCACTATCTCCGGCATGCGCCGGGCGGTGACGGCCGGGACCAGCGGCTCGGTTACCTGCTCGTACCCCATGTCAATCGAGCTCGCCCTTTTCTTTCCGCTAAAGCCGGAGCTGTCCAATGCCGCGCCCGCGCCGAGACACGGGCTGCCTTTCACCGGCACATAATCGCCGTCGAGCAGGGGATCGCAATCAATGGAGTTCGAGTCGCGGCCGTACAACGCGCGCCACTGGTCGAGGGTCTTGTCCTCTCCGTTGAAATGGGCAGTCCAGCCCTCGTCCGGATAAAAGCAGTTGAAGTCCGACCATAAGAGGCTCAGTCCTTCCGGGCCCTGGTCAGCCAGGTGGATGCACTCGATTTCCGGGTCGGCGGGAACAAATATGTTGTTGGCCATGAGCAAGGTGAAAGGCTTTAGACCTTCATGCTTCACTCCGTGTCTCCGGGCCGCCATGGTGTTGTTGACAAGTACAAGGGTGAGCTCGGAGTTGCTCATTATGGACTGGTAATGTCCTTCCAGCAGGCAGCCCCGTACCAAGACCAGGTTGCGATAATCGGAAGGATACGTCCCCAGGGTGCCCAGGGCCTCGATGGACCCGCCCGTGATTCTGCAGTTGTTGACCTCCAGGCGGTCCGCCAGATAGGTGAAAACTCCTATGCCCATGTCTCCGGCCGACCCGTCCATGACACAGCGCGAGACCCGCCAGTCAGCGACCATGGCATTGTCAGTAGGAACAATGGCCGCCCCTCCGCGAACCAAGCGGAGCCCCTCGGCACGGACGCGGCTGACATCGCTGCCCACCAGGCAGCCGTCTCCTCCCTCGTCGTCCAAGGTGACGTCTTCATCGCTCTCCACGTCTATCACGAGCGGATGGCCGCAGGCGGGCGCCACCGTGTTCACGTAAAGCACGTAGCCGGAAGCTCCCTGCCCGTAGGTTCCGGACCAGCCGCGGACATAGTGGGTCTCGCTGAAGGGTGTGCTTCCTTCCTGGGAGAGAATTGCGTCAAAAGCGGCCTGGGGAGTGCTGTAGGTCCGGCCGGGACCGTAGTCCCACACGGTCGAGTGCGAGCGGTCCAGCCCTTCCGGGCCGGGCACCTTTTTAAGCGAAGAAGACTCGATCTCGAGCCTCTCCTTTATGATGCGGGCGGGATCGGACAGGCCGGTTATGCTTCCTTCCTTGTAGAGCAGTCCGGAGGCGCTCAACGCGAGAGGTTCGGAAGCGCGCTTCTTGGAAAGCTCGGGAGAGTCCGGCACTGTTACCGGCTTCCAGAGCCTGCCGCTTTTTTCATAGTCGGTGGGCTTTGCAAAGTCGGGCAGTATTGCAGATACCCATCCTTTGGGCAGGTATGCGTCCTCCCGATCAATCACCAGCAGTGTTGGCATGAGGGCTTTCCTTTTCTACGGGTTCTCAGACTTCGGGTTCCACCAGTTCCTGCCAGGCCAGCCAGTGGCTTTCATCAACTTCGATCTGCCGGAGATGGCCGCACACCAGCCTGGTGTCGGTAAGGATGGAGAAGCCGGCTTCCCGGGCTTTTTGACAAAAGGCCACGTCCTCGGTCACGGTGCGCTCGCCGGTCTTCTCATAGACCTGGTACTCGAACCAGGGAGCGGCAGTTGCGCGAAAAACCTCGGTGTGGATGAGCGCCGCTCCCATGCCGATGACGTGGGTCTCCACGAGTCCCTTTTGCGAGGTGTCAATGGGCGAGAGAAGCTGCGGGCCGCTCGTGCTCCGGAACAGCGAGCTTACGCACTGGTGGGGCGGGAGCTTCTTGAAGTAGGAGGCGCTGATTATGGCGGCCTTGCTCTCCAGGGCGTCTTCGAGAAGCGCGGTCGCAAGGTCCGCGGGATGGGTCATGTCCGCGTCCAGGAAAAGTATCCAGTCGGCGCCGATCTCGAGTGTCTTTTCCACCAGCCGGTTCCGGTTTACGTCCAGCGGTGTTACGCGGTTGAAAAGCTGGTAGTAATTCTCGACGCCGAGCCTTTTCAAGCTACGGAGCCTCTCCGGCGAGAAGAGCCTCGAGTAGCTTATGAAAAAGGGGGTGGGCAGGAATTCCCAGCTTATGGGCACGCAGACCGCGAGTTTCATTTTTTCTCCTTCGTTTTTTAAGTTCCCTTGGAAGGGAGGGGAGGGAGGCCGGAGCTCCGGCCCCCCTCAGGGAGAGGATCAGGAAGTGGCGCACCTTCTAAGCTGCTTGGGTTCTCCTATGACGGCCCCGTACCTTCCCCATCCGGCCACGGTCTCGGCATAAGCCAGCACGTCCTGCTCGGAGAGGATGGAGAGCTCCATGCGGTTTCCGCTTTTGATCTTCTTGCCGGGCAGGGCCACGAAGTACTGGGAGGTCTCTGCCGCGGACAGGTCCTTGGATTTGAGCCGGGTGGTTACTGCAAGCCGCACGTTGAAGTTGACCGCGCTCCCTTCGCCGAGCCCGCCGGATACGTTACCCAGCATGGATATGCGAAGCGCGTTTCTTAAGCGGGCCATGAGCTGGACGGGCGCGACGATGACAAAGGTCGAGTTGGCGTTTACGTCAAAGCCCAACCCCTGCATGTCGTCGAGGATGGCGGCGCAGGCGTAGTTTATGGTCTCGGCGTCGCGCGACTCCCTGCTGTCCTCTGCCGCTCCCTGCCATGCCACGTCGCTGTCGTCGCGGGACGCGCTTATGAGGTCATAGTGGGCCTGGGCCTTGTTGGCGTACCATCGGGCGCGGAACTCGCGTGCCACGTCCTCGATCTTCCAGTACTCCTCGTCGTCGAACCAGAGGCGGGACCATCCCAGGGCGCCGCCGTACAGGTCGAAGTCCACCGCCACCTTTTCGCCGGAGACCTTGTAGACGCTTGCCTTCTCGCCGGGCTTTACTGCGCGGAAGGACAGCCCGGAGGACACGTCCAGAAGATCGAAGCTGTTCTTGCGGGTGCCGGTGAAGTCAATGACGTCAAAGACCTGCATCCATCCGGTGTCGGGGTCGTCCACCTGGTGATACCTGGCGATGGCTTCGGCCGCGTCCGCGGGGAAGTCGCCGGGAGTGGTGAACTCCTGCACCGCGGCCCTGATCTCCTCGCCCGCGTTTCTGGGCCTGTCCATGTAGTACTGGACCGCCTCGATGAACTGCTTCTGTCCCTCCTGGTTTGCGAGGTCCACCTTCTTCCAGTCCGCTATCATTTTTCCTTTCATGTTCTACTCCTTTCAGGCCAGGACCATGAGGTCCATCAGAAGCTCGTCGTCGCTGGTGCCGGCGGCTTCCAGCGCTCTCCCGCACTTGGTGTTTCCGGTGGCCTCGCTGGTTACGTTCTTTTCGGCGCCGTCGAAGTAGACCAGGTCTCCGGCGGAGAAGCTTATGCCGGTGGCCTTGGGCACCACGATCTTTTCCGCTTCGTAGACCAGGACGAAGTCGGAGCTGGTGCCTGCGTCCTCAACCACTACGCCGATGGTGCTTCCCACCACCGTCATGTCGCCCGCGCTGTGGGTGGTGGTCGAGTCGGTGGTGGCTTTCAAGGTCTTGGCGCTCTCCAGCCTGGTCCGAAGTTTCAGTCCGCTTTCAACTACCATGGTTTCCTCCTTCTCGGGTTATGGGATGCGTGTTGCCGGCTTTGTTCTTTCGCGCTCACTTCTTACCGGCGGGAATGAGCGGATTTGCCGGTTTCGGTTTCTCCTTCTCTGGCGGAGAAGGTATGAACTCGCGGGACCAGAGCTTGCGGAGCTTTTTCATTTTTTCGACTTCCGTTTCAATCCTGCTTTTTACTTTTGCTTCCAGGTCCCGGGTGTTCTCCGGAGGCCTGCGCCGGAGCTCGTCCAGGATGATGTCCTTTTCTGATTCCCGGAGAGAAGAGCCTGCAAGCTCGCGCCGGGCCACATCCTCCGCCCGGCTCGCGGCCGTCTCTTGGTTTGCTTTGGCTTCGTAGTCCTCGATCTTTCGGGAGAGCTCGTGGATTCTTTCCTCGTCCTCATGGCGGCGGCTTGTAATGATCTCTTTGACTACGGGGTCGTTTTCGAGCGTGTCCTTGCTGAAGAGTTCGGAAGGATTGGAGTCCGGGCAGTGGCTTTCCCGCTCCTGGTCAGGCTGGGAAGGCTCTTGCGGTTCGTCGTTCTCGAACTCCTCGACCATGGCGAGCACTGCCGCGGCAGGGAAGCCGGGGCGGCTTTGGCTTTTTTTACCGAGAGCTACACCGGTTACCTTGTTGATCGCGCTTACCAGCCAGGAGTCGTTCTCGAGGCCCTGGTCGCGCTTGCACACGACCTCGGCCTCGATGGAGCAGGTGTCGAGCTGTCCTTCACGGATGCTGTTCTTGACGGCCGGGTCGGTGATATGGGCGAGAGCGGACGCGCCTGCTTTCCTGCCTTTTTTGCTTTGCCAGGCGGCCTTGATCTCTCCTACTTTTGCTCTTTCAGTTCCCGGCCTTTCATGGGAGAGGTAGAGGGGCACTCCGGGGGACAGCCTTTGCGCGAGCTCGATGATCTTCTCTTTGGACCAGAACTTCCTGGTCTTCTTCTTCCTGCTGCCGGTTACCATGTTGCCGGTTGACCAGCCTTCATGTCCCGCCAGCAGCTCGACGAACATGGGCCGGGGATCATTTCTGCGCAGTGCTTCATAGGCGCGCTTTCCGATGCGCTCCATAACCTGCCCGGCGCTCATCTCCTCTACCGTGGTTATGATCCGGATGGTCTCCATGTCCTGTCCTCTTTTTCCTCTCATTACTCTTTTGCTCCTTCCTGTTCCGCGGCCGAGTCGCCTCGTGATGGTTGTTCTTCCACGTCGGGCAGGAGCTTCAGCATGGTGTCGAGCGTGATGGCCCCCGCCTGGTAGAGCGGCAGGTAGAGCTCCTTGAGCCTCTGCACCTGGGCGCGGGTGATGAATCGCATGCAGGGGGCGACCCTGCCGGTCTGCAAGGGCGCCGTTCCCCGGGGCGCGGCACTGTTTTTTTGTTTTATCGCTTTGTCGAAGAGCTCGGCAAAGCCTCCGAGCCATGACCTCTGCTCGGATATGGACACCAGCGCGACCGGTTCCATGGTGTTCTCCGCGGTGGCGCGGTTGGACATGAACTCGGGAAAGCCCAAAAACTGGACGGGCACGCCCGCTCCGCCTGCGAGCACCTTGATCTTGGTCTCGATCTCCTGCTTTATTGAGTCGGAACCGGTGCCCTCCATTCCCACCAGTGAGAATTCGGCGGGTCCGGCAAAGACCTTTCCTATCTTCCAGTCCACGCCGGGCGCGAGCAGTCGGTCATAAAGGTCCTTGGCCTGCTGGATGTCCGCGGTCTTGAAGTAAGGGGTGGGAGAAGCGAAGTACCGGTTTATGGTCCTCCAGTTGCGCAGTGCGTAGTCAATGTCCTCTGCTTCCTGGAGCAGTCCGGAGAGGGTGGGGACTCCTTCCCGCGAGTGGATGCGGGCGTTGAACTTGATGAAGACCGCCTGGTCCGGAGGTATGTTCACGGTGTTGCCGTGGTCGTTTTCGTAGGAGATGGATTCTATGTCGGTGTAGGTGTGGTCCGCGTAGGCGACCCGGTAATGGGTGTCGTTCCAGGAGATGAAGCGCACGCGCACGTTGTCCTCGTCAGGCAGGTAATCGAGTACCAGGAGCACCTGTCCTTCCAGCTCCTTTTCCACTGCGAGCTGTTGCCCGAACTGGCCGTCGAGCTGATTGCCGGCTATGGTCCGGTTTATAAAATCGAGCTCGGGCGGCTCGTGGCCGGGCTGTGCCGGCCGGGCCGAGAGCCCGTTCGCCATGGCGAAAGCGGCGCGGGTGTCCACTATCCTCTGGATGAGCTGGTTCCCGGCTTTTGCGTACCCCTTGTACTTGTTGACCAGCTCGGCCACCAGCGCCTCCCGCGACCGGTAGGGATTGGCTGAAGCGGGCACGGCCCGGGCCTTCTCGCCCGCCTTGTAGGTCAGGATGTCGGTTACGTACTCCTCGGTGCGCGCGAGCTTTACCTCGAGCTCTTTTATCCTTTTCTTTCTGTTTTTTCTTCCCGGCAACTTGATCCTCCCTTACGCGGTCCGGATATTTTCCCCTTTTTACCTGTTGGGAGTTTTGTTGCACTTCGTTAAAGGCATCTTTTACAAAAGCGGCTCGCTAACGGCCCCGCCGCATGATCTTTTTTCCAACAATGCTTTGTTTCCGGGAAGTTCGGGCTTCAAAAAAATTTTGTAAAAGAGGCCGTTTGTAAAAGCCTGTAAAACACGGCCGGCAGGGGTTTGAGAGGGTCCTTACTCGTCCGGCTTATGGTTCAAGGAGATGACGGGCAGCTCGGAGTAGCGGGAGACTTCGAGGGACGCGGTGATGGCCATCTCGAGCGCGTCCACCAGGTCGTCATGGTCGGAGTCGGGGAAGGCGAGAAGCTCTTCCACGAGCGCGGGGAGGTGGTCGGTTCCGGGCGCTCTTTCCGATGGCTGCGGAAAGGAAATCCCTCCTGACTGGAAGAGCCCTTGCATTCGCATGGCTCGGGCGATCTTGTCCCTGGTGTGGACCACGGGCGAGACGGGCAGCTCGGTTTCTTTTCTCAGCCTTTGCACCATGACCTCCTGGTAGGCGTTGGCTTCCACTGCTACGGACACCACCGGGGAAGCCGGCCGGTCATGGAGATAGAAAAGGGACGAGATGGCTGTGAACTGCTCTTCAAAGGACAGCCTTGCCTGGTAGGCGCTTATGATGTGATAGGACCCGGGTGCTTTTTCTCCAATGGTTACGTGTGCGAAGTAATCGTTGTGGTCTGCGCTTCCGATGGCCAGGTCCACACCCTGGTACTTGCGGAAGACGTTAGGCATATGGTCGGTTTTTATCCACTCGGGCCGGAAGATTCTTCCTTTCATGGCTGATACGTCGTTCTGGTACTGGGCGTTGAAGATGGCGGGCCCGGTTTCCTCTTGCTTGTCGAGCAGGAGCTTCAAGGGGAACTTTTTCTCCCACAGCGCCTTTTTACCGCGGGCGGTTTCGATGACGGCTTTTTCTCGGAGGCACGGCATACCCGCTTCCATGAGCTTTCCGTAGAGGTCATCGTGATGATATCGGGTGCCGATTATGGAGAGCTTTCCTTCCGGCTCGAGAGTGGGCAGAAGTTCCTTGTAGTACCAGGTCAGGGTCCTCTCCCGCAGGAGCCGGGAGCGGGCGCTGTCCTCGTCCACCACGTCGTCCAGTATGACCAGGTCGTAGTGCCTGCTTATGACCGGTCCCCTGATGCCGAGCGCGGTTACTGTCGCTTCCTTGGCGTTTGTGAGGCGTGAGGCCAAAAGCAGTTGGGACTCTGTCCAGGGGGATGCCTTTAGAGGACCGAAGAGCTTCCTGATATGTTGATTGTTTTCGAGATGGTTCTTAATCTCGCGCAAAAACGCTTCCGCCTGGTCCGCGGTGTTGGACACGATAAGGGCCCTGGTTTCCGGGTTGTCCAGGATTCGGTAGAGGGTAAAGGACACGGTAAGGATGGTGGATTTCCCGTGCCCCCGCGGGGCCAGCACGAGCGAGTACTGGTTATTGCTCGCGAACTCCCACCAGTTTTTATGAAAGCGCGTGAAGTCGTAGCCCAGGAGGTGCCGGACGAACCGCTCCGGCCGGGGCAGTACCGGCGTCGGCTGGTTTTCGATCATTCGGACCCATCGGTGTAACTCTTGCGAGCCCAAGCTCATGTTCCACTCCTTTAACTTCCGCGGTAGTCCGATACGCGATTAAGAACGCGGATTGCGTAAGCGGTGTAATTCGCGACTCTCGTCGCTCGCACGATGAATTTCATTCTTTGGTTTACGAACCGTTATTGCATTGATCTTTTGCAGAGTTCCGCCAGGGCGTCGCCGTTGTTATCAATGGACAGCTCGGCCTTGGTTCTGTCCAGTGCTTCCCGGATTTTTTCTTTCTGTTCGGATCTCACCACCACTGCGAAGACCTCGAGGCCGTTGTCAGCGAAGCTCTGGCGGGCGTGGTCCACTGCGCGTCCGGCTTTTTCAGCCACCATGTCGAGCATCTGGTTTATCTCGATCTCTGACCAGGGGAGCTTCCGGGCGAGTTCCTCCGGGTCCATGGTGTAAGCCAGGTGCTTTAAAAGGCGGGCGAGCTTATCAGGGTCGTTCTCGCCGCGCAGTCCGTTCAACTGCAGGGTCTTGAGCCGGGCTTCAGTGTCGTCCAGGTTTTCGACCACGCAGGGGACCTCGGAAAGGCCGAGCTCGGTGGCGATGATATAACGGTGCTCGCCGTCCACCACCTGGTAGCCTTCCTGCCGCGGCCGGACCAGTATGGGCGAGACAAAGCCGTTCTTTTTTATCTCGCGCCGGAGCGTCTTTCGCTTGTCCGGGTCCATGCGGTTCGGGTTCCAGGGATTTGTCGAGATGCTCCCGATAGGCACAAACACGATCTCAATCCGGTTCGATACAGACTCCATAGTAGATAACCCTCCTTGATTTTCTCCATGCACTTAACCAGTCAACTATGCAAAAGCCGTGGCGCCGCCCCAGGCTTTTCCAGAAGCTTTTCAAAAGAAGCTCGTAGTCGCGAATGAGCGCGGGCCGGATGCGGGCAGCTTCTTTCGGCTGTTCCTCCTCCGGGAAGTAGTCGCCGAGCTTTACGCGGTTGCCGCAGGAGAGGTAAATCCTGCCCCCGTCGGTAACGGCGAAGACCGCCCGGCCGGGCGGGGTCCAGTTCTGGAACAACTGTTGGATGAGCCGGTTGGGGCATCCGTAGGCGTCGAGGTCTATGTAGTTTATGGCGGACAGCTCAGGAAGCCGGGATTTTACGAACCGGCTGTTGTCCGTGAAGTGGAGTCGGACGTTTTCGAGGTTTTCCCGCCGGACGGCGCGTTCGAGCTTCATGAACTTCACCGGGTCTTTCTCGACCGCTTCTACGCTGTTAAAGGCGGGCGCCATGGCGGTAAGTAGCTTTCCTTCTCCGGCATAGAGGTCGAGCGCGTTTCCGGGGTTTATGTTTTTCAGGAGCTTTTTTCTCATGAGTAGTTTTATTTCCCGGAAGCCGTGGTCGGTTTTTCGGTTCGGTTTCATTTCTTTCTCCGGTTTTGATTGTTTTTGGTTTTATGATTTATTGTGTTGATATGAGGTTTTTTTTCGGGCTTGACAATACGTGTAAGTATGAGAGAATGTAATAAAGGAGACTTGTCGACAGGATGAAACGGATTGATGGTCATGGTCTATATGTTGATTTTTTGCGGGGTGATTGATGGACGATGAAGACAAGGTCGGTAATGTTCCGGACGGCGAGGAGCGTCTGGAGGACCACGAGGCCGAGCTTAGCGCCAGGGAGGCTGAGGAGGAGCTTCGGGAGGAGTCGGGCCGGATATCTGAACGGGAGTATCAGAAGATGGCGGCCGACCTTCGGTGGGAGGTCCTCGAGTACGTTGACGCTCATCCGGACAAGTCGGTGCGGGAGATAGCCGAGTTCTTCGGTATCAAGGAAGGCACCATCCGGGCGTGGAAGGCGCACAGCACCATGGGGACATACGGGAAGAAGTCTTCCCGCGACAAGTCCCTGCCTTCGCCGGGCGGCCAGCGGCCCTTGTTCAAGGAAGAAAAGGAGGAGTCCCCTCCCCCTTACCTTTCGCGGAAGCGGCACTCGAACTTCATCCATTACTTCGACAAGACCCCGCCGGGAATCGTGTGTCCCCATTTTTACATCCTGGCCCATGCCAACGGCTGTCCCTTTGCCTGCCACTACTGTTATCTCAAGCTGACCCTGCGGCACTACCCCGAGCCCACCGTGTTCACCAACACCGCGCGCATGTTCCAGGAAATCCGGGAGTGGCTCATGAGCCTTACCGAGCCCGCGGTGCTCAACACGGGCGAGCTCTCCGACTCGCTGGGCTGGGACATGCACACCCGGCTTTCCAAGAACCTGGTGCCGCTTTTTGAAAACCAGAACAAGCACAAGCTGTTGTTTCTTACCAAGTCGGCCCAAGTGGACAACCTCCTTAAGATGGAGCCGACCAAACAGGTGGTGGTGAGCTTCTCGGTGAACGCTTCGAAGGTCTCCGAGATGTACGAGAAAGCCTCGCCCCCGCCGGAAAAGAGGCTGGACGCCGCCCGCCGGGTGAAAGAACACGGCTACGAGGTCCGGCTGCGGCTGGACCCCATGATCCCGGTCGAGGGGTGGGAGAAGCATTACGCGGACATCATCGAGAAGATGAACCGGGTGGACCCCGCCATCGTAACCCTGGGCTCGCTGCGGTACTTCCGGAACCTGACAAACCACACACCCAAAGACACCGACGTGTTCGAGTACGGCCACGACCACGGCGACCCGGACGGAAGGCTCCGGATCGAGCGGGACACCCGCCTGGAGATGTACCGGTTCTGCCTGGACCGGCTCCCCTCGGTCCGGGTGGGGCTTTGCAAGGAGACCGCGGACGTACACCGCGAGCTCGGACTTCCGGGAGTCAACCAGTCGTGCAACTGTACGCCGGAATAAATCAGGTTCATCCGGTTTATTGGTACCTGAACAAAATCATGCGTTTATCGTTTTGTTGGCTGCCAGCGGGGAGCTTGACTCCCTCATGCTCAGCGGCTATGGTATTAGTGCCGGCCTGGAGGATAGGGCAACGCAGGCATGCGACCCGAACGCCTGGCTGGTGGCTATACAGCGGGGAGGGCCGGACCTGTTCCGGCCTTTTCCCTTTCCCCGCTGGAAGCCCGAAGGCGATAAACGCATCTTCGCGACGTCCCATAACCATCTGATGAACAAAAGGTTTTTTGCATCAAAGAGCCTGTTTTCATCGTAGGTACCATTAAACCGGA
>JAWOBU010000032.1:0-19009 GCA_046484135.1 bacterium
TAGTATGAAGTACCGGGGCAAGAAGAAAGAGGAGGTTAAAAAAACGGCCGATTACTTTGAAAAGAACCAGGAGAGAATGCGATACGACAAGTTCAGACGTCAAGGTTTGTTTATCGGTTCGGGAGTTGTGGAAGCGGGTTGTAAGAGCGTCATCGGCAAGCGGCTTAAGCAGTCGGGCATGCACTGGAGCGTGCGAGGCGCCAACTCCATCATCGCCCTGCGCTGCTGCCTGGAATCAGGCCGCTTCGAGGACTACTGGGAACAACGCCAAGCAGCATGACCACCAAATATGTCGCACACCCTTTTACAATTTTGCAATTGAGTTTTTTATCCGGTGATGTTAGATTAAGTAGTGTGTGGCCGGTTTTTACAAAAAGTAAATAATAACCACGGGAACAAAGGAGAAGGCCATGGCCGGGAAGAAAATCGGGGCCTTGCTTGAGGAGAAGGGGTACATCAACGAGTTCCAGCTTTTTGCTGCGCTAAGTCACCAGCGCAAGTGGAAGGGGAGGCTCGGCGAAAGCCTGATCGAGCTGGGATACCTCGAGGAGGACCAGCTTTACGAGGTCCTGGCCGAGCAGTTGGACATGGAGCTCCTGGAGTTGCGCAAAACCGAGATCGCGCCGGATATAATCTGCAAGATGCCCCGGGACAAGGCCAGGGAACTGATGGCTATGCCGGTGAGGTTCGAGAACAACGCCTGGCTGGTCGCCGTTGCCGAGCCCCATAAAGAAGGATTAACCGAGGCCCTCCAAAACCTGCTGGGCGGAGACGTAGAGCTCGTCCTGGCCACTCCCAAAAGCCTGCAAGCGAAGATAAGGAAGATACCCGAGAAGGTGGCGGTGGCCACGGTCCAGCCCGTAAAGCGGGCCTTTCAGAAAGACGAAAACGGCGCGTTGAACATGGTGGAGGATGCCGATACCGGCTTGGGCAGTGAACCTTCCGGTGAGGAGCCCCGGCCTGACTTCGACGCCTCACCACCTGCCACGGAAGAGCTTTTTGCCCCGGAAGAACAACCCGAGGTCCTCGAACCGGAGACAGAAGACGTCCCCATCCAGGCGGAAGAAGCCCCCCCGCAGGAAAGCGCCCCGGAAGAGCCTGTCGAGGTGCCGGAGGAAGAAGCTTCCGAAGGGTCTATTGAAGACCTTTCGTCTCCAGCGGAAGAAACCCCTGCTGCCGAAGAAGACTTGCTGCCACCCTCGGATGAAGCTCCCCCAGTGGAAGAAGCCCCGCCCCTGCCTTCCGAGGAACCAGCGGCCGCAGGAGAAGAACCGTCCGCAGAAGCTCCCGAGCCGCCGGTAGAGGAAGCGCCCGTGTATGTTGAAGAAGCGCCTCCACTCCCGGAAGAGGAATCCCCTCCGCCGGAAGAAGTCGGCCCGGGTCCTGCTGAAGGACCTCCGGACGCCGATGAAGAGGCGGAGCCGCCCGCGGACCGGATGCCTCCGCTGCCTGAAGAAGCTCCTCCCATATCGGATGACCAGGCTCCCCCCGTCCCTATGGACGAGCCTCCGCCGGTCGCGGTAGAGGAGCCGCAGGAACAGCCGCCCGAAGAGCTGACTCCCCAGGTGGAGGAGCCTCCCTTCATACCGGAAGAAACTCCCCAAGGGGTGGAAGCGGCTCCTGCCGCAGAACCTGAAGAAGAAACCCAGGCGCCCACCGAACTCCCCGGACTGGAGCCGGAGGAGGAAGCACAAGCCCCCGCCGAGCTCCCCGGCCTGGAACCGGAGGAGGAAGCACAAGCCCCCGCCGAGCTCCCCGGCCTGGAGCCGGAGGAGGAAGCACAGGCTGCCGCTGAAGTGCCCGGCCTGGAGCCGGAGGAGGAAGCACAAGCCCCCGCCGAGCTCCCCGGACTGGAGCCGGAAGAAGGCGAGAAAATACCTGCTGAACCTGCTGAAGCAGCCGCCCCCGAGCAGGAAGAGGGGCCGCCGAGCCTGGAAATCCCGGACTTAGGCGAGGAGGGCTCTCCCGAAGAAGGGGTGCCATTGGAAGAGGCGCACGAGACCGCGGCCGCCATAACCGATACGAGCGGCCCGGCCGGGGAAGCTCCTCCCCCCACGGATGAATTCTTTGCCCCGGAGGACTCCGAGGAAGCCGTCCCTTTGGAGGAAGACCGGGAAACACCTCCCGGTGTGTCGCAGGAGCAGGACGAACTATGGAAGGAAGAAAGCACTGCCCCGCCCTCCGACATATGGGAGGAAGCCGCGAAAGAAGCCGTGCCCTTGGAAGAGGCCCACGAAACCGCGGCGGCAATAACCGAAGGAGCAGAAGAAGAAGACCGACAGGCGGAAACCGTGGACCTGGAGGAACTGCTTCCTCCCCAACAGGAAGCACAAGAGCAGGTTCCAGAGGCCTCCCCTTCTGAATCCGAAGATGGCCTGCCTTCCCTGGACGACCTGCCTACGGCCGGCACGGAAGAAAACGCCGACGCGCCCGGCCTGGATCACGTCTTTGTAAATGAAGAAAGCAAGCCTTCCCCGGAAAGCGCGCCGCAAGAGCCTCAAGAGTCATCTGCAGCTCCCGAGGCCCCGGACGTATTGGAAGAAGCCCCTTCCCTGGAAGTTCCTTCTTTCGAGGACCTCTCGCCGGCAGAACCGGCACCAGAGGAGTCCGCTCAACCGGAAGCCGCCGCCCCGGAACAAGAAGAGGTCTCACAGCCACAAGTGGAGGACACCGAAATACCTCCTATAGAAGAGCCTCCCGCCGCTTCCGAGACCCAGGCGGCCGACCGCCCTCCGGCTGAAGAAGAGGGGGAAGAAACAAAAACCATGGAACCCGCGGCCATAATGAACCGTCTTGACGAGCTGGAAAACCAGGTCCGTGAGATCAGCCGGGTGCTGGAGTCCTTGAAAGAGGCGGTGAGCAAAATGGGGGGAGGACAAGGGAAATGAAAAGAGGATTAATAACCAGTAGCCTGTTGTGTCTGATTGCCCTGCTCGCGCTCGGATGTCCCACTGCCACCACCGACGTGAACAAACAAGAGAGACTTTCCCTGAATCAGGAGGACACCGAAAAAGTTATCACAAACACTATGAGTGAGCTCGGTTACAACGTGAAGGTGAAAGTAAAAGATTTCGATGAAAACGGCAAGGAAGACATCGGCATCGAGCACCTCTCCGGCAAGGAGTCAAAGGAACTCGTGATCTTTCTCGCCCACATTACCGGCGCGGTGGGAAGCATGGAGAAACATTTTACCTGGAACTCCGACAAGGTCATAGTGCTGCGGGGCGAAAACCTCTACGTGGCTGACATCTCCGACTGCCGCCGCTGCTCGGAAATGATAGAGGATGACGCTTCTGCAGAAAAGGTCTCCAACTGCCTGCTCGAGACCTGGTGGGTAATCGAAGGTCAAGAAGCCCTGCCCGAAAAGAAAAAGCAGCTCGACAAAGAGCAAATTTTCTGATCCCCTTGTCCGCCAAAGTAACGAAAACAAAAAGGGCAGAGCTTTTCGGCAGAGCTTTGTCTTTTGTGCCTGTCTCTTACACTCATCCCTCTCAAGTGCCTCTGCCGTAAATCCGGTCTACAGCCTTGTTGTCGCCCGGCTCGAGCTTGAAGCAGGTGTCTCGGGAGTTTGCCGGACCGGTCTTCAATAGCTCGCTCACGGTAAGGAAGGTATAGCCCTTTTCGCGGAGCTCGGGCACGAACAGGGGAAGGGCTTGTGCGGTGCCGTGGCCGTATCCGTTCGCGTGCATGATGATGATGGAGCCCGGCTTTATGTTTCTCATGACCTCGTCCACGATGTCTTCCGGCCGGCAGCCCGGGTCCGGGTCCCCCGTAACCACGTCCCACTGGATGGCCGGCAGGCCGATCCCGGCCAGGAACTCGAGGGCCTCCTGCGAACAGGTGCCGTACGGGAACCGGAACACGCGCATGGCCTCGGGTATCTTTTCCATCTCGCCGGGCATGTCTTTGGCGCACTTTGACCGGGCAAGGTCTTCCCTTAACAGCTCGTACTGGGCCTGGGTCCAGAGCACCTGCTCGCGCATGGCCTCGCCCTTGATAAGGCGCAGGTTGCCGTGGGTCCAGGTGTGGTTGCCGAGCTCGAAAAGCGGGTCAGCCATAAGTTGGCGGGTCTTGTCCGGATGCGAGTGCATCCACTTACCTCCGGCGAAAAAGGTGGCCTTTATCTTTTCCCGCCGGAGATAGTTCACAATGGCGGCGTCATAGCCGGTGCGGTGGCCGGTCCTTTCACAAAGGTCAAAGGTAAGGGCGGCAACCTTCTCGGAGTCCTTCGGCCGCACCGACCGGACAGACCCGCGAAGATCGGGCGTCAGCGGTGGAAGCGCCTCTTTCGGTTTCTCCCGTGAAGGAGGTCCCCGGAAAGGGTTCCTGACGTTAGGTATAATCTCTTTGTCCGCAGAGGTCCCTCGAAGCTCTTCCGCGCTCCAGCAGGCATGAAGCAGCTTTGCCGAGCCAAACGCCGGCCTCTCTTGCTTCATCCTTTCAAGCTCTTTTTCAAGCTCGTCCAGATGAGACTCTATCGCCGGCAAAAAGCGGGGGGCCAGGGAGTCCGACGGCCCTCTCGAGTGATATGTGGAAGGAGCTCCCGCCTTGGATGTGGAGTGCCGGGAACAGTCGCTCTTTCCGGAGAGGGCCATGAAGCCGGCAACTACGAGTACCAGCCCCGCCAAATAAAGGATGAACCTTGATCTTGCCGGTTTCATGCTTTCAGTCCAATGAGCCGTGCTGCCGGAGAATTTCAGCGGTTTCCCGGTGTCCGTTAAGACAGGCAAGATATAAAGGCGTCAGCCCTTGCCGGTTCTGGATGTTCAGCACGGCGCCCGCGTCCAGGAACAACTTCACTATCTCCTCCTGGCCTTCCTTGGCGGCCAGGTGAAGCGGGGTGTTGTGGTCATGGGACTTCAGGTTTACCCGGGCGCCGCTTTCCAGAAGAAGCCGAACCAGCTTTACGTTTTCCCAAAGCGGAGCCATGAAAAGCGCGCTTTTACCGTCTTCGTCCAGGTGGTTTACGTCCGCGCCCGACTCGATGAGTTCGCGGACCGCCGCAAGGTTGTCCGCTCCTACCGCGGCGACATGAAGGGGCGTCTTGCCCTGCAGCTCCTCCGAAACCGCGTCCACCTCTGCGCCGTGTTCAACAAGCAGGTCTACAGCCTCCGCACGGTTCTTGTACGCCGCCCGGTGAAGGGGAGTAATGCCCCCTTCCGTCCTCGCGGACACGGTGGCCCCTTTTCCAAGAAGAAGCTTCATGGTTTCCAGGTGTCCCTCCTGGGCGGCGAGATGCAAAGCCGTGCTCCCTCGCTCCGACTTTTTGTTCACATCCATGCCTCTTTCCAGAAGAAGCTCCACTGCCTTGTCCTGACCGTTAAAAGCGGCCACGTGCAAGGCAGTGCCATGACAGACGTCCTCCATCATGGACCGCAAAACCCGGTCTGCGTCAGCGCGGCCCTCCTTGGCCGGGTCCGCGCCCTTTTCCAGTAGGTAACGGAGGTTCGCAACATTGCCGAACATGGCTGCCCAGTGAAGAGCGGTAAAGCCCTTGGGGTCCTCTTTGGACAGAAAGCCGCGGTCCTCTTCTATCATGCTTTCCAGCTCGACCGTGCTGCCCAGTGCGGCCTTCGCAAACACGTCCGGCTCTGCCCCCGCCTCGTACAGGAGCTTGCAGGTCTCAAGTTCGCCCGCCCAGGCCGCCTCCTGCAGGGGAGATATGTCGTCGCTTCTTTGCGCGTTAATACTGGCGCCGTGCTTTGCCAGGGCCTTGACTATGGTTGTATGCCCGTTCCGGGCCGCCAGGTGAAGGGGGGTGATGCCTTCGATCTCCAGGTTCCTGAGCTTTGCGAACAGGTACTCCATGGTCCGGAAAGAGCCCGGCTCGGTATAGTTCAAGTAGACCCAGGGCACCGGAGAGCTTGCCTCGCCATCTGCGGCCGCCTTGTTTTGAAGAAGTGTTTTCACCGCCATGCTGTTTCCCGCTTGCGCTGCCGCGTGCAGGGGAGTTACGTTGTGGTCGGTGCCGCTGTCAGCGTCCACTCCCTTTTTCAGGAGCAGCTTCAGGGTCTCTGCATTTCCCGTGTAGGCAGCCAGGTGCAAGGGCGCAAGGCCGTTACTGTTTTTAACAGCAGCGGAAGCGCCCACCTTAAGCAGAAAGGCTGTAACCTCGTCTTCTTCGTTGGTTACCGAAAGGTGAAGAGGGGCAAGGCCGTCCTCGTTTTGCCGGCCGGGGTCTACTCCTGCATCCACCAGGGCCTTAACGCACCCAGGGTGGCCGCCGGCCGAAGCCGCATGAAGCGGCGTCCGGCCGCTCTCGTCCCGGGCATTGGTGTCCGCGCCTTCCTTTAAAAGAAGCTTGGCCGCAGCGGTCCGGCCGTGTGCGCAGGCGAAGTGCAAAGGGGTACCGGGAAAATTCCTCTCTTTGCCTTGTTCTTTATCCCGCGCATCGCCGGCGTTAATGTCCGCGCCGTTTTTCAAAAGCGCTCGCGCTGACTTTGCACTGCCTGCCTCCGCCGAGAGGTGGAGAGGTTCTGCCCCGTCTTGCCGCGCCGTCCGTGCGTCAGCGCCATTCTCCAGAAGGAGCGAAATCACGTTATCCTTCCCTGCCGCGGCTGCCAGGTGGAGGCCGGTCTGTCCAATCACATTCGCAAAGCCGGCGTCCGCCCCCGCTTCAAGCAGAATGGCGACAAGGTCTTTCTTTCCCTCATACGATGCCTGCAAAAGAAGAGAGCCTAAAACAGCGTCTCTTTGGTCCGCTTCTTTCGAACTTTCAAGCAGAAGATCGAGCAGCTTGCCGCAATCGTTATGAACGGCATGGTTATAAGCGCTCCAGTCCTTGCGGTCCGGCAGTAAGGGGCGCGCGCCGGCGTCCAGAAGCAGTCTGGCGCACTCGAGATGACATCCCTCGCTTACCGCCAGCAACGGCCGTAACCCGCCCTCCCCGGCGTAGTTCGCATCTGCGCCCTGCTCCAGCAGCATACCCAGTACCGACGAAAGACCGTGTCTTGCGCAAAACAGGAGAAGCCCGTTTTTGACTTTCCCCCGCTCGGCTTTGTCCGCGGATTCCAGCATGAGCTCTACCAGCTTGACCCGGCCCGCTTTGGCGGCAGACCGGAAAGGGGTTTCCCCCTGCCGGTCCTTTACCAGAAGAGAGGCCCCCTTTTCCAGAAGAAGCCGGGCCAGATCAGGATTTCCTTTACGTACTGCAACAAGCAGCGCGGTCCTGCCTTGCGGGTCTTTGGCTTCCATGTCTGCGCCGCGTTCGAGAAGCAGAAAGGAGATATCCTTCCGGCCCGATAAAACCGCGTGGTGAAGCGGAGGAACACCCTTCGCGGAACGAGCGTTCACCAGCCCCGGCTTTTTATCCAGGATGTCTTTTATGGCGGCCGTGTCTCCAGATTCTATGGCCTGGTGCAGGTTAGCCGGAGTGGCGCGCACGCAGGACAGACCCGCAATAACGACAAACAAAAGATATGAAAAAAGCCTCGGCTTCATGATCGTCTCCTTCCGGCAAAGGTATAGAGCACCGCGCCGTGCGTTGCGCCATTACATATTTGCTTATATTGTATCATGCCTGTATAAGGGAAAAGAACGGTAAGAGATGTCCGTTGATTACTCAGCATCCGCTCTTGATTGCTGCTTTGTCAAATTATAAATTGCGGAGACTGTCGAGAGGGTAAAGTCGCGACTAAAGTCGCTCGCACTACGAACATATGTATTTAAGAAAAAACGGTTTAAAGAAAGGAGGCACGTATGAGGCGGTTTGTTTTTTACTTGTTGGTTTTTTCCATGCTGCTGGGCTTGGCCCGCGCAGAGCCTGATCCGGCGTTCGCTCTGGACATCCGGGACGTGGACGGCGTGCCCGTGCTTTTCGAACGGGACATGCCGTACTTTACGCGCTTAAGCGAAACCGATCACGAGGTGCTGGACCTTGCCGGCACCTGGAAGTTCAAGCGGGACCCGCACGACAGGGGCGGGAAACAAGGCTGGTACAAGCCGGAACACGATGACTCGGGCTGGTACGGCCATCCAGTGCCCGGCTCCTGGAACGCTCAGAAGAAGGAGTGGCTGTATTACCGCGGCGCGGGCTGGTACCGGCGGAGCTTCGAGGTTTCGGAGTCCATGTGTGAAGACGGCTGGCCGCGGCTTGTCATGGACGGGGTCGCTTACGAGGGGGACGTTTACATAAACGGCAAGCTCGCGGGCTCGCACCAGGGCGGGTTCTCGCGCTGGAGCCTGGACCTTTCCGATATGTTGCGCTGCGGGAAGACGAACCATATCGCGGTGCGGGTTGACAACCGGCAGGATTATAACACGCTTCCGCCGCTGGTGCGGGAGGGCGCGGCCCTGGGCTGGTGGTTCTACGGCGGCATCCACCGGGAGGCAAAGATTGAGAAGACCCCAGAGGTAAGCCTTTGCAAGCTGGCCGTCCGCACATCTCATACCGGACTCCTGGCGGGCGAAGGGGTGGTTTACAACCATTCTGGAAAAGGCTCTGCGGCCGCGCTCGAGCTCTCTCTTCACGACCTTAACGGGAACAGGATCGCGGACGTTACATCAAGCGAGCTAAAACTAGCCGGTGATGATGTCGCCGCCTTCCGATTCGAGAAAAAAATAGACGGCGTAAAACCCTGGTCCGACGAAGAGCCGGGCAACCGGTATCTTTTAAAAATCAAAGTAGACTCGGACAATTCAAGCGAAACCCAACACCAACAAATCGGCTTCAAGACCTTCGAGTTCAGAGGCCACCAAGCCTACTTGAACGGGGAGCCCATATATCTTCGCGGCATGAACCGGCACGAGGATTTCCCCGGCACCGGCGCGGTCCAGACCGACAAGTGGATTCAAAAGGACACCCGGCTTTTAAAAGAGCTCAACGTAAACTTCATGCGGCCCGCCCATTACCCGCACGACCCGCGCTGGCTCGACGCCTGCGATAAAAGCGGAGTAATGATAACCCACGAGATACCGCTCTACCAGGCGCCCCAGTCCGTAAAAAGCTATAAAGCGGTCCGGGGCGACAAGCTCTACAAGAACGCGGCCCGCCAGCTTATCGAAACCATCGAGCGCGATCGGAACCACCCCAGCGTGGTCATGTGGTCGGTGGGCAACGAAAATCAGACCTACATGCTCGGCATGAAGAGGCTCCTCGGAAGGCTCATGGACGCGGCCAGGAAGTTCGACCCGGAGCGGCCCGTAACCTTCGCCGTGTTCACCACGCCTCCCTTGAGCCCCCACATCGAGTTCTCCGCCGAGATAGCGGACGTGCTCTTTATAAACGAGTACTTCGGCTGGTACTATGATGAGCCGGAAGACATCGGGCCGTACCTGGACGAGGTCCACGCCAAATGGCCCGACAAGCCGGTGATCATCTCCGAGTTCGGAGGCGGCGCCATTCCCGGCCGGGCGCCCGGCCAGGAACAGCAGATCGGCAGCAAGATGCAGGGCTTTACCGAAGAGTATCAGCTCGAGCTTTACCAGACCCAGTTCGAGCACATCCTGAAGAAGGACTTTGTTACCGGCACCATGCCGTGGATACTGGCCGACTTTCGGGACGACAAGAGAAAAGAGAACCCCGTAAAGGACTTCAACCTTAAAGGGCTTGTTACTCACGAGCGCAAAAAGAAGAAAGCCTTCGGGTTCCTCGCTGAGACCTATAAGAACATAAAACAGGAGTACGGGCGGTGATACCATGATCCTGCCCCGGTCGGTACAGGTAGTAACCGGCGCTTTCAGCTACCTGGGCAGCTATATCGCCCGCCGGGTCATTGAGGGCGGCGTGCGGGTCCGCACCTTGACCGGTCACCCGGACCGGGAGAACCCGTACGGGGCCATGCTCGAGCCGATCAAGTACCACTTTGACGAGCCGGAGCGGCTGGTCGAGGACCTCTCCGGCGCGAGCACTGTTTATAACACCTATTGGGTAAGGTTCGGCCGCGGAGGCAGCGGGTTTGACCGGGCAGTGGCCAACAGCCGGAACCTGATCCACGCGGCAGCGGAGGCCGGGGTTTCGCGCTTCGTTCACATAAGCGTAACCAATCCTACTCCGGACTCTCCCTATCCTTACTTCCGGGGCAAGGCGGAAGTTGAGGAGGCCCTTAAAAGCTCGGGGCTTTCTTACGCCATCATCCGGCCCACCTTGCTCTTCGGCAGAGAGGACATCCTCGTAAACAACATCGCCTATCTTCTGCGCAAGCTGCCCGTGTTCGGCATCTTCGGACACGGCCGTTATCCGGTCCAGCCGGTTTACGTGGACGACGTGGCCGAGCTCGCGGTAAGGCTGGGGGACAGCGACCGGAACACCATAGTGGACGCAGTGGGTCCCGAGACCTTCACCTACGAGGACATGGTGCGGCAGATCGGGAAGAGGATCGGAAAGAACACGCCTCTTATTCGCGTTCCTCCTGTGTGGGGAGTACTGGCAGGCAAGGTCATGGAGCCGTTTCTGAAGGACGTGATCATAACCCGCGACGAGATCAGAGCGCTCATGGAGGGGGTTCTGGTGTCGCAAGGTCCGGCGACCTGCCCGACCCGGTTTTCACGGTGGGTCTCGGAGAACGCCGATCGTCTGGGGACCGCTTACTCATCCGAGGTGGAGAGACATTTCAAGTAAGGCCGCCTGTTTTGTTTTGTCCCCTCTGTTGTTGCTGTGCTACAATCTTTTCTTTGAGTTGTCAGAACAGGAGTTTCAGACAAAATCCTTTGAAGGAGGAAGAAGATGCTTTCAACCATTCCGTTCGATCTGTCCAAGATCAAGAAGAGCGACCTGGACCAGGAGATTCTCCGGACCGCCATCATTGCCGAGCTGGACGCCATCAACCTGTATGAGCAGCTTGCCTCCATGACCAGCAACCAGGACCTGAAGGTGATCCTGCTGGACGTGGCCAAGGAAGAGAAGACCCACGTGGGAGAGTTCCAGGACCTTTTGCTGAAGCGGGACAAGGAGCAGTTAAAGGAGCTCGAGGCGGGCAAGGAAGAGGTCGCGGAAGAGCTGGCCAAGGCCAGGAAGAAATCCAAGAAATAACTCTCTGCCGAGCCGCAAACTTTATTTGATGTAGCCGAGCGACCGGAGCCTTTCCGTAGTCATGAGGTCATAGCGGGGCTCTTCGCTTTCCGGGTAGCGGGGAGGATGTGCGGCTGCATGCTCTGTGAGGAGCTTTTCATACTTTCGGCCGAGCTTGGGAAGCTCATTAATAAGGTTCTCTTCTTCATGCGGGTCCCGGTCGAGGCGGTACAGCTCGTGCGCGCCCTTCGAGTCCCGGATGTAATGATAGGGGAATTCTATGACGGAAAGCTGGTCCCGGTTAAAGCGGGACCGGTCATAGGCGGGGAAGTGCGACTCGACCCGGTCCATGAACCGATAGGGCCGGTTGCGGAAAGAGTAAAGCAGCTTGTCGTCTTCGTCTTCTTGCGGTAACGGCAGTGCTTTCTCGCCATCCAGCAGGGACAACAAAAGCCCGGGAAGCCGTTCCAGTGAGTAAGGCTTTTCAACCTCGATCCCTTTCGGCACCCTGCCCGGTCCAAAGATGAGAAGCGGCACGTGCAAAAGGCCGTGGTACACGGAGAACTCGTGTCCCCACAGGCCGTGATACCCGATGTTCTCGCCATGGTCCGACACTATAACCGCCACCGTGTTCTCGGAAAGACCCCGCTTCTCAAGCTCGCGGAAAAGCTCCTCGAGCCGCCGGTCCAAATAATAGATTGACCCGTCATACCAGGTCCGGAGCATCTTTTTTCCGGAAGGGGAAAGCTCCTTAAGTCCCGCGTCATACGCGAGCCAGTTGAAGTCCATCCTGTCGAGTTCTCCGGCAGATTCTCCCGGGTCCTTGAAAAACTTGTATGCCTGAGCTTCGGTGGGATAAGGAAGATGGGCCTCCATGAAGTTGATGAAAAGAAAAAATGGCCTCGGGTCCCGCGCCGCTTTTTTAAGCCAGTCTTCTGATACCCGCAGGGCCTGGCGGGCGCCGCTGTCCGCGGGTGAGGAAATTCCGGCGATCCCTTTTACGATCCTTGCGATAAGCTGTCCCGAGCTTCGCGGTTCTTCACGGGAGAGTGCGTCGGAGTGGAGAAGCACCTGGAAGCCCTGGTCCATGTTGGTGAATGATGATATCCAGGGGTTGGCCGAGAACCCCAAAGTTACGTATCCTTTGTTTTCGAGCTTCTCCGGCAGGGTTTCAAACCTCTCGTCCAGCCACAGGTTCCCGTGGACGCAGTTGTGCTCCGAGGGAAAGAGGCCGGTAAACATGGAGGCGTGGGAAGGAAGGGTCCACGGCGAAGGCGTATAAGCCCGGGTAAACACGGCGCCCTCTTCGGCAAGCGACTCAAGGAAAGGGACAGTGGAACGCTCGTGCCCGTAAAGCGAAAGCCGGTCGGCGCGTACGGTGTCCAGGACGATGAACACGAGGTTCGGGCCGCGGTTGCTCCTGCCGGAAAGTTCCGGGTACTTGGCCTCCGGCTGAAAAAAGGAAAGCCCGGAAAGAGCGGCCATTACAATAAGCGCCCAGGTGGCTATCAGGCCGGAAGACTCGAACGAACGGCGCCGGCCGGCATCGGCAAGCACCTTCTCCCCCGCTTTCCTGCACAGGTAATACCCGGCGACACAAAACACTATGGCGGCCGCGTAAACAAGATAGCGGGGAAAAGCGTGCATATGGGAGGCTGACTCCTGCAGGGAGGAGAGAACCGAGAGCGCTGCCACGATCCAGGCGGACTGCCAGAAGACATGGTTCAAAGGATGTTTCTGAGGAGAACGCAAAGAGTACAGAGCCACTTGCAAGACAATGTATATGGCGGCGCCGGACAAGAAGACCGTGTTCCGGACCAATGCGTTTTCAAAGACGCGCTCGGCGTGAAAGGCCCCGGTAAAGAGCACCAGCCCGGCCGCCATGAAAAGCACAGATGCATGGAGAGCTCTTAGGGGTTCCCTTTTCAATCTGTGTCCGACCGGCAGGCATATAGCGGCGGCCATGATCCACAGCAGGGCTCCCAGGCAGACCGTGCCCCCGAGCGCTTCCCTGGCGGCCTCAGGATCGAGGAGCCGTGCGGCCTGGCCAAGCCTTTCCCACACGGTGTTTCCCCCGGCGGGGTCCAACAGATAGGCGGACCATGAAGCCGCGGTCTCGAATATCGCGATCCAGGCGGCAAAGGCCATTGCCAGGGCCGCGGTCCATAAGAGGGGAACCAGGAGCCCTCCGGGAGCAGGTCTTGCTTCCCGGTTTTTTATATCAACTTCGCCGGTCATGGAGGGCCTTTAAAAGATAACGTCCTCTTCAACGAGCTGGGTCCCTTTCCAGAGCTTCAGCTTGACCCGGGGCCTTTTTTTGTCCGGGTAGTCTATAAAGGCATAGGTCATGCGACGCTGCCTTCCCAGGTTCTGGATGTCCAGGTGGATGATGTCGTTCCAGGTGCCGGTGTTCACGTAGAGTTTTTCCTTTCCAAAGCGGCGGTAGGCCGCCTGGTGGTTATGAGCGAAGATCACGGAATGGTAGCCGGGCCGGGCCAGAATTTTCCTGGCCGAGTACTCGAGATTCGGCACCACTCTTAAGTAACGCAGGATCTGCATGCTCCTTCTGCGCTCCACCGGATCGGTAAGGTTTTTGAACCGGAACCGGTCGCGTAGAAAATGCAGCGTCAGCCTGGTAATGGCCGGGAACCCGAACAAGGGGTCGAACACCAGTCCCAGCAAGAGATACCTCCGGAACGGCTGGACCCGGTCAATAAAGACCCTTTCCTTTTTGACCTGGTTCAAGAACTCGATGACCCACAGACATCCCCACGGCAGGTTGAGAATGACCTCGCCGCTTTTGTTCTTCTTGAAAAGGTTGCCGGTGTCGAACCGGTTGGAGGGGTGGTACTGGTGCCCGTGCTCTATCCAAATTCCGTCAAAGGTATAATTGAAACCCGGGAAATAAATCTCCGTCTCCAGGAGGCGGTTCAGCTCGTTTCTTACTCCCGGCCACAGGACGCCGGGGTCGTGGTTTCCCGCGATGTAAGTGATCCTGTGATGCGGAGTGGCGGTGAACCTGCGAAGGGCGTCGAACACCTCGGGATGGCCGTCCACAATCTTTCTTACCTTGTTTATGGCGAGCTCTTCCGAAATTTCGGTGGGAAAGCTCTCCTGGAAATCCACCTGAAGGGTGTTCAGGAAATCCCCGTTTAAAATAAGCTCCACGTCGGTGTTCTTGTAAGGCCCGCTCGAGTAATAATCCAGAAAGGCTATCAAGCGGGGATCGAAGATAAAGTACTCAAGGGGATTAAGGGTGCCGTCCTCCGCCAGAAGGCCGGTCCCGATATGAAAGTCGCTTATAACCAGCTTGTAATGGTCCATCAAGCCTCCGGAGCTGTTACGGCTTTCTGCCGGTCAACTCGTGGTAACATTCCAGCACCGACTCGTGCCCGATGTCGCCGCCCGCGCCGGGGGCCTTCAAGGAGTCTCCCACTAAAAACAGGTCCTCGATGCCGGGAACGCGACAGCCGGGCCGCTTCTCCCGGTGCTGGTCCACATTGACCTCGACCCCGTCCACCATGGAAAGGTGCATGGCCCGCCGCCACTCCTGTCTGTCCTTGATCTCGGGAAAAAGCCGGAAGATGGCCTCCTCCAGCCGCTTCTCGAGCTCGCCCGCCTTCTCCGGGTCCTGCATGTCCTCGACCCGGGCCGGCAACAGCCAGGTGAGAAGCTGCTTGCCGGCAGGCGCCAGCTCCGGGCACAGGTTCGAGGTAAACACCCCGAAGCTCATGGGGTCCCAAAGATACCACAGCCCGGCCGAGTCTGACACCGGCCTTTCAAGACCGTAGTCTATCACCACCCCCGCGGTGGGACGGAGCCTCTTGCAGAGCAGGGCATAGTCTTCAGGAACCAGCGATTCGTCAAGTACGGTAAAGAGCTCCTGGCAGGGAAGGTTTATCACCACCCGGTCCGCATGAAGCTCCTCACCGGAGCCGAGCTCCACTCCGTAAGCCCTGCCCTCAGTTACCAGAACCTTTTTGACCTCGGTCCCCGTCCGGACCTCGCCGTTCTTGCCGATCACGTCAAAAAGCGTCTCGTAAATGTAACGCCAGCCGTGGCGTGGATACATGACCGACTTCTTCTTCCGGAGCACGCTTGCCATGTTAAGGAGCATCTCGCCGGCGCTGGCCTTTTCTATAAAGGGGCAGACCTGCATGGACGCGGACACCAGGTGGAGGTACTTCCTGAGCCCTCCCTTGATATTATTCTGGTTCATCCATTCTTCCACGCTGGTCTCGAGAAGCGAGCCCGGCGGTCCGGACTTGATCTTCAAAAGAAGCGGGATGCTTTTCAGCCTCTCGGACACGCTCATGAGCCGGGTGGTAAGAAAACCCCCCGGCGAGGTGGGAAAGTCCACGACCTCACCGTCCGGGAATGCCACAAAGCTCTTGCCCAGGTCCGTGAACTCGAGCGGGCGGCCGATGTGCCGGAACACTTGCGCGGTAGCGCTCTCCGGCCCGAACCGGACCAGGTGCACCCCGTTGTCCATTGTAAAGCCGTCCTTCTTCCACAGGTACGCCCGGCCGCCCGAGCGCGACAGCTTCTCCAGCACCACCACTTCCTCCCCGTCCGAACAAAGTAATGCTGATAACTGAAGACCGCAGATACCGCCGCCTACTACTATGGTAGAAGCCATGTCCCTATCCTCCCATGTACTTGTTGCCGCCAAACGTGGTGCAACACGCTTCCGAGCGGCCCATCGCCGCTTGTTTCGAAGCTCCGCCTGCCGGAACCAGCTCCTGGAAGTAAAACCTGCCCTCCCTTTTTACGACCTCTCCCTGCCGGAACCGGAGCGGGCGGGAAAACAGGGGGCCGTCGTAAACGAAACAGTGGAACTCTCCGTTCTCCCCGCAAGGGTCTACGCCGGCAGGCAGGCTGTCCAGGAAATGGCGGTCGTACTCTTTGCCCGCAAAGCTTCCATCCAGGGCATTTCCATCCACGCAGGTTACTGCCGCCTGAAAGCCGAGCTCCCGGAAGCGCCCGGCCAACATGGCGGTGTCCCGGCCCCATAACGGGAACACCGCTTCCATACCCGCCCGCGACAGGTTGTCCTCCCGGTAGCGCCGCACGTCTTCGAGAAAGATGTCCGAGAAAGCGACCCTGGTTATGCCCGCGGCCAGAAGTTTTTGCATCTGTTCGGCCATAATCTCTTCGTAGACTTGATTGGTGCAGTTCGCCGGGATGGTAACTACCCAAAGGGAGACGCCCAAAGCGCCGGCCTGCTCTCGAAGCAGGTCCGCGCGGACCCCGTGCATGGAGATGCGGTCATAGTCCCGGGTTACAGTGGTAAAAAGATACTCCGGTCTTGCGCCCGCCCTTTGCATCTCGTAAAGTCCCAGGGCGCTGTCTTTGCCCCCGCTCCAGGAGTAGACGAACTTTTCCAAAACCACTCCAGTGTCCGGTTAACTCTCTCCGCCTTTCTTGTTTTCGGCCAAGGCGGCAAGCTGGGAGATGCACAAAGCCTGGTTCCTGTCCTCCAGGCGAATGGCGTCCTCCAGGCTCATGCCCCCCGCGTTACGGTCCAGGGCCTCCTTGGTAAGACGAAGTCCCAAAGGCGACTTGCCCGACATGTTCTGCGCCAGGGCCATGGCAGCGTCCCGCAGCTTGCCCGATTCCACTACCTCCTGCACGAACCCGATGCGAAGGGCCTCCTCCGCGCTGAAAAAGTCGCCGGTCAAAAGATAGCGGGCGGCGTTGCCAAGCCCCACCGTGCGGGTAAAAAGCCACGACGAGCCCATGTCCGCGCCGCCGGTGCCGATGTTGATGTACGCGGCACTGAACTTGGCCCCGGGCGCCGCAAGCCGCACATCGCACGCCATGGCCAGCGAAAGACCGGCGCCCACCGCGGCGCCGTTCAGAGCGCCGACTATCGGCTGCGGGCACCTGCGCATGAAAAGGATGACGTCGGAAAACAGCCTTTGCAGCTCGTAGGAAAGCTTGGGGGTGTAGCGGTTCTCCGGCGTGGTGATGCTCGAGTCTTTAAGGTCCAGGCCCGAGCAGAAACCCTTGCCTGCGCCCGTAATAACGATCACCCGTGTGTCCGTGTCCGTGAGCATCTCCATGAAAAAAGAACGCAGCTCGTCCCGCATCCGGTAGTTCATGGCGTTCATGCGCTCCGAGCGGTCCAGGGTCAAAACTCCTACCGCGTCCTCCTTGTGAAACCTTATGGTACTGTACTCCATGCTAACTCCTCCTTGCCGGCGGCCGGTCCGTTTGTTCGCACCTGAAAACATACCAGCAAAACCAAGGCCGCTCAAACCAGGCGGCGTTCCGAAAGATCAGGCGGGGCAGGGGCGGCAAGCCGGGGATGGAACGACGGCCGCCGCAATGCTATAATCGTTCCAGGTCGCGCAGGACATGCCCCTCATGAAACAAGGATACGGTTACACAAAGAACAACAATCCCCGCTTCATCTTGGCCCTGGTTTTTTCCCTGGTCCTCCATGCCGGGATAGTGGCCTTGGCCGGGAGCTCCATCGAGGAGCCCAAAAAACCGGAGTTCCGGGCCAAGGTGGACTTGAAGCTCCTCGCCCCCCCTGCGCCCGAGCCGAAAGCTCCGACTCCGGCAAAAACATCCCGGAAGCCCGAGCCCGAACCGGAAAAGAAAGAGAGCAAAAAACCGGAACCGAAGCCGGAAGTGCGGCCGGAACCCGAGCCCGCGCCGGAGCCGGAACCGCGGGACCGGAAACCATCGCCCCAGCCTGAACCGGAGCCGAAGCAGAAGCCCGAACCAAAGCCCGAGCCAAAGCCCGAGCCAAAGCCCGAGCCGGAACCAGAGCCGGAACCAGAGCCGGAACCAGAAAAAAAACCGGAGGACGAGGTTGCTCCCGCTCCGGAGAAAGAAGAAGACAAGTCTTTGCCAAAGGCCGAACAACCCCCCGAGTCCGACTCTTTCCTGGATCGGCTTTCCAGGAAGATGAAATCATCCAACACGGACCTTGCCCCCGCGCCGGACCCGGAGGCGGTCCTCAAGCGTTACCAGCGGGCGGTGCGCCGCAAGGTGGAGAGGAAAAAGCACTACCCCGCAGACTCGCAGCGCTCGGGCGACGCCGGCGTGGTCAAGGTACGTTTTGTGGTCGAATCTTCCGGCCGCATCCGGGAAGTAAAGATAGTCAACAGCTCGGGGTATCCTCTCCTGGACCGGGCGGCAAAGGACGCCGTACAGCAGGCCGCGCCTTTTCCGCCCATCCCCTCCGAGCTCGACCGCTCATCCCTTACCCTGGTCCTGCCAGTGTCCTTCCACCTGAAACAAGGCTATTAGCAGATCAGATTAAAGTTTATAAGTTGCGTGCAAGCGACAAAGACAAGGTTGAACAAACACTACAGGTAATAGACGCTCGGAGGCTGCCGGGTTCAAAGGACCTTCTTGTCTCTGTCGGGCATGAAGCGCACAAGGAAAAGAACGAAGAGAGGGAGCAAAAGCCCTGCCATGAAGGCATAGCCGCTCCCGCTTTCACTTATCATGGCGCAGCCGGAGGAACTTCCCCCGCCGCTCGAGCTAGTCTCATTCGGCACCAGCGGACTGGTGCCCCGGTCAACCTCTTCGCCGTCGCTTATGCCGTCCCCGTCGGTGTCCGGGTTAAAAGGATCAGTGCCGCACTGGTACTCCTCCAGGTTGGTGAGGCCGTCCGAGTCCGGGTCAGCACTGCTGTCATCAAAGCCGATGTTTAATCCGACCTCGTCCTCCCACCAGTCCGGCAAGCCGTCGTCATCTTTATCAGTAAAATCCCCGAAATCATCGGAAGCGTCCGTCGGATTCCTGCCCGCTTTGATCTCGATGCCGTCCGGCTCGCCGCCGCCGTCCGTGTCCGAGTTATTTGCGCCTGCGCCGTATGATGCCTCGCAGGCGTCTCCCAGGTGGTCTCCGTCCGTGTCTTTCTGGCCGGTGTTTTTCGTCCGCTCGCAGTTGTCATAGCAGTTCAGGACCCCGTCTCCGTCCCGGTCGCCGTCCATGCAGGCCGGATCAACACCGGTGGCGGTGTCGCCGTGCACCAGCGGGCAATGGCACAAAGCGGCTTCCAGGCCGTCGTTTTGTCCGTCGCCGTCGGTGTCAGGGTTT
>JAWOBU010000127.1:0-24500 GCA_046484135.1 bacterium
CCGTCAAATACGCCAACGCCCGCGTCAGAGCCGTCGCCGAAGTCGAGCTGGGCATCTTTTTCACCCTTCTCACCGGGAATAAGTGTAACCGGCATTCCCAATGAGGACGCGTCATCCCCGCTCAGGGTGCCTTCTTCCGACGAGGAATCAGGGGCGCACCCGGCAAATGGACAGGGCTTATGCTGGTGGCATGCACCCTGTTGTTTGCCGGGTGCGCCCCTGATTCCTCGTCGGAAGAAGGCGCCCTGAGCGGAGATGACGCGTCCTCATTGGCCTTCCCTTCGTCCACGTCGTAAGCGTCGCAAAGTTCTTTTATCATCTCTTGTTCCGTGGTGCCCTCTTGTTTTTCCATGAGCTTCCACAGGAAGCTCCCGGTATCGTTAAGGCTGTAATAATACTTGGATTCCAGGTGCAAAAGCACCGCGCTGCCGTCATCCAAGTCTGTAAAAACCACGTCTTCTCTGCCTTTCAACTTCTTCTCCGCCAATTTTAACTCTCTATTTATATTTGCAAAATTCATACCCTTTTGCCGGGCGATCACTCTAGCTCCACAATATCAAACACTTACGGACAAAAACCGCCGCTTCATCTTCCCCGCGGCCGGTCTTTTTGAAAATTTTGTTGAAATCCAGCGCATTAACTGTAAACTTTTTACATACCCTCGTTAAAATACATCTAATCTCTATCTACCATATTAAAAAGCTCTTGTCAACAAAAAAATTAAAATTTTTTACTTCCCCCCTGAGCCGAGTACTTCCTGAGGAAGAGCCACGCTCCCAAAACATACGCCGGCCGACAGATCAGGAGGGGACCTCCTTTTCCGAAAGGACCCCGATCCCGTCCAGAATGAGAAGCGCGGTAAAGCACCCTACCCCTTTGACTATACTGCCGTGGTTGTAGACCTCGTACACACCGCAGGAGGGGCTCCGGTCCTTGAGAACGGCTTTTGTCGCTCCCGCCAGCCGGGCGATCTTCATGGCCTCGGAAGAGCCCCGCAAAAAAGGCCTTGTTACGTCCCGGCCGTCCCGCATGAAAAGCCGGTTTTTGCCGCTCCGCAAGGTGGTGCCGTCCCCGCGGTCGAACTCGGCGGGAAGCCTGGGCACCGGAAGCCCGGAAAGCGACTCCGGACACACCGGCACGAACCGCTTGTCCTTTACGTACTCGATCACCTTTTCATGCCTCTTGGACGTCCCGTTATAGCGGCAGGCCACCCCCAGAAGACAGGCGCTCACCAGCACCACCGGCTCTTTCTCGCCCATGATGAATCCCTTTCCTGACGGAAACCCGGACCTTCCAGCGGCCCGGCCCAACCGTACCTATTATTATATACCATCCGGGGCCTTTTGCCAATAAAAAAATTCGGAAAATACCGGATTGTTTGCCTCCCGCTCCCTAAATGATTGAGTGAAGTTCCCCCAAAAACTCTTGTTTGATACCCGATTTGCCTTTTACAACATAAAGATGAGACCTGTAAAAAGTGAAAATGTTAACATCGGCCTCAGGGTGGCCCACCCATGCCGCACTGCTTGGAGGGCGGCATGGGTGGGGTACAGGTTAGCCGGGGTTGGCGGGCGCATCTAAAGATGTGTGGACAATAAAAAGGCGGTTTGACCCTGTAAACCCACCCATCCGAAGACGGATGGGCGGGCCACCCAGAGGTTTTTCTTTTTAAAGTTGTTCTGAAATTTGAAAAATGGGGGAACTCCACCTCCCGAAATGATTGACCGCCGCAGGAGACCTGATATAATAGCTGGTTATGGAACACTGCTTCACAGCCGCACTTCTTGACGACTGGATCAAGGCGGTGCTGGCCGAAGACGTGGGACCCGGTGACGTAACCACCAACGCGCTTGTCCCGAGCTCCGCCCGGGCCCGTATGTGGTGGGAGGCCAAGTCCGAGCTCACGGCATGCGGCATGGAGCTCGCCGCGCGCTTTTTCACCATCCTGGACCCCGACTGCCGCGTCATAAGAACAGCAGAAGACGGGACCGGCGCCCGGCCCGGCGACATACTCCTCGAGGTCCGGGGGTCCGCCCGCGCCCTTCTTTGCGCGGAGCGCTCAGCGCTGAACGTCGCCCAGCACCTCTGCGGGGTGGCCACTCTGACCCGCGAGTTCGTCGAGCGGGTCCGGGGCACCGGGGCGGTGATCGCGGCCACCCGCAAGACCATGCCGCTTTTGCGGGGGCTGGAGAAACAGGCAGTATGCGCGGGCGGGGGCGTCCCCCACCGGTTCGGGCTCTCAGACGGCGTCCTTATAAAGGAGAACCACCTGGCCATGGCGGGCTCCATAATTGAGGCAGTGGCGCGTGGCCGAGAGGGAGCCCATCATCTCCTCCGCATCGAGGTCGAGGTCACCTCTATAGAAGAGTTGGAGCAGGCCCTGGAAGCGGGTGCAGACCTGGCGCTCCTCGACAACATGGGCATGGAAGCCATGCGGGAGTCGGTCCGGCTCTGCCGCGGCCGCATCCCGCTGGAGGCGTCCGGCAACGTAACCCTTGACAACGTCAGAGAGGTCGCCGAGACCGGTGTGGACATCATATCAGTGGGAGCGCTCACCCACTCCGCTCCTTCAGCCGACATCTCCGCCCGCCTGGGGTCTCTGGAGGACAAGCATGACTGAGCCGCTGGAGGAAGCCGCTCTCAGCCGGACCGGCTGTAAGCTCGGCCATTACGTGGTGGTAAAACAAGAGACGGAGTCCACCAACGACGACGCGCACGAGCTCGCCGCATCCGGCGGAGCGGCCGGGGCCGCGGTGGTCGCCGAGCTCCAGACCAAAGGCAGGGGCAGGCTCTCCCGGAGCTGGCTCTCGCCCGCGGGCAAGAACCTGCTTTTTTCACTGGTGCTCCCGGCAGAGCTCGCCCGCCACGGGCCCGGACTCATCACCCTGAGCGCGGGCGTGGCAGTGGCGCGGGCGCTCCGGAAACGGGGCGTGGACGCGGCCATCAAGTGGCCGAACGACGTGCGCGCAAACGGCCGCAAGCTTGCGGGCATCCTGTGCGAGTCAGGCGGCCCCGGCGCCGACTACCTGGTCGCGGGCATGGGCATAAACGTGGACCTTAAGCACGAAGACCTCCCGGCCGAGCTCCGGGAGATGGCGAGCTCCCTCTTTATGGAGACCGGCAGGATGCACGGCCGGGCAGAGCTTTTCAAGGACGTGCTCGCCGGGCTGGAGCGCGAGCTTGCAAGGATAGATGAGGGCAGGCAGAGCGAGGTCCTGGCCGCCTGGACCGACCTGGCCGAGATGACCGGCAGGAGGATCAAGGCCCATACACCCGGAGGTGTCCTTTCCGGACGAGCCGCGGGAGTACGTGCGGACGGGGCCTTGCTGCTGGACACCGTCCTCGGACAACAGGCCGTCATAGCAGGAGACATCGTGCCGGAATAACCGGGATTGATATGATTATACGGCCGTTACTCGTTGCGTCTTTGCGGCATTGCGTTTTAAGATTTCTTTTGGACAAAAGTGACATGGAAGGTAAGTTAAAATGCTTCTCGCGGTTGACGTAGGAAACACCAACACCGGGATCGGAATTTTCCAGGGCGACCAGCTCCAACACCACTGGCGGGTGGTGACCATACGGGAGCGGACGGTGGACGAGAACATGATACTCTTTAAGGAACTGCTCGAGATGGGCGGGTACGGCTTCCGGGACGTCTCCGGCTTCTGTCTCTCCTCCGTGGTCCCGCCCCTGCTTTCGTCTCATATCGAGCTCTCGCGCCGCTGCTTCGAGGTCGAGCCCCTGGTGGTCGGCCCCGGCATCAAGACCGGCATGTCCATCCACGTGGAAAACCCGCGGGAGGTGGGCGCCGACCGGATCGTAAACGCGGTCGCGGCCATCCATATGATCCAGGGACCGGTCATAGTGATTGACTTCGGCACCGCGGTAACATTCGATTTCGTGAGCGGGGCCGGGAGCTTCGAAGGGGGAGTCATCGCGCCCGGTCTTACCCTGTCCATGGAAGCGCTCTTCCGCGAAGCGTCCAAGCTCCCCAAGGTCGAGCTTACCCCGCCCCTCAAGGTCATAGGAAAAAACACGGTGTCCGCCATGCAGAGCGGGCTCATCTACGGCCACGCCGGAATGGTGGACGCCATGATCGAGAGGTTCAACCACGAGATCAAAAAAGACTACCCCCAGGAACCGGAACCCGAGGTCATAGCCACCGGAGGACTTGCATCACTGGTCGCTCCCCAAACCAGACACGTGAAACACGTAATCGAAGAGTTGACCCTGCAGGGGCTCAAAATCATATACGACAAAAACAGGCAGTGAACCGGCCAGGAAAATTCTCCGCCAAGAACGCCGGGAAGTCGGAAAAGAGCGGCAGGGTTTGGAAGAAAGTTTTGCAAAAAAGCCGGAACGCCGGCGGCAGAGACCTCCCCGGCTCGATCCCCGCCGCCGATAATCGCGAGCTGCCGCCGTCCAGAGTTTAGTCCCGCCCAATAAGTTCCAGAGTTTGAAATCTTTGTTTTACCTTTGCGGGGTTGCGCCCCGGTGGGTAATAAAAATTTGGCTCCTGATGAAAATCTGTGGATGAAACAGACTTCTCAGTAACCAATTATTTTAACAATATAAGCTTTCAACAAGTCGGGACACCAATCCCCCGAACCCCCAGGGATTTTGGAGGCATGGCTCCGGTGGCCCATGAGGATTGACATTGTTACTTATGATTATAAAGGCTGTTTTGCGTTTTCCGCATTCTCGGCTGCCGGCGGGGAGAGGCCGGGCCGGTTCCGGTCTTTTCCCTGTCCCCGCTGGAAGCCCTGCAAGCAATAAACGCATCTTTTTCTATCCACCCACACTAAAATACGTAGAACCTGAAAGCTTAAGACGCTCTTGCCTTTCGAAATTTAAGTTAAGCTCTGGGGGGCCTGCCTGTGCGTTCCGCCTGCCTGTGTGTTCCGCACGCAGACAGGCACGCAGACAGGGCCGACGGTGCGCCCGTGGCTCCGATGGCTCCTGGTGATATAAAAGCCGGGAGCCATTACTACAACAGTCAAACAACATGTTCAAGTACGCTTAATCCTGATGAGCCCAATTTAAGGTTGACATGATAAACAGCCTCTGCTAGTCCTCAGAATCGTGGAGGTTCGGGCCGGTCCCGGCAGGTTGAGGCAGAAGGAACGAAGGGAGTAAGACAAGATGAAAAAGACTATTATAGCGGCCGTGATTGCGGTCATGATGGCGGGGTACGCGGCGGAAACCGTGGCGGCAAAAGCCGAGGTGGAAGAGAAGGCATTACTTATTGCGACTTTGAAGGGAGACGCCGAAAAGGTCGAGACCCTTTTAGAGAAGGGGGCGGACCCCGACGCAACGGACAAGAACGGTGCGACACCCTTGATATTTGCGAGCTTGAAGGGCCACCCCGAGGTCGTGGAAAAGCTTCTTTCCGCGGGTGCGGACCCCAATGCGAAGGACAGGATTTCTCAGACCCCCCTGATGATGGCGACCCAGGAGGGACATGAGGATATAGTCAATCAGCTCCTTGAGGCGGGGGCGGACATTAACGCGAGGGACAAAAACGGGGGAACCCCACTGATGGGTGCGAGCTTTCAGGGCCACTCCGAGATCGTCAAGCAGCTCCTTTCCGCGGGAGCGGACCCCGACGTGAAGACCAAGGGCAAGAAAGCGGGGACCCCCTTGATACTTGCGAGCTATAAGGGCCATGAGGAAGTAGTCAATCAGCTCCTTTCCGCGGACGCGGACCCCAACATAAAGAGAAAAGACGGAGTCACCGCGCTGATGATGGCGAGCCAAAAGGGACATCCCGGCATGGTCAATCAGCTCATTGAGGCGGGGGCGGACCCCAACGCACAGAGAAAAGACGGGGTCACCGCGCTCATGAATGCAAGCGAAAATGGCCATGCCGAGGTCATCAAGCAGCTCATTGAGGCGGGAGCAGAGCCCGACATGAAGAAAGATGACAGCGTCACCGCGCTCATGATGGCGAGCCAAAAGGGACATGCCGGTGTCGTCAAGCAACTCCTTACCGGGGAAGCGGACCCCAACGTGAAGAAAGATAACGGGTGGACCGCGCTCATGTCCGCGAGTTTCAAGGGCCATCCCGGGATCGTCAAACAGCTCCTTTCCGAGGGTGCGGACCCGAACGCCAAGAGAAATGACGGGATCACCGCGCTCATGCTGGCGAGTTTTGAGGGCCATCCCGAAATCGTCAAGCAGCTCATTTCCGCGGACGCGGACATTAACGCGAAAAACGAGGATGGTGAGACCGCACTGACGCTGGCGAAAGACAAAGAGCACTCCGAAGTGGTCAATCTGCTCAAAAAACACGGCGCCAAAAAGTGAGCTCCAGGCCGGTGGGCGGCACCCATGAGCGCATGTAGGCAAGGGAAAAAGATGAAACATGACTGCTCCTGATGAAAACGCGCTCAGCCCGTTTTTCCCTGTCTAAATGGGCTTGTAGGGTATTGAAAATATGGTGTCCAAGGAATGTTAACAAGTCCATCAATTTAAGGATCAACGTGTTTAAGTGTGGATAACTGGAGAATGTCTCTTACCGACATCGGATCTTTCCTTCTGGTTATAAAGGCTGTTTTGCGTTTTGCGCATTCTCGGCTGCCGGCGGGGAGAAGGCGGGCCAGTTCCGGTCTTTTCCCTGTTCCGCGCTGTCTGCCCAGTCTGCGTGCCTGTCTGCGTGCGGAACGCACAGGCAGGCTGGAAGCCCTGAAAGCGATAAACGCATCGTTTTCTATCCACCCACACTAAAATACGTAGAACCGGGTTTTTTGAAAAGCAAACATGCAAATTCTCTAAAACAGCAAAACGGCTCGAGCTTGTTATGTTTTTTCTTTGCGGTCTTCGCGTGAAATAAAAAGTCCATTTTGGACAAAATAGTTTCGCTCTACAGGTCATAGTCCGGGTTATCGGGGTCGAAGTCGTTGTCGGTAAGCCCGGGGTTTATTTTGATCCGGGTGTAGTAGTAGGTCTCGTAGAGCTCGTTGCCGAAGGTGTAAATCCGGGCCTTTATTTCCAGGGACCGGATATAGTCTATGTAGTGAAAGATGCGGTGGCAGTAGTACCCCTTGGAGCGGTCGTCCGGGAGCACGCTCTCCATCACGTACACGTTATGGCCGTCAAGCTGCTCGATGCCGTGGTTCTTTCTTTCCAGGTCGTTGTTGGGGGTGGCCGCCCGGTAGTTCTCGTCAATCATGTCCAGGAGGTTCTTAAGGCCTATCTCCGTCACCTTGTGGTTCGAGCCACGCTGGGCAATGGCCGAGTCCACCGAAAGCGTGACCGGTATGATACCTAGAGCGCCCGACTCCCGCACGCGCACCTTGCCCTTGCCCAGCAACGCCTCGTTGTAAACCAGCTCCCGGCCTTTCCAGGGCCCGTCCAGCCACTTCATGTAGATGGAACGAGGCTTCTCGCGGTACTTCAGAAGTATCTTCTCTTTGCCCTGCAGCTTGTCTCCGAGCCTCTCCTGCTTATAGAGTATGGAGGAGTAGGACCGGATGTCTTCATACGTGCGCATGCCCGTCTCCAGGATGACCCATTGCGGGGTGTGGTTAAGGAGTATCTCCACCCGGTCCTCGGTCATCTCCGTGAAAAAGGTCTTCCTTCCTTCCGGGCCCATGTAGAAGCTCTGGGACGCTATCTGCTCGGGCGTAAGGCGTTCCAGGGTGTTTATGTACTGCTCCTTGGTCAGGTTGTTGTTGGACACGGCCAGGATGTGAGGGAAGAGCTTTTTAAAGTCGTAATCCGGCGTCACCTGGCTATGGAGCTGATACTTCTCGTCTAAAAACTCCTGCTTCTGTTTAGGGAGGCCCTTTTTGACCTGGTTGTGTCCCTCGTATCCCAGGTAGTAGCTGATGGAGGCCCGCTCTTCGTCGGTGAGGTCGGACGAGGTCGTGCGAAGCTGCTCCATGGACATTTCGTCCGCGGTGATCCGGAAAAGACAGATGAACACGCTGCGAAAGCCGGGAAGCTCGTGCCCGTAACAGGACTCCGGCACAGCGTGCCCGCGGGGAAGCGGCGCCGCGAACAAAAATACGAGAGACAAAGCCGCGAAAGTTGTTGCCCGAGTTCTCATAAGCCAGTCCTCCTTGAAGAATTTTACGGGATACCTTTTACTGGAACTTATTTTTAGCAGACGTTAAAAAAACTTGCAACCGGCACGAAACAAAATAATATACTCCGGGTCCGCTGGATTTCGCAGTGATATCGTTCCCTCTGCGTTGGATTGAAAAGAAGAGATCGAGTATACTGTGAGGCGAAAGCTTTTTAGAGACAAGTCCTAAGCACAGCGCGGAAAGTGGAAGCGAAAAGCGGAATTAACAAAAAGGGGCCGGCGCATCCGGTCCGGAAGCCAGGAACGGGGGGCGACAATGACGGCACACAAACGGAAGAACTCGGTTGGCGGCAGAATGGCGTGGGCGCTGGTATGGTTCGTGATCGGTGCGGCGGCCGGCCTTCTTCTCGGCAAGCTGGGAGGCCCGCCGGAAGAAAAGGAGCCGGTTGTAGCGCGACAGGAGGCGGGGGACACGGTCTCGGCGGAGAGCGGGAGCACGCCTGCGGCGGGCGCTACGGGCACCGCTCCTGAAGAAGGCGGGACATCTGCGCCTGAGGGGGAGCAACAAACCGGAACCACCGCGGGAGACACGGAAACTTCGGCCGAGGAAACCGGCGGAGAGGGACCTGACAAGGACACCGGCGAAAAGGCCGAAGAAGCGCCGTCCCGGATGACCGGGATCCAGCGCGACCGGAAAAGCGTAAAGAGAAGAATCTACGATTACTACGCCGCGCTTTCGCGGGACGATTTCCAGGGGAGCACCAACTGCTGGCATGAAGCCACCGCCAACACCAAGGCCAACATAAGAGCGGCCATGCAGGGGTTCGAGCAGATATTAGTGGTCAATGATTCTCTGAAGATAACCGACCTGAAACCCGAAAAAGCCACGGTCAACTTTACCGTCCACGCCTACTATGAAAACGACGCCTTCGATATCTACAAGAAGGGGGCCGAGCTGAAAAAGCAGGATGGCAAGTGGAAGATCGTGGAGACCTGGAACCCTTAAGAAGCGGCCGGGTCGGATAAAGTTACCAGCCAAACCCGCAGGCAGGGCGGAAGCGTGCTCTACAAGCGCCCCGGTTGTGTTAGAATGTCGGACATGGCCCCCGCGCAAAAGTTCTTGCCGATCTACTTTAAAAGAGCGCTGTGGTTTCTGGTTATTGCAGCCGCCGCCCTTCTCGCCGGGCTCGCGTTTTACGGGTTTACCTTTGACGATCCTTATATCACTTTCCGGGTGGCCCGCAACCTGGCAGACGGCCACGGATGGGTCTACAACGCGGGAGAGAGGACCAACGCGGTAACCTCTCCTCTCCATACCCTGCTTCTCGCTTTCCTGTATTATGTCTTCTCCGCGGACCTGCCGCTTCTGGGCGCGCTTGTTACCATGGCCGGACTTGCCGCGGCCGGGTTCGTGTTTCCCTTTCTTTGCGACCGGGACAAAAACCCGGCGGGGGCATACCTCGCCGGAGCCGTCATCGGCATCTACCCTTTTCTTATCCAGACCATGGGCATGGAGACCGGCCTGCTTCTGGCGATCTGTCTGGCCTCGCTGTACTTTTACCGGCGGGAGCGGCTGGTCCCCGCGGCAGCCCTTCTGGCCCTGGCGCTTCTGGTGCGTTTTGACGCCGCGGTCCTCGCCGGCATCGTTTTGGTCCATTATCTTTACAAAGAGCGCGCGCTTCCTCCCGGCCGGGCGGTGGCCGCGTTCGCCCTCGTACTGGCGCCGTGGTTCGTGTTCTCCGGAGTTTACTTCGGGGAGTTACTTCCCCATACCCTGGGCGTGAAGCTGGCCCAGTCTCGCTCCGGCGCACACTGGGGCGGAGAATGGATGTTCCTGCAAGCGCTGGGCGGAGTGCTGGCCCGCTTCCTGGGAGAGCCGGACGTTACCGGCCTCCTGGGATATGCCGCTCTCCTGGCCGGTCTTGTTCACGTTTTCCGCACTCCTGCCGCGGCTCCCCGCATCATCCTGGCATGGGCTCTCCTGCACGCCGTCGCTTACGCCGCGGTCCTTCGAGTGCCGCCTTACACCTGGTACTTTGCGCCCGTCTACCTCTCGCTCGCCATGCTGCTCGGGCTGGGCGCGGGATCCCTGGCGGGACGACTGGCATCTTCCCGCTACGGCGGCAACGTCCTTCTTGCGGTCGCGCTCTTGTTTGTCCTTTTGTGGACGCTCGGCAAGGCCCTGCCCGGTTTCGATCCGCTGGAAAGATGGTTCAATCCCTTCCACCTGGGCCATGCCCTGGGTTACCTGGCGCTTGTAATCGGCGGCATTACTTTCAGCTTCCAGCATTTCCGGGACAAAGGCTATGCCCGGGCCGGCACAGCTTTCTGGATCGCTTTGGCCGCTTTCTTTCCGCACCATTTGAACGGATACCTGCAGATGACTCACGGACCGGGAAGCCAGTACGTGTATTACCGGGAGGCGGCGCAGTGGGTGCGGGAGAACCGGCCACAGGCCCGCACCGTGGGCGCACACGAGATCGGCGTGCTGGGCTACTACTTAAAAGACAAGACCATAGTGGACCAGTGCGGCATCCCCACGGAGGGCGCCGCAAAAGCGCTCGGCAGGAGAGACATGACGTGGTGGGTGAAGAAGTACCGGCCCGATCTTCTGGTGCTCCATTGCTCAACCAAATGGTGGAAGGAAGTGGAAGGACCTCTCCTTGCAGCGGACTGGTTCACACAAGCCTACCGGCCGGTTGCCGCGGTGGTAAAGGCCGGCGAGACAAACAGGGTGCAGGCAGTGGCGCTTGATAATGGTTTCGGCGGAAAAAGCGACGGGGCATGTCCGGTAAAAGAACCCGCCAAGCACGCGGTCAAGGTGTGGGAGCTGGTTGACTTATCCGCGGTGCCGGCTCCGTCGAAGCCGGAAACCGCCCTGCAGCAACAAGGCGATGAGTAGGGGAACGAGGACCAACAACAGTCCCGGTCCGGCCGGTTCATGTCCACGGCTTTTCGCGGCAGAGCATCCATAAGGTGAGTAGTCGTCATCCTCGTCCGCAGGAGAGGCGCCGTACTCCGCCCTAATGATTACCTGGTCGGCTATGGAGTCCGCGATCCCGTCGTTTACCACCAGCCGGATAACGTAAAGGCCGGGCCTTTCGAGATAGGCCCCGGTTTCTGCTGCGGTGGAGGACGAGAGCACTCCCGCGGCTTGGGGAGGTTTGACCGCCACCGACCATTCATAAGACAGGGTCCCGCCCTCCGGGTCAAAGGAGTCCCGGCCCGACAGTTTTACCGACCTGCCCGGCTCGGACAGGGTCCGGCCCGCCACTATCACGGCCCCGGGAAGCTCGTTGCCCTCTTCGTTTATCAAAAGCCCCTGGAAGAGCAAGCCTGTGCCTCCGGTGTTCGAGGCGGACAGGTCATACCCGCCCGCCGGAAGTTCGGGGTATCCGCCGGCGCCGTTCATGATTTTGGCTTTGGCGAAGTTGGGGGACACGTACTCATGAGCGGTGGCCGCGTCCAGTAGAACGCCGTCCTCCACCACGTCCATGTCCGAGAGCGTGCTGCCGGCAAAGCCGGAGCCGAACAGGCAGTACTCGACCACGGTATTGCCCGCGGACGGAGGAGTTGAAAGCGTAAGTCGTCTGTCGTAGTAGCTCAGTGCGGAAATCCGGGTGGTGATATAGCTGTCCAGGCCGCACCTTGTGTCGGAGAAGGTGTCGCGGTGTATCCCCCAAATGCTGGGAGGGCCCTCGTCCTCAGGGGTGGCCGGGTATAAGTGCCGGAGACCTTGTTTGTCGTCCTCCGAAAGCCGGCGACAGCGCGTGTCAGCTATGCCCGGCAGGAAGAACATGGCGGCCCACGAATACTGGCTGTGCCCGAGACCCAGCATGTGGCCCATCTCGTGGCTCACCAGGGCCTCTACGTCCACCCGCTTATGGGAAACCAGGTCCGGGAAACTGCCGTGGTAGGGAAAGACCATCCACCGGTAGTGCTCAGCGTTGCAGAACATGTCCGCTTCCATGATCCTGCCCTGGTCCAGCTTGGGAACGGTCATGCAGATCACGTTGGAACCCCAGCCGTGCGGCCAGTCCGCGGGCACGAACTCGATGGTGTTACGGCCGTCCGGGTCGGAGAGGCGGTCTGCGAACGCGCGGTCGTACTCGCCTTCCTCGAAGCTGACCGACACGTCCATGGCCGAGCCGGGGACCCGGTCCCAGGTGTTCACCGCTTCTTTGATCGCCTCTCTCGATCCTTCCGGCATCTCGAGCGGCAGGGGAAGCACTTCTATGTTGACGGGAAGGGGAGGAGCGCCCGGGCCGGGCCTGGAGCCGTCCGCGGCGGGCCGGTACTGCTCCGGCGAGCTCTGGGGGTCCAGGTCGTTATTGGAAAGCTGGACCCAATACGCCGCGCCATGGCATGGAAAAATCAGGAAGCTCAGCGCCAGGCATAAGCAGAAAGCGCGGCGGGGCGTCATTTCTGCTCCTCCCGCCGAAGGTTGTCCCGGACCGCCTTGACGCAACTCTCCAGGTCTTTAAGCCGGATGTGGACAAAGCCGCGCTGGGGGTTCCGCTTGGACCACGGCAGTGGCACGACCTTGCCGCGGGCCTGCAAGGAAACCACCGGCAGCGCGCCCTGACCGGGCGAGACCAGGTAAAACAGCTCTTTTTTATCACCTTCAACCCTGTTGAGAAAAAGAACGTACTCCTTCCCCTTTTGCAGGGCCGGTCCGCCCGGCAGAGGATGAATGCCCGACTTCCCGGCCGCGGCAGGTGCAGGCACAATAAAGGTCGCCGGCGCCGTTCCCGCCATGAGCTCCAGGGTCTCGGCTTCATATAGAATAAAAGGCAGCTTGCCGTGGGGAGTGTGCCGATAGCCGGTGTTAATCGAGCTTATGCGAACGCGGGCCACAGCATCCGCCTGCGCGGAAAGATCGGATAGGCCCAACCCGGCCTCGGACGCGAGGCCCGGCAGTGCGGCCGCGGCGAGCAGGAAGGCGGCGACCACAGATAGTGCAAGGCAAGTGCGCCGCCGAAGGATGAATTCTTTTATCTTCATGTTTGTAATCTCTCTTTATTTTGCCTCCATCGGCTCTGATGCTTCGAGAGCAAGCTGGACAGCGGTATCAGTGCTGACAAGGCGCACGTGTTCCGGGAGTATTTTGACCAGCTCCATGACGGAGTTCTCAAGGGTAAGTCCGCCATCACTGGTCATGTAAACTCCGGCAACGGTTCCTCGCGGGTACTCACTCAGTTTTTGGGCCATATTGCCGGGGCTTAGATGGAATTTCTTGTCCAGACGTTCTCCCCTGTCATTGATCCCTCTCCATTCTCTCGGGCGGAAGAGTACTACCTTCCCTCCGTCCTGACCGGAGAGCACCTTGAAAAACCGGTTGTGGTCCCATGTAAAGGTCGGGAACAAATATGGAACGTTCACGGGAAACAAACCTTTGATGGCGCCTTCCCTTTTAGCGTACTTTGGCAGGAACTTCTCTTCAGCGTACGGCCACTTGGTAAACCACTCCCAATGGACTGTGCTGTTTGTCCCGAGAAGGCGGGCGTCTTTTTCCGTGGCCGCCACGAATTTGTCCTGCATGACCTCCTCTTCAAGAGACGAGGGATAAGCGTACAGATGGCCGCTGGGCGGAAGCATGAAGTAATCCTTTCCCGTCTTATAACTCATTTCGTAGTACCATTTGAGCACGTCGGGGGCGATGCGGGAAAGGTGCGGAGAAATGGACCAGGTAAGGGGCGGGCAGGAATCTTCTCCTTCGCCGCAAGCCCGGACCCGTCCGCGTAACCACTCGGCGCGAGAATCCATTATGAACGCGATGTTGTCCCCGTCGCCCACTATAAAGGCAATATAGGTTTTAGTGGGATCATACTCGATGTTCTCCGGCTCATTTTGCTTAAGCTCGCTTGCATCAGTAATCGGCTCTCCTCGCGTGGAGAAAAAAGAAAGGTTATTAACTTCTGTGGGGACAGCGCCCATGTTTCGCGACTCAGCGCACAGTGTCTGGGCCTCGAAAAGGTATCCCCCGAATACATTCCAATAATTTGCGTACCCATATACTCCGATGGGCTTCGGCCAGGGGTTTACGCTGACAATATCGTTCAGGAGCGTACTTTGCTGTGTTCCTTTAATGCAGCCATTAACCAGGAACATAACGAACAACTTTTCAGAAAACACAAAATCCACCATGGCAGGATTCATGTCCTGTACAATCTCAGGGTCCCAGACCTTTTCAGGGGAGGTGTCGTAACCCGGATTAAGCATGGCGAGTCCGGTTGTATCGTCTACATAGTTCTCATACACATGCTTTGTGGCCGAATAAGGAGTGTCGCGCTCTTTAAACTCTTCTGTTGCGTCAAACAAAATGTCGCCGCATTGGACATCCATTTCCTCGTCCACCGGTACGGCTCCGAGAACCGCGCTGACAGTGAGGATATTGGGAAGAAGCGTCTGCTGCTCCTTATATGAATACCGCGCGCATCCGGAGAACTCCGTCAAACAAGCCTCAAGAAACCGATCCGCGTTCATTACTTCGTCCGGTTTTAAACCAAGCTCCTCTATCCATTTATGGTCCTTCTCCTCCATACGGGTATAAACGGAACCGCCGGATTTTCGGTTGTACAATCCGGCGCACGCTTGTACCGCTATCTTTACGGCCGGCCGGGTATCCGGTTCAATGTCCACCACTTTCAAGGAATGCCCGTTAGAGGTAAAAGTTTCAGTGTCAGCAGGCTCATTCTCACAGTACTTCGGCGACAGGCATGGTCCCGAGGCAAAAGACGGATATGCCAAAAGCGCCGGCGCAAGCGAGACAACTGCCAAAGTGATTTTGATTAAATTCATTGTTTTCATTAATTGCCCTCGTAAGAAAAGCTTATCTTTTAAGAATTCAAGGAAAATGCCTTTTTATAAAGGTATCATATCCATAAACTTAAGATAACATCACCCACGAATCATATCCAGCCGGAGGGCACCGAACTCCGGCAGGATCTTCTTGACTTTGGAAAGCCGCTCGCTTAATGTGAAATCCGTGCGCGCACATCGTTTCCTTGAGATGGTTTTTATTGCCTCCGATTGCAAAGCGGCTATCACGGCGGAAGCCGCTCTCACATATAGTATCTTTTTTCATGGCATAATGGCCTGCTTCAGTCCTTGGAAGGACGTGCTATAAACATTTCATGTTACTGACCAGGGCGGGAGGTGCAACTCATGACCGACATGGACTTTGACAGGGAGGACCTGTTCAGCTTCGAGGACAGCTTTCATGGCCTGATTGCCGGATACGGCCCTGCCATGGTCCGGCAGGCCAGGAAGACATTCTATGAAGAGCGGGCTTTCCTGCGCGAACACCTTGCTCCTCTGGTTCTCTCCGAAGACAGGGAACACGCCCGGGACCCCGATCATATCTCGTGGGAGATGCTTCGACTGGCCGGCAGGCACGGTCGGCTCTCTTCTTTTATCCCCGGCTTCATGGGAGGCTCCGGCACCTCCATTACCGGCGGGGCCATGATGATCAACATGGAGGAGCAGGCGTCAGTGGACGGCGCTTACTGCGGAATGATGGGAGGGCACGCCCTCGGCCTGGTGGCCCTGATGATGACGTTTAACATGGGGGCCTTAAAAAAGGTCATAGACAGGATCGTGGCCCGCGAGAACGACGAGACTCCCTACGTGATAGACTGTGCCATAACCGAGCCCACCGCAGGCACGGACGTGGAAGAGGTGGACCTCTATCCTCACGCCAAGCTCATATGCCGGGCCGAGCGTGTGCCGGGCGGCGCGGTGTTGAACGGCAGAAAGGTCTTCATCAGCACCGGGCACATGGCCTCTGACCACGTGGTCATCCTTCCCTTTGACATCAAGGACCCGGTGAAAACCATGGGATGCATGCTGGTCCCCAATGAAGCCAAGGGTTTCTCCCTGGGCCGCAAGGAAAGGAAGATGGGCCAGCGCGCGGGCCCGGCGAGCGAGCTTATTTTAGAGGACTGCTTTATCCCGGAGGAAAACATCGTGATGGCGTCGGACGAATGGCCGGAGCTGGAAGACCAGTTTAAGGGACTGCTCCACGGGGTCTTGGGCATAACCCGCATTGCAGTGGGTGCATGGTCCACCGGCACCGCCCGGGCCGCACTGGAGAGGGCATTGTGCTTAACCCGCCAAGAAAAGCACAAAGGGAAAACCCTGATCAACCAGCAATGGGTGCAGTCCATTCTCACCAACATGTACATGAACGTGATGATGGCGAGGTCGGTGTACTTAGAGGCCCAGTTCGCGCTCATGACCAACATGGGAAGCAGGGGACTTATTACCAGGATGCCCGCGCTAATGAACACCAGGCCCGTAAGCGCGATCCTCGGCCGGGTGTTCGAAAGCAACGGCATCAAAAAGATGTACCAGTCGGACCGCATGCGCAAGGCCATGGTGAAGAGGTTCCTTTCCATGCCTGAAAACAACGACGCCCGCATCCAGTACATGTCGTCCCTGGCCAAGGTTACCGGGTCGGACATGGCCATGGAGAACTGCCACCTCGCGGTCGAGCTTCTGGGAAGGGCGGGCATCCGCCATGACCACGGAGTGGAGAAGGTTTTCCGCGACGCCAAGCTGCTCCAGATTTTCGAGGGGACCAACCAGCTCAACCGGCTCAACATCTTCCAGCATTACTTCGGCAGGAAGATACCGGGAGTGGAGGTGTTTTCATGAGCGTCACCGAGGACATCCGGTCGTTCCGGGAGTTGGCGGAACGCTTTGCCGGAAGAGAGCTCGAGGCCGGCGCTGTGGACCGTGACAATTATCCTTTCGTGGAGTTCAACCGGGCCGCACTGGACGCAGCGCAGGAGACGGGGCTGCTCTCGGTCATGCTTCCGGAGGACCTGGGAGGAGTGGGCCAGGGCATTGCCGCTTTGTGCGAGGTCCTTATGCCTATTGCACAAGCCGACGCGAGCTTTGCCGCCCTGGTCTTCATGAACACCCTGTCTCAAGCGGCAGTGGTGGAGTGGGGCACAAAGGAGATCAAGGAGAAGTACGTGAACTCGGTGATCGGCCTGCCCGCGTATGACCTGCCTCATGAGTTGCAGGAAGAGGTCGCCGCCGAAAGGACCGGAGAGGGCTTCCGGCTCTCCGGCAGGGTCGAGTACGTGGTCCCGGCGCCGGTGGCTGATGCTCTGATTGTCCCGGCCGTGCTTTCCGGCACCGGCAAGGTCGGGCTTTTCCTTATTGACGCCGGAGCGGAAGGCGTAAAAGTGGGCGGGCCTGTACTCAGCCTGGGACTGCGCGGCTGCCCGGCCGCGGACGTCGAGCTTCAAAACGCCGGCCTTCCCGCTCATGCCCTGCTCTGCGACGACGCAAACGAGCGCTTTCCTGCTCTGGCAGCACGGTTCCGGCCCGCGCTCGCGGCCCTGTCCACGGGCGTTTGCGAGGGGTCCTTCCAGGCGGCCAAGGCTTACGCCAAAGAGCGCTACCAGGGCGGAAGGATGATCATAAATTATGATATGGTAAGGCAGATGCTCGCCAATTTAGCGGTGGCCGCGGAGTCCGGCAAGGCCCTGGTGCGGCAGATGGCGGAGGCCGCGGAGCAAGGGCGACCATGGCCTCTTTCCGACGCCGGTCATATCATGGCGGCTGAGCAGGCGGCCCGGGCCGCCGGCGACGGCGTGCAGGTGCTGGGCGGCTACGGCTACATGGAGGACTACGGCCAGGAAAAAAGGATGCGGGACGCAAAGCAGATAGCCAATATCCTGGGGGCGCCTCCCGCGAAAAGGCTCCGGCTCATGGAAGAGATCATCAGGCAGGAAGAGTAAGAAGACGTGAACAATTATGAAGAAAAGGACATGAACAGGAGATGAAAACCTACCGGATGCTGGGCCGGGTGGCCAAGGGAGTGGGCGCCTCCATGCGGGACGAGTGGCGGCGGGGCACACTGGGCGAGACCCTGCGGCTGTCCCTCCAAAAAAGGACGCTCCGCTTTGCAAAGGACTTATCCCACGCCGACCTGTTGGAAGAAAAGGCGGCCCTCTACGGCGACCGGCCGTTTCTTATCTTTCAAGGCAGGACGTTTTCCTACCGGCAGATGAACGAGAGGGCGGACCGGGCGGCCGCGTTCCTGGCGGCCCTGGGAGGCGGTCCAGGCAAGCATCTTGCGCTCATGATGAAAAACAGCCCGGAGTGGCTTTTCGTTTTCTTCGGCGCCCAGAAGATCGGGATGGCCGCGGTGCCGGTAAACACGGCGCTGCGGGGCAACCAGCTTCAGTTCGTCCTGAACCACTCGGACGCCTGCATCCTGGTAATAAACCATGACCTGTTCCCGCATTACGAGCGGGTAAAGGACGACATCGAGTCCGAGCTTGCCGTTGTGATAAACCCGGAAGGCGAAGAAGAAGAAGTGCCGGAAGGCACGCGTTCCCTTTCCGAAGCCTTTGACCCGGAGGCAACCTTTCCCTGGCAGTCGCTCACGGCCCGGGCAGGAGACATCTGCCTGCTCATGTATACCTCCGGGACCACCGGCCTGCCCAAGGGGGTGGTGACCCGCTACGGAAACACCAACATAAAGATACTCGGCATCGTGGGAAGGCTGAACCTAGACAGCGACGACGTATACTACACCTGCTTTCCGCTCTTTCACGCCAACGCACTCCTGCTCACCGTTACCGCGGCCATGCACGCGGGCGCCCGGGTGGCGCTGTCCACCCGCTTCAGCGCCTCGAAGTTCTGGGACGAGATTTACGAGACCGGGGCCACCGTGTTCAACGGCCTGGGGGCCATGATCCCCATACTCATGAAGCAGCCGGTGAAAGAGGTCGAGAAAAAGAACCGGGTGCGGTACGTGCTCTCCGCGGCCTGTCCCGCGGACATGTGGGAGCCGTTCGAGAAGCGGTTCAACCTCGAGATCATCGAGGGCTACGGCGCGGTGGACGGCGGCGGCCTTATCATCATGAACTGGGGGCAGGCACCCAAGGGCAGCCTGGGCAAACCGCTCGGGTCCAAGGTCCGGGTGGTGGACGACGACATGAACGACGTGCCGGTCCGGGAGCCGGGCGAGCTTGTCTCGTGGGTCGGCAACCGCGAGTCGAGCGTCGAGTATTACAAGAACGAGAAAGCGGGGTCGGAAAAAGTCAGGGACGGCTGGCTCCATACCGGCGACCTGGTGTACCAGGACGAAAAGGGGTACTTGTACTACGTGGGCAGGAAGAGCGAGTTCTTGCGAAGGCGCGGCGAGAACGTGTCCGCCTACGAGGTGGAGCACGCCATCCTCCAGCACCCGGATGTGCTCGAGTGCGCGGTGTATGCCGTTCCCTCCGAGCTTGCCGAGGACGACATCATGGCGGCGGTGGTGCCTGCGGAAGGCAAAACCGTTCATGCGGCGCGGCTTAAGGAGTTTTTGCAAGACCACCTGGCCAAGTTCGCCATACCCCGCTACTACCGCGTCATGGACGAGCTGCCCAAGACCGAGACGCACCGGGTTATAAAAAACGTGCTGGAGAAAGAAGGAGTAACCGAAGACACCATTGACCTCGCGAGTTCCTGAAAAAGGATGGCCGGAGAATCTGCGGGTGATGTTACTCTCGTCTTTCCAATAAGACTTTATTTCACGTAAAGGCGCATAGCCGCAAAGGTAAAACAAAGGAATTCTCGAGTCTCTGCGTCTTGACGTTACTTCAGGGCAAAGTACTCCGTTTCCGTTTGATGTTTCGTAGCAATTCTTCTAAACCTTGCTTTTGCCGCTTCTCGTTTTTATAATAATCTTTTAGCTTTGTTGACACTCGCCCGCGTGGGCAGGCGAGAGAAGAAAGGCGATTTACGCGCCGTCAAGGGAGGAACTCTTTTCAATGCTTACCTGGATTAGAAAGAGGTCTGGGTCCAGATGGGTCAAGATTCTCATGATCTTACTTGCGTTGACCTTTTTCGGGGGCTTCGGGCTTATGAGCTCGACCAAGGTGCAGTCCTGCATGGGCATCGAGGCCGGCAGGAACGCTTTGGTGTATGCCCGGATTGACGGGATGAAGATCACTCGGACCGAGTTTCAGAACGCCTTCAGTAACCAGCTCAGCCGGCGGCGGTACCAGCTTCAACAGCAGGGCCAGGGCCAGCCGGTATCCGAGGACATGATTGACAAGGAGAATCTCCGGCTTGAGGTGATGGACTCGCTGGTGGCGGAGAAGCTTATAGGCCGCAAGGCGGAGCAGTTGGGCATCAGGGTGAGCGATGACGAGGTGCAGCAGGAGATCGCCCGGACCTTTACCGACCAGCAGGGCAACTTCACCCGCCAGACATATTTGCAGCGGCTCCGCCGGGCCGGGATTTCGCCCGCCGAGTTCGAGGGAATGGTGAGAAAGAGCCTGCGGAGGAGGAGGGTGCAGCAGTCTTTGACCAGCGCCGTAACCGTGCTTCCGGGGGAAGTGGAAGAGCATTTTGCTTTTAACAAGCAGAAGCTGAAGCTCGACTACCTGGTTTATGATCCGGCGATTGTGGCCGAAGAAGTGGAGCCGAAGCCGGCGCGGGTCAAGGAGTACTTTGAAGAGCATCCGCTCGAGTTCTACCTGGGCGAGACCCGGCGGGTGGATTACGTGTCGTGGTCGGTGGAAGGGATGATGTCGGGCATCACGGTGTCGGAGGATGAGCTGCACGAGTTTTACGAACAAGTAAAAGACCGTTATAAGACGCGGCCGGAGCAGGCAAACGCCAGCCACATCCTGGTCAAGGTCTCTCCGGACGCTCCGGAGTCGGAGCAGGAGACGGCGCGGAGCCTGATTCAGAGCGTTTACGAGAAGATACGGGCGGGCGCCGATTTCAGCGAGATGGCGCGGCAATACTCGGAGGACGCCAGCGCCCGTGAGGGGGGCGAGCTGGGCTGGTTTGCCCGCCAGGAGGACGCTAAGGAGTATCAGCTTCCGGCCATGGTGGAGGAGTTCGAGAAAGCGGCCTTTTCTTTGGAGAAGGGCGAAGTCTCCAAGCCGGTCCAGACGGATTTCGGTTTTCATCTTATCAAGGTCACGGACCGGAAGCCGGCGGAGTACAGGCCCTTTTCCGAGATCCGCTCCGACCTGGTGTTCGATCTCAAGCACGGCACGGCCATGATGAAGGTCCATGACAAGGTGGAGAAGGTGAGGGAGTCCATCGAAGAGGGCCTTAGCCTTGCGGAGGCTGCCGAAGAGGCGGACAAGAAAGTAAAGACCTCGAACTGGTTCCAGATGACCGATGACAAGGTGTTCGGGCTTCCGGACAGCGACGTTATAGTGGAGAACGCTTTTGACCTTGAAAAGGACAAGGTCAGCGAGCCCCTGGAGGGCAAGGACCACATATATCTTATCAAGGTGATTGAAATAAACCCCGAGCACGAGGCCTCCCTGGAAGAGGTCAGGCCCAGGATAGCCAAGAAGCTGAAACCGAAAGCGCAACTGGAACACACCCGCGAGTACGCGGCGGAGCAGCTTGCGAAGCTCAAGAAGGGCGAGCTTACCATGGAAGAGGCGGCAGAGAAAGAAGGGATCGAGCTTATGACCACCGAGCTCCAGGAGCGAGGAGAGTTCCAACTGCCTGACATGGAAGGCTCCGAGGAGTTCGTGGACGAGCTTCTGAAGCTCTCGGAACAGAAGGTGTGGTCTGCGAAGCCGGCAGCCGCGGAGGACAAGGTAATCGTTATGAAGCTGGCGGAATCCAGGCCTCCGGACATGACCGAGTTCCCGCAATATAAGGCGTCCTTTAAAAACGAGCTTTTAAAAAGGAAGCAGCAGGAGATCATGGAAAACTGGATTGAACAGATGGAAAAGGAAGAAGTAACCTATACCGACGAATGGAAAGAATTCATAGGCGAGAAAGAAAAACAGGAGCCGGAGGAGAAGTCCCAAAGCTCTTGAACAGCCGAGACCAACGCCGAAAGCGGCGAAGACCGCGCGAGCCATGGATACGGTGATTTAATTTCTTTTCCGATATGATGATATTCTGAAAGAGCAGTTGGCCCGTCCGTGCCGCCGTAAGGCGGAGCGGGCGGGTTTACAGGTTAAAGGCGGGAGCGCCGCTATGGAGGTCAGGGGCAAGGACATGAAAATGGACCATCAGAAAGAAAGCGGGAAGTACTTGATGAGCACTTATGCAAGGCTGCCGGTGGCCTTTGTGGAAGGAGCGGGCATGCGGCTTTGGGACAGTGAGGGACTCGAGTATTTGGATTTTCTGGCGGGCATTGCAGTGGCGAACCTCGGACACGCCCACCAGGAGGTTGCGCAGGCGATATGCGACCAGGCCTTTACCCTGGTGCATACCTCAAACCTCTATCAGATAGAACCACAGATCGAGCTGGCCCGGCGGCTTTGCGGGATGAGCTTCGCGGACAAGGCGTTCTTTTGCAACTCGGGCGCGGAGGCCAACGAGGGCGCCATGAAGCTGGCCCGCCGGTGGGGGCACGATTACAAGAACGGGGCCTCTGAGATCATCGCCATGGAAGGGAGCTTTCACGGCCGGACCCTGTTCACCCTGTCCGCCACCGGCCAGCCCAAGTTCCATAAAGGCTTCGAGCCGCTGGTACCGGGCGTTACCATCGTTTCTTACAACGATCTCGACGAGGTGGAGAAAGCGATCTCGGAGAAGACCGCGGCCGTCATAGTCGAGCCTCTCCAGGGCGAAGGAGGGGTAATAGTGCCGGAGAAAGGGTATCTCAAAGGACTGCGCGAGATTTGCGACCGGCACGAGGTTCTTCTTATCTTTGACGAGGTCCAGACCGGCATGGGAAGAACCGGCGAGATGTTCGCGTATCAGGGGGAAGGGGTAGCTCCTGACATCATGACCCTGGCCAAGGCTCTCGGGAACGGAGTGCCCATTGGAGCGGTGCTGGCAAAGGACAAGGCCGCCCGCGCCTTTGTGCCGGGCACCCATGCCGCCACCTTTGGCGGGAACTTCCTCTCATGCAAGGCAGCGACCGCGGTCCTGGACGTGTTTGAAAAAAAGGACCTGCTGGCACACGTGAAAGAGACCGGCCGCTATTTCCGGCAGAAGCTCGAAGAGCTGCAAGCCAGGCACAAGTGCATAAAGGAGGTCCGCGGCAAGGGGCTTCTTTTGGGCATGGAGCTTATTGTGCCCGGCAAGGAGGTGGTGGACAGATGCATGGAGGAAGGCATGATCATAAACTGCACCGCGGAAAAGGTGCTCAGGTTCGCTCCTCCCTTGATCGTTACCACCGAGGACATAGACAAGCTCATAGCGGTCCTGGACGAGGCATTGCAAGCTTTGGGATAAGGCTCCGGCAGGCGCTTTTTTATCGTATCGTAAGATTTCTCATTAGAGCGAGTTAAAGTCGCGGCTTACGCCGCTGACACCTGCCTGCTATTTCTGGAGAGAGTTTTGAGTTGACAAGCGGCGAAGCATAACAGAATCGGTTTGCCGCTGGGGGTTGGCATATATTTTGACATAGGGTAAAATTTTTGGTAAGAAAAAGGATGGGAAGGTGAAGGGAAAAAACTGGATAACCATTGACGGCTATAGCAGGGAAGAGCTGCTGAGTATACTGGATCGTTGCTCCTTTCTTAAGAAGGAACTTTTCGAGGGCGGAGAGAGAAAAAGCCTGAAAGGCAAAACCATCGCCATGATATTCGAGAAAGCCTCTACCAGGACCCGGGTGAGTTTCCAGGTGGGCATCGCCCAGCTTGGAGGCCAGAGCCTTTTCCTCGCCAACCACGAGCTCCAGCTTTCGCGGGGCGAGCCCATAAAAGACACGGCGCGTGTACTTTCGCGCTATGTTGACGCGGTTGTAATCCGGGGGAACAGCCACCAGGACCTGGTGGAGTTCGCCCGGTGGTCGTCGGTGCCCGTGATCAACGCCCTCACCGACAAGTATCATCCCAGCCAGATCATTGCCGACCTTTTTACGGTGCGGGAATCCGGTTTTGACCTCGCGTCGTTCAAGCCGGCCTGGATAGGCGACGGCAACAACGTGGCCCACTCCTGGATCAACGCGGCCGCGGTGTTCGGATTCAAGCTGGTGCTGGCCTGCCCGGCGGGTTATGACCCTGACGCTGAGGTGCTGGAGCGGGCGCGGGCCAAGGGCGCAGAGGTCGAGCTGGTGCGGGACCCGTTCTCTGCGGTGCGGGATGCGGACATTATTTATACCGACGTCTGGGCGAGCATGGGCCAGGAAGCGGAGAAAAAGAAAAGGCTTTCTGACTTCAAGGGCTTCCAGGTAAACATGGAGCTCATAAAAGCGGCTTCCGCGGGTGTCAAGCTCATGCACTGTCTTCCGGCCCACCGCGGAGAGGAGATCACCGACGAGGCCATGGAGAGCGAACACTCGATAGTGTTCGACCAGGCGGAGAACCGGCTGCACGTGCAGAAGGCCATAATCGAGATGCTTCTTGGAGGAGAGAGAACTCCTGATGACGGTCCCTGATGACGAGTCCCTTGATCCCAGGTCCATACCCGTGGTATGTGAAGGGGTCGAGATAATGAACCTGGACATAGGGCCGGAAGAGGGGTTTCTCATCTCCAGGATTGACGGAAGGACCGACCTGGAGAGCTTGGCTTACACCTCCGG
>JAWOBU010000204.1:0-3857 GCA_046484135.1 bacterium
GGCAGGCCTTTTTAGAACATGTTTTTCAGCTTTTCTATCTCCTCTTTGTCTTCCTGGGACTGGGAGTCCTGTTTTTCCACCTCTTTGAAGATTTTTTCTCGGGACTCGAACAGGGTGTCCATGTGCATCTTGGTGGTGATGAGTCTTTTGGCGTTTATAAAGAGGAACCCGTCCATGACCTTTGCCAGGAGATTGGTCATTTTCCGGAGCCGGGACTGTTCGATGGCGGGCAGCTTAAGCACGTCGTCGGGGTCGAGTTGGTTTTCGCTTATTTCCTGCCGTGCTTTTTCGGACAGGTCGGCTCCGTCTTTCTCGAGGCTCCGGTAAGGCCCTATTATGACCCTTCCCAGCGTCTCGAACTCGTACTGCAAGGGAAAAAGCGCAAACCTCATTCCTCCGTAAGCCTTGGTCTGGACCACGCTTTGCAACTCCGCCGGCGAGGTGTACAGACGGGCGCTTATCTTTTCCCAAATTTTTACGGGGCTTTTGTTCCCGTTCGGAAAGGGGTTTTCATTGAACACGGAAACCAGGAGCTTTCCCTCTTTGCTCACCACTTGTACTCCCACTTCAAAAGAGCTGGCGTAAGCCTCGCAAATCTCTTTTAGGACCGCGGGGTCAACGAGGTCAACAAGGGTAAACTTTTCATCCAGTACGGATTCCATGTTTTGCCTTAGTCGGTGAAGTTCCCGGGAGTGATCATGTTTTTCTCCATGTCCTTCATGGACTTGATCTGGTCGGTCATAAGGGATTCGATAAAGTCGTCTATTTTAAACCCGAACTTTCTCTCGAAGCTGAACTTCTGGTTCAGGCTTTGAAAAGCCATCTTTATGAGGGTGTCAAAGGTCTCGAACACTCCCTCACCGGTGGTGGCCACGCTGATGAAAGTGGGGAACCTGCTCTGGCCCCAGTCGGACTTTATCTCCTCCACCGGCTTTATATTATCGAGGTCCCGCTTGTTGAACTGGACGACCACGGGAATGTTCTCGAAGTCTATTCCGTTTAACTTGAGGTTCTCTTTCAGGTTCTTAAAGCTTATGGAGTTGGAGAGGGCCTGGGATTTCTGGGAATCGGCGACAAACGCGACTGCGTCCGCTCCCGCCAGCACGGCCTTCCTGGTGGAGTTGTGAATGACCTGGCCGGGAACAGTATAGAGCTTCAACTTGACCGCCAGGCCGGAGGGCGTTTTGTACTGGAGGGGCAGGAGGTCGAAGAACAGGGTCCGGTCGTTCTGGGTCTCCAGGCTCATAAGCCTTCCTCGGTGCTCGGGATTGAAGATGGAATGCAACGCCTGGAGATTGGTGGTCTTCCCGGACAATGCGGGGCCGTAGTAAACGACCTTTACGGAGACCTCCTTATACTCAAGGTTCATCTGGACCACAGCAAGGCCCTCCTTTTTTAATCGCAGGTTAACAAAACCTGAGCTTACTACATTAATAATTTTATCACATACGGGCTGTAACCGCCAAGAGCTAGCCGCGCCTACCCTTTGGAGCTTTTTTTAAACTCCATTATCGGCCATCCTCTCTGCCGCGCTTCTTTTCTAAGCAGGGGGTCGGGATTGACCGCCACCGGGTGGCCGAACTTTTCCAGGACGGGAAGGTCGGTAATGCTGTCGGAGTAATATAACGATTGTGTGAGGTCAACTCCTGTCTCGGATGCGAAACTCTCGGCCAGCCGTATCTTTCCAGCGCCGTACGATACCGGGGTCACCAGGTTGCCGGTAAAACGGCCTTGTTCGTCCACCTCCAGCCGGTTGCACAGGCAGTGCTTGATACCCAGGTGCCGGCCCAGGGGTTCTCCCAGGTAGATGGTCGCCGCGGTCAAAAGGGCCACCCGGTCCCCTTCCGATTTGTGCCGGTTTATGAGGTCCACCGCCTCCGGGTATATGTAGTCCACCACCATCTCCCGGAACCACCGCTCGCATAACTCGATCATCTCCCGCTCTTCCATGCCGCGGAACTTGGCCACCTCTCTGGCCGCCAGGTTCTCGAAGTCGAGCAGGTTCAGCTTGTACCGGAGCAGGTAGTAAAGGCTCAACAGGATGGTGCCCACACCCACCTGCCCCTCCTGCCGTAGGAACTTCACGAACAGGCTCGCGGAGTTGCTCTGGAGCACCGTGTAGTCCACGTCAAACACCGCGGCTCTTGTCGAGTCTTTCAAGTCTTCATTCATGTCTTCTGTTTCCCTGTGGCGAGGCTTTTTTCAAAGAGGCAGTGCTTTCAAATTACGCCTTTTTTCTTGAGCTCGGCAAGGTCCGCCTCCGAAAGGCCCAGGTGCTTGCCGTAGACCTCGGCGTTGTCCCCGCCCAGGGCCGGGCCTTTGTCCCTGATCCGGCCGGGAGACCTGGACAGCTTTACCGGGATGCCGGGCACGGGTACGTTTTCTCCTTCTTCCTCTTTTACCTGCGCGATCATGTCCCTGGCTTTAAGGTTCTCGTCTTCATTAACCTCGGTTGTTGTGAGTACCCGGCCGCACGGTATCCGGTGCTCGTCCAGTATCTTCTCGATTTCCGCCGCGGTCCTCTGGCTCATCCAGTTGTCTATCTCCTCCCGGATGACCTCGCGGTTCTTGACCCGGTTTATGAGGTTGTCAAAACGCGGATCGTCCTTGTACTCGGGCCGGCCGATGATGTCGCACATGATCTGCCATTGCCGGTCGGTAAGGAACACCACAGCCACGTAGCCGTCCTTGGCCGGGTAAGGTCTCCAGAAAGGAAGGCCGGGCTCGCCCGTAAAAAGGTCCTCGAAGCTGCCGCCCAGGGCCTCCTTTACCTCCTCCAGGTTCTTCTGCATCCTGACCTGGAACGCCCGGAAGTTGTGGAAGTACATCACGTCCTGCATGGACACGTCCACGAGCTGTCCTTCCCCGGTATTGTCGCGGTGCCGGAGGGCCATCATGATTCCGTTGGCCGCGTATGCGCCGCTGACCAGGTCGCCGAAGAACACCCCGGGACTGCGCTGGGGCGCTTTGTTGGCGTGCATGATGCCGCCGGTGGCCTGGGCGATGATGTCGAAAGCCACGCGGTGGGACCGGGGAGAGTCCTTGCCGAAGCCGGAGATGGAGCAGTAGATGAGTCCGGGGAACTGTTCTTTAAGCTCGTCGTACCCGAGCCCGCATTTTTCCATGGTACCGGGCGCCAGGTTTTCGATCAGGATGTCGAAGTCGGCAAGCATCTTTTTTGCCACTTCTGCGCCTTCCGGCTTCCGGATGTCCAGGGTGATTCCCTTTTTGCTCCGGTGCCAGTGGGTCATGGACTCCTCCTGGTCCGGGATCAGCATCATCCACATCCTCATGGTCTCTCCGCCCGGCGGCTCGACCTTGACCACTTCCGCGCCGTAGTCCGCCAGTATCTGGGAGGCCCGCGGACCGGACAGGAACATGGAAAAATCAAGGACCCTGATTCCTTCCAAAGGCATGCTCATCTTGTCTACCTCGTTTCAAGTATTAACGGGCCGATTCCGGCGCTTTTCACATAAAAGTTTAGAAGCAAGTGCTTGCGGGTTCCCTCGCGATTCTGAATTGTCATTTTTCAGGAAATCGCTAAAACCTTAACAGAATCAGGGAAACTTGACAAGCGGGACCTGCCTTCACTCACGAGGCCGTATTGAACGGCCGGCCGATCATTGGTATTTTAAAAATCATCGACTTCTTTCTCTTCCCGGAAAGAGACAAAGGACGTGCTCGATTGGGCCAATCGAAAAAGAACAGACTTTATTACGCTGCCGGCGTTTTCCTGGCCCTGGCTATAACAGCTCTCGTACTTTCGGGCCTCGCCTTTTTCATGTATGAGCACACGGGGGACATGGCTGACGACGCCATGATCTCCGCCCGCTATGCCCGGAACCTGGCGCAAGGTG
>JAWOBU010000251.1:0-4696 GCA_046484135.1 bacterium
GCGCGGCCGTCCTCCCGGCCCGACCCTTTCAAGGATTACGACGACGCCAAGACCGTGGACCTTATGACCGAGCTTCCGGAAGGCGGTCTGTGGGAGGCATTAAAGAACCGCCGCTCCCGCCGGAGCTTCACCGGCGAGGCCCTGGAAAAGGCGGAGCTTTCCCGTCTGGTGTTCGCGGCGCAAGGTCCGACCGCGAAAAAGGGATCGGTGATACTTCGCACCGCTCCTTCAGCGGGCGCGCTTTACCCGATCGAGACCTACCTTGTCATAAACAACGTCAAGGACGTGGAGGAAGGCGTTTACCATTACAACATCCGGAAGTTCTCGCTCGAGCGGATCAAGAAGGGCTCTTTCGGGAGCGAGATCGCGGAGGCCGCTCTTGGCCAGGGCCTGTGCGCCAAGGCCTCGGCGGTGTTTGTGTGGACCGCCATAGCCGACCGCATCAAGTGGAAGTACGCCCAGCGCGGCTATCGCTACATCTACATGGAGGCCGGCCACATCTGCGAGAACGTCTACCTGGCCGCCCAGGACCGGGGCATCGGCTGTTGCGGCATCGGCGCTTTTTACGACCCCAAACTGGACGAGCTTCTGGAAGTGGACGGCGAGAACGAGTTCTCCATTTACATCGCCACGGTGGGTCCGGTCAAGGAAGACATGGAGTAAAGCTCCGCCAGAGCCAACAAAACTCTTCTTTCCGGATAGCCCACAACTCTTCACGATGGCCCAGACCACTCGGCACTTCACGATGGCCCAGACCACTCGGCACTTCACGATGGCCCACACAACTCGTTTGTGTGGGCTGGCGCGCAACGCGCGCCTGCAGGTGCCCTGTAACCGGGCGCTCCATCAGTCCCGCGGCAATGCATCAGATATAAAAAGAAGCTCCGCCGGCACATCATCCTCGGGGCTTTCTTTCCCGTGATCTTTCAGATCACCCAACAAGTTGTGTGGGCCATCCTGGGAGAGGGTTGTGCGGGCCATCAAACAAGATAGCTCACATAACTCTGTCTCTTACAACGGCCACACAACTCTTCTTTCCGGATAGCCCACACAACTCGTTTGTGTGGGCAGGAGCGCAACGCGCGCCTGCAGGTGCCCTGTAACCGGGCGTTCCATCAGTCCCGCGGCAATGCATCAGATATAAAAAGAAGCTCCGCCGGCACATCATCCTCGGGGCTTTCTTTCCCGTGATCTTTCAGATCACCCACACAACAAGTTGTGTGGGCCATCCAGGGAGAGGGTTGTGCGGGCCATCCAGGGAGAGGGTTGTGCGGGCCGTCCAGGGAGAGGGTTGTGCGGGCCATCGAGGGAGATGATTGTGCCCTCCTTCGGAAAGGATCGGTTCTTATTGTTTCAATCCTCTCCGCTACTCCCGGTCCAGGACCTCTCTTACTTTCATGGCGAGGGACTCGGTAGTAAAGGGTTTCTGGAGGAAATCGGTGCCTTCGTCCAGGACCCCGTGGTGGACAATAGCGTTGTCGGTGTAGCCGGAGATGTAGAGGACCTTCATCTGAGGATAGAGAGGCGCTAACCTCTCCGCCAGCTCTTTGCCGCTCATGCCGGGCATGACCACGTCGGTAACCATGAGGTGGAATGCACGGTCGAGCTTTTCGCAGACCCCGAGGGCCTCCTCGCCGCTCCGGGCCTCCAGTACTTTATAACCCTGGCTTTCAAGAGCGCGGGCGGCCACCTTGCGCACGTTCTCGTCATCCTCGACCACCAGGATGGTTTCGGTCCCCCGCCAAGAAGCGGGAACGACCGTTTCCCGACTCGTCTTTCGTTCAAGCTCTTCCTCGACCCGAGGCAGGTAAATCTTGAAGGTCGTGCCTTTGCCCGGCTCCGAGTAGCACCAGACATTGCCGCCCATCTGCTTGACGATCCCGTACACGGTGGAAAGCCCGAGGCCCGTGCCTTTGCCTTTCTCCTTGGTGGTGTAAAAAGGCTCGAACACCTTGGACCGGGTTTCCTCGTCCATGCCGAAGCCGGTATCGCTTACTGCCAGCATGACATGGAGGCCCGGCGTAACGTGCGGATGATCGCTTGCGTAGTCCTCGCCCAGGCGCATGTTGCCGGTCTCGATGGTGAGCTGGCCGCCTTGGGGCATAGCGTCCCGGGCGTTTACCGCCAGGTTGGCCAGTATCTGCTCCATCTGGCCCGCGTCTGCCTTCACGTTCCCGAGAGCGGGATCCAGAAACTTGACCAGCTCGACGTCCTCCCCGATCAGCCGGCCCAGCATCTTCTCCATGTCGGACACCACGTTGTTCAAGTTCAGGACCTCGATGTCGAGCGCCTGCCGACGACCGAAGGCCAGGAGCTGACGCGTAAGCGACGTGCACCTTTCCCCCGCTCTCTCGATCTCCTTTATGTCGGAGTACAGCGGATTTTCGGGGTCCAGCTCCTTTAAGAGCGCGCCGGTTATGGTCATGATAGGGGTCAGGGCATTGTTGAAGTCGTGCGCCACACCGCCGGCCAGTCTGCCGATGGCTTCCATCTTCATGGCCTGGTTCAACTGCTCCTCCAACTGGCGGCGCTCGCTTACGTCCCGGATCAACCCGATAAACCCGATGGGGTTGTCCTCGCTGTCGCGAAGGTAAAACACGCTGGTCTCGCCCGGAAAAACCTCGCCTGACTTCTTCCGGTAATTTATGGTGTAAAGGAAAAGAGCCTGGCCTGAATGGCTTCGAAGCGCCTCCCCCGTTCTCTGGAACTCCTCTTCATCGTCATAAAGGAAGAGCGTCTTCTTTCCCTTGATCTCGTCCAGGGAGTAACCGAAAAGCTCGCTGAAGGCAGGGTTACAGTCTGTGATGTTCCGGTCGGGGTCCGCCACCAGGATGGCGTCCCGGATGCTCTCGGAAAGCTCCCGGTATCTCTTCTCGCTCTGCTTAAGCACCGCTTCTGCATGTTTTTGCTCGCTTATGTCAACGATGATTCCTTCCAGAATCTCCTCGTTTTCAGAAGTGCGGGACACCGCTTGGCCCTGCTCCCACACCCACAGCTCTTCTCCGGCTTTGGTCCGGATGCGATACTCGATCTGGTAGGGCCTGTCTCGCCGCACGCCTTTCTGGACCGCCTCCCACACCTTGTCCCGGTCATCGGGATGAATGATGTGGTAGTAGTTCAGCTCTCCGTTTATAAGCTCTTCAGGCTCGTAGCCGGTGAGCTTTTTGCTCCCCTGGCTCAAGAACTCCATAGGCCAATCAGGCCGGTTCCGGCAACGGTAAGCGATACCGGGCAGGTTGTTCATCAAGGCCCGGAGCCTATGTTCGCTCTCTTTGAGCGCGTCCTCCGTCCGCTTTTTGTCGGTGATGTCGCGGATGATACACTGGATAATATTTTTGTCTTCCACCATGTAGATGTTGCTTATAAATTCCACGTCAATATGCCGTCCGTCCTTGGTTTGGAGGGGCAGGTTTTCGTAACGGATATAACCCTCGTCCTGTAACTTTTCGAAACCCCTCTTCGATTCCTTGATATCTTTGAAGAAGCCAATTTCCCACAGCTCCCGGCCAAGAAACTCCTCCCTGGAATAGCCCAACAGCTCGACAAGGAAGGGGTTGACGTCAACAATATGTCCGGAATCCGGGTCGAGCATCAGAATACCGTCCCTGGCCGCCTCGAAAAGCCGGCGGTATCGGGCCTCGGAAGCGATCAACTCCTCATCCGCCCGCTTTTTTTCGGTGATGTTCTGGAAGGTCCCTTGGAGCTTCTTTATCTTGCCGTTCTCACGGACCGACCGGCCCATGGCGCGGGTCCATAACTTGTTGCCCTTGGCGGTGGTGAAGGGAAGCTCGAGATCAAAGGACTCGCCCTGCTCCATGCAGATTTCCAGAGCTTCTTCCAAGCTCTTCCTCTCCGGAAGATCGAAAAAGGTTACGGCCCGGTCAAGCTTGATCGGTTCGTCTTCAGGCACTTCATGTATGCGATAGGTCTGCCGCGTCCATTTTACCGATCTGGTATCAACGTCCAGCTCCCAGCCGCCTATGCTTGCCATCTCTCCCACTTCGTTGAGCAGTTCCTCGCCGGCTTTCAGGTCATCTTCCGCTTTCCTCCGGTTCTCTTCCTGTTCCAGGCTGTACAGGGCATAAGCGATGTCTCTGCCGACCTCGCGGAACAGGCCCTGCTCCTCCGGGTCATCCGCAAAGCCCGAAGGCAGGGACACACACATGAGTCCGTAGACCTTGCCCTGGTGCTCGAGGGGCATGGTCATGCCCGCGCTCCCTCGCTGGTACGTGTTCCTGAGCACCAGCGGACACTCCGGGCATTCGGAAACAGGGTCCCGGGTTATGATTACTTCTTGCCTTTTCTGGGCCTTTATGGCGCAATCAGGAAGACCGCCCTCCTGCAGGAGCTTTTGTAAACCCAAAAAATCCTCTCCCAGGCCGGCTTCCGCAGAGGTCTGCAGGTTGCCTTTATCGTCCAGCAGTGCTATCCAGGCGCTGTCGAAGCCCCTGGTTTCCACCAGGTTCTCGCAGGCGCCCCCGATAAGCCGGTCGCGGTCTTTCTCTGCTGTGATAAGCTGGTTCACGTTCCGGATGGCACGGAGGACCTGGTTCAAGTGATGGGCCCTCTCCTGCGCCTGCTTTCGCTCCGCCACTTCCTGCTCCAGGAGAGCGGCGTGGCTCTCCAGTTTTTCCAGCATGGGGTCGCTGAGCTTCCTTAAAGCAACCACGCCGGCCAGGACCACCAGCAGGGTGAC
>JAWOBU010000274.1:0-2831 GCA_046484135.1 bacterium
TCTAAATCCAGGCCTAACTCATCTTTTACCAGTGACCGGGCCTCTTCCGGCATTTCTTTCAGAGGCGTATCCAGAAGATCTCTGGGGGTCAAGTCTGAAGGAGAATCCTTCTTTTCCGGTTCTTCCATCCGAATCCTTACCGGCGAGGTCTCTTCACCAACCACTAACGAAGAATCAACCCTCTCCGCAAGCTGCAAATCGCGCGACCAGCCGGTGGAAGATATAAAAACCACCGACATAAAAACCACTGCTACCCACAAAAACGTCTTTTTCATTTCTTTCCTCCTTTTCTTTGCAAGAGACCAACAGTATCCGGTCCTCAAGCCTTGTTTCTAATTCCGGGCCGTACCGCTTTGGCGGCGGCCACCCCAGTATTTGAAAAGCTGTTTTATGATCTCGTCCCGCACTTCTTCCACCCTCTCCCATTCATCAGCCTCCGGGTCGTCATCATCATGTCTTACCATTACAGCCACAATAACACCGTGCCGGTGCCAGAGCACATAGCTGGAGCCTTCATGCCGGAAGTACCAGTGCGCGCCTTCTCCCAGGCTGTTGTGGACCGATCGGCCCACTTTTTCTTCGTACTCGCGCCGAAGAGCCGACCAGAACTCGCCCGCCGCTTCAGCGCCGGAGAAGCGGAACACACAAACCCGGGCCCGGAGGTCGTGTCCGCGGAAAACAACCTCCTTCGATGGAAGCCGGGAGCCGACCTCCACAGATGCCGATCCGAGCTCGTAAAGCCGTAATTTCTCCGGCTCGGACTCACGGCGTTTTCTCATCCGCAGCCTCTCCAGGTTCAGCCGGGAGAGACTGTTAAGCGATGTTTCGCCTGCAGGGACATGGCGGGGAAAAATGATATAACGGCTGATGGTCGAGACCCGTTCTTCCGTAAGGGAGGGCACGTCCTCCACCGCACGCACGCGGGACGAAACCCCGGCCTTCGGCGCTATCTTTGCCTCGCCGGAAAACACGCTTATCTCTCCTTTGACCGACGCTCCCGCGGATATCCACACGTCGCCCTCAAGTACGGTGATGTTGCCTTCCACCAGTCCGCGGTGGTCCACCATGCAGTCCCCGTTTACAACAAACACCGAGCCCGTAACCTGGCCCCTTATGAAAAGGTCCCCGTCAGCTACCACCACGTCTTCCTTTAACTCGTCCTTCCCTACAACGAACTCGCCCCGCTGCATCACACTCCCGCCCGAAACAGCCAGGGCCGGAACCATAAAAAGAAAAGCGGCAAAAAGAAAGCAGTGCCGCTTAAAGCTTAAGATCAATCGAATCATTGTTTTGATGGTTCCCGCTGTGAAGGATGAAGGTTTCCTTGCTTATCTCGGCGCCTACGCTCTCGCTTTGAAACCGGATGGAGCCGGAGGTACCGGCGGGCTCCCGGTCGTCGGTATCCGACCAATATGAACTGCCCATGAATATGCCGCCTCCCGCCAGGCAGGCCAGGACAATAATCGCGGCCATCCTGCGCAGTCGCAAAAGCCTTGGAGTCCTTTCCTTTCCAAGCGCGGCTATCCTGCCCACCCGGCTTTCCGGAAGAGTCGGATACGATCCCCGGAGCTCCACCGCCCGGAAGACCTGGAGGGACCCTCTCAGCTCGCGGACGAGCTCAGAGCATTCCGGGCACTCGGACAGGTGGGCCTCAACTTTCTCGGCCTCTCCTTTCTCCAGCTCTCCCTCCACAAAGGCAAGAACCAGCTCCCGGTAGATATCACAAGTCATTTCAATGCTCCTTGTCCTCTGTTCTTGCAGGCGCGGCCTGAAGGTACGGCTTTAACAACCGGGCCAGTTCCAGCCGGGCGTAATAAAGCCTGGACCTTGCGGTCCCTTCCGGTATCTGCATCACCGCCGCTACCTCGGACACGGAAAGCTCCTCCAGGTAACGCAAGACCAGGATCGTCCGGGTCTCAGGAGGAAGCTCGGCGATCGCTGTTTTTACTTGCGACTGCATCTCCCGGTCCAGGACTATCTTTTCGCCGTCCCTGTTCTCGCCCGAGATAAGAGGCCAGTTCAAACCGCTACGGTCGGAAAACACGGTCTCGCAAACTTTCCGGTCGGTACCGGCTTTGCGGAGCGCGTCCAGGCTGGTGTTGACCGCGATCCGGTAAAGCCAAGTGGAAAACCCCGACCGGCGGCGGAACCGTCTCAACCCCTCGAAGGCCTTCAGGAAGACCTCTTGCGTTAGGTCTTCCACCCAATCGGTCCGCCGAGTTATGCGGTATACAGTCCGGGCCACCACGTCCTGGTAGAGCCGGACCAGCTCCGCAAAAGCGGACTCATCACCCGACAGAGCCCGGCGAACTAAATCGGTATCGTCACTAATAGACATGAGCTCATTATATCTGTTTAGACGGACGGCCCGCCAATCCGCTCAAAAAATTTTTACTTTCAGTCAACAAAAAGTGTGCAGTGGCCCTGCAGGGCTTTACTTGACCGTGCCTGAAAAACCGTGTTTACTTGGATCGGAGCGGCTATTAAGCTGGCTCCTGTTTATGAAATGCCTATAAACGAGCAGGGAGAAAAAGATGTCAAAACGAGCGATCAAGACGTTGGCGGCAGTTCTTATGCTGGCTCTGTGTATACAGTGTGCATGGCAGAGTTTGCAAAAGGGCGAAAAGGAGGGGGCCTCTGCCAAAGTGGACGACTCCAAGGTGAGCGCGGCCGATGTCCGCCGCGGCTTCCTGCACGCCTGGCAGGGCTACAAGGACCATGCCTGGGGCCACGACTCGCTTAAACCTCTGTCCAAGAGTTACAGCGACTGGTACGAAGAGCCGCTTTTGATGACCCCGGTGGACGCGCTGGACACCATGATCATCATGGGC
>JAWOBU010000284.1:0-9421 GCA_046484135.1 bacterium
CTCCCGGTCGTAGCGGGCGCGGTCGGTGTCCTCGATCCGGAGGACAAAGGTCCCGCCGTGATGCCGGGCGAAAAGCCAGTTTATAAGCGCGGTGCGGGCGTTGCCGATATGAAGGAGTCCGGTGGGACTGGGAGCGAACCTGACTCTGATATCCGAGTCCATTGGCTCCATGTTATTTCAGGAGAGGAGGCAGTTCAACTGCATTGTTCTTTTGAGAATACCACTTTTGTCCAAGACGGATTTTATTTCACGCAAAGGCGCAAGGCCACAAAGGAAAAACCTGACAAGAATGCGTCGTTCCGCTGTTCCAGATTAATACTCTGCATGTTTGCTTTTCAAGGAACCTGAACTTTAGAAGACACGCGGTTCGCCGTCTCAATAGGAAAGTTTTATCTTTTGCTCGTGAATTCAAAAGAACTCCAGGATTCTTTGCGTCTTGGCGACTTTGCGTGATAAAACTCTCGGAATCAGTCCCCATCTTTTGGACAGAAATGACTACAGGTAGATGATCTCGCCGGTAAACTCTTCATGGCTGAGCTCGAGCCTGATGAGAGTGGGCGGGGCCTCGTAAGGGTCCGGCCCGCAGTAGCCGGGGTTTATGAACCAGATGCCTTTTACCTTTTCCAGGATCGGCACGTGGGTGTGTCCGAAGAAAAACAGCTCAGGGGCGGGCTCCTGCATCAAAACGCGTTCAGCTATGATCTGCTTGTTTTGTTCCCATTCCATGGTGATCATGCGATGGGTGATCATGGCCCGGAGCCCGGCGAGCTCGAACCCGGAAGGATCGGGCAGGAGCCGGTCCTTTATGTCGGGCTCGTTGTCGTAATTGCCCCGGACCGCGGTAACGGGAGCGATCTCCTGTAAAGCGGATAGGACCGCGGGACCGCCTATGTCACCGGTATGGATGATCTTCTCCATGCCGGAAAGCGCGGGCAGAACCGACGGGTGCAGTACCCCGTGAGTGTCTCCTATGACCCCGATCTTCATGACGGCCCCTTCAGCTTTGCCCCGGCACGATTTTTTCTTGTCCACCAAAAATAAAAAGCGCCGGCGATCGCGCACAGGGAACACGATCCGCCGGCTCCTCGCAACGACAGGTGGGAATTGCGAGTACTAGTATTATAATATATTTGACCCGCTTATTTCAACCCTTTCTTTTACAAAAGGTAAGCGTTTCCCTCCTGCATAAATAACGTTCCTAACAATATGCTAATATTTAACTGAAATTTCCATGCCTGAAAACTCTTATTGCTTTGAACATATAAATCTAATGCTTACTTGCATCAAAGACTACGGCTCAAAACCGGTAATAAAACGGAAGTTGTCCTTGCCTACGCTTTTTTCAAGCTGCCTCATAATCTTGTCCGGGTTGTCGTCCGGCCCGGAGATATAAAAGGGCATGCCGTCCTTGCCGAACTCGATGTCTTCCACCGGCTCGAGTGCATCCTTCCCTTCCAGTACATAACCGGCCAGCTCGAAGTCCTTATGCGGCCGGAACCCGAGACTCGACGCATACTCGATGCCTTCATATATTATCTGATGAGCAAGCGCCAGCGGGCATTCCACCATGTCCTCGGTGGTCTCTTTTATCCTTTCTTTCACCTCGGTTCTGTACTTTACCATGGTGAAGTCCGCGTTGCAGAAGGCGTTCTTCACGCCCAGGCAAAAGATGTCCACCAGGTACACCCCGAAGACGATGTTGCCGTCCGGCTGCCGGCGGGAGACCAGGATATGCGCGAGCCCCCGGTCTTTCCAGTCGGAGTTGATCAGGCATTCGTAGACCGGGTATTGCCTGGCCTCCCTTACCTTTTTTCTCGGATCGGAAGAAAAAGACGATGCCGAGCCGGCTTGTTTCTTCTTCCGGTTTTTGTCCTTCCGCTTTTTTTTCATCAACTTTTTCTGACGTTTCTTCTCATCAGCCATGCTATCAAGCTCCTCTCCTGCTCTGAGCATTAAATTTAAACAAGCGCCGCCCGGTCTGTCAAGGTTGCTTTCTGATTATTGATTTATCCACAAGTCATGCTGTCTGCCGTACATAAAGTACATTTTTCGCTGCTCACGCCGCTCGCACACATTACATTACTTCTACAGAAAAAGATAAAGCGCGTAAATTGAGACCGGCATCAATCTGAGTTATACTTTTATCTTGGTAAAGATGACGAAGAAAAAGTCCGATAAGCAGGAGTTCTCTTTCGAGCCGGCCATGGAACGGCTGGAGGAGCTGGTGGGTTCTCTGGAGTCGGGAGAGCTTTCTTTAGAGGAGAGCCTGGCGGCGTTCGAGGAGGGAATCAACCTGGTCCGTCAGTGCCGGGATTACCTGGAAGGCGCCAAGCAGCGGGTGGAGGTTCTTCTTTCGCGGGAAGGAGCGGAAGGCTCGCCCGAGATCGAACCTTATGAAGAAGACGTGGAGGAAGAGGACTGAGATTTTTCCCTTTTCGCCGGTTAAGGCCGGTGCCTTCGGCTGATTCTTCGGGAAATCGAAATTGGAAGCCATGAGTTTTGATGTGTCCTCATATCTTTCCCGCTGGTCGGAGGAGGCGGAGCGGGTGTTGGACGAGGTTCTGCCCCGGCCGGGCGCCTATGCCGGGAGCCTTTGCGAGGCCATGCGCTACAGCGTTTTCGCGGGGGGCAAGCGTTTCCGGCCGGTTCTTTGCGTGGCCGGCTGCGAGGCGGTGGGGGGAGACCCTTCCCTGGTTTTACGGACGGGGGCGGCGATCGAGATGATCCATACCTACAGCCTTATCCACGACGATCTTCCCAGCCTGGACAACGATGACCTTCGGAGAGGCCAGCCTACCTGCCACCGGCAGTTTGGTGAAGCCACGGCAATCCTTGCAGGAGACGCGCTTCTTACCGAGGCTTTCGGAGTCCTTTCCCGCCAGCCGGGGCTTTCGACAGAGGTCAAGGTGGCGTTGATATCCGAGGTGTCCGCTGCCGCGGGTGCTTCCGGAATTGTGGCGGGCCAGACGGTGGACATGGAGAAAGAAGGGTCGAGCTTCGATATTGCCGACGTGGAGTTCATTCACGAGCACAAGACGGCGAAGATGATATCCATGTCCGTGGTCGCGGGTGCGATTACTGGAGGCGGTTCGAAAGAGGAAGTGGAAGCTTTGCGTTCCTACGGCCGTTCTCTGGGGCTTTGCTTTCAGATCACGGACGACGTGTTGAACGTGGTGGGCGGCAAGGAGCTTGGCAAAGGCACGGGCACGGACGCCTCCCGCGGCAAAGCCACCTATCCGGCCCTTGCCGGCCTGGAGGGGTCCCGCCAGCAGGCCCGGAAGTACAAAGAGGATGCTGTCTCCCGTCTCGAGGACATGGGAGAAAACGCCCGGCCGCTGCGGGAGTTGGCCGCTTTTGTTTTGGAACGAAGTTACTGAAAAAGGGTCTAAACCAGTCGGAGGAAGCGGATTTCCGAAAATGAGCGAGAGCAGGAAAAGCACGGATTACAAGCGGGGCCTCGATCTTCTGGAGAAGGTAGAAGAGCCGGAGCATCTGCGCCGGTTTTCCGAAGACGACCTGCCCGACCTGGCAGAGGGCATCCGGCACGCCATCCTTTCCGCGATCTGCGAAACGGGCGGGCACCTGGCCTCCAGCCTGGGTGTGGTCGAGCTTACCGTGGCCCTCCATTACGTGTTCAACACCCCCGCGGACCGGCTGATCTGGGACGTGGGGCACCAGACCTACCCCCACAAGATACTGACCGGCAGAAAAGAAGAGTTCCCCACCGTCCGCTGCTACGGCGGGATTTCGGGCTTTCCCAAAAGGGAGGAGAGCTCTTACGACGCTTTCGGCACCGGCCATGCCTCGACCTCTATCTCCGCGGCCATGGGCATGGCCTATGCTTTCCAGATGGCGGGCAAGAAAGACCAGGTGGTGGCGGTGATCGGGGACGGAGGTCTTACCGGCGGCATGGCCCTCGAGGCCTTGAACCAGAGCGACTCGAACCTGTCTAACCTGACGGTTATACTGAACGACAACGAGATGTCCATCGCCCCCAGCGTGGGAAGGCTGTCCACCTTCCTGTCCAGGTCCGTGATCTCGCGGCACAGCTTCAAGATAAACGAGCTCCTGCGGCGGGCCTTCAGCCCCCTCCCCAAGTGGCTCTTCGAGGAGCTCCGCTATTTGGGAAAAAGATGGAGGCAGAGCTTTCTGGCTTTCTGGACCCCCGGGACCCTTTTCGAGGGGATGGGCTACCATTACATAGGGCCGGTGGACGGACACCGGACCGAGCTTCTGATACCGGCTCTCCGGCAGGCCCGCGACACCGAGGCCCCCGTGCTGGTGCACGTGCTCACCACCAAGGGCAAGGGCTACCCTTTTGCAGAGGAGGAGCCGTCCGCCTTTCACGGGATCGGGCCTTTCAACCTGGAGACGGGTGAAAAGGTCAAAAAGAAAGCCCCTCCCTCTTACACCCGGGTCTTTGCCGACACCATGATCGAGCTGTTTTCCGAGCACCCGGACCTGGTCGGGATCACCGCGGCCATGCCGCAGGGAACGGGCCTGGACAAGGTCCAGAAACAGTTCCCCGGCCGGGTGTTCGACATGGGCATTACCGAGCAGCACTGCGTAACCTTTGCCGCGGGCATGGCGTGCGAGGGGTACCACCCGGTGGTGGCCATTTACTCGACCTTTCTCCAGAGGGCGTATGACCAGATACTCCACGACGTGTGCCTCCAGGAGCTGCCCCTCATCTTCTGCCTGGACCGGGCCGGGATCGTGGGTGAGGACGGGCCCACCCATCACGGCCTCTTCGACCTGTCCTATCTAAGAAGCATGCCCGGCATGACCATCATGTGCCCCTCGGACGAAAACGAGCTCCGGAACATGCTGGCCACTGCGGCCACATCCATTAACGGACCGGCGGCCATACGCTACCCCCGGGGCGCCGGCACGGGAACGGAGCTTGACGAGTCCTGTGAGCCTCTCCCCATCGGCAGGGGAAGACTGGTCCAGCCCGGCCGGGACCTTCTTATCATTGCCGCGGGCACCGTGCTCTCCGCCGCTTGCGAGGCCGCCCATCTCCTCGCTAAAGAAGGGACAAACCCGGCGCTCATGGACGCAAGATTCGTAAAGCCCCTGGACCGAGAGCTCATCACCGAGTGGGCGGGAAAGACCAGGGCGGTGGTAACGGTCGAAGAGAACACGCTTGCCGGCGGGTTCGGCGCCGCGGTGCTCGAGCTCTTGCAGGAAGCCGGCCTGGAAGTGCCCGTCCACAGGATCGGTATCCCCGACCGGTTCGTAGAGCACGGACCGCCAGAGCTCTTGCGCGAAGACTGTGGTCTCGACCCCGAAGGAATCGCCCGCCAGTGCCGCGAGTTCATAAAAAGAACTCGAAGGACCCACGCCGCGGCTGTATCTTCATGAAGAAACCGGCTAAAACCCGGCTGGACCAGAGGGTTCTGGACCTGGACCTGGCGGAAACCCGCTCGCAGGCCCGGGCCCTGGTCATGGCCGGCAAGGTGACCGTGGACGGCGAGGTCCGGGACAAACCGGGAGAAGCGGTCGCGTCCTCCCGCGAGGTGGCCCTGCTCGAGAAGCGAAAGTACGTGAGCAGGGGAGGCCACAAGCTGGAAGGCCCCTTGGACAAGCTGGACATAGACCCGCAAGGGCTGGTCTGCCTGGACCTGGGGTCGTCCACCGGCGGGTTCACCGACTGTCTCCTGCAAAAAGGTGCGGCCCGGGTCTTTTGCGTGGACGTGGGAAAGGGCCTTCTGGACTGGAAGCTCCGGCAGGACCCGAGGGTCGAGGTCAGAGAACAAACCAACGCCCGCTACCTTACCGGAGAGGATTTCCCACCGCTGGACCTGGTGCTGGCGGACCTGTCCTTTATTTCCCTGGAGCTCATCCTGCCCGCGGCAGCGCCTTTGCTGAAAGAAGGCGGCCTGGCGCTCTGCCTGGTCAAGCCCCAGTTCGAGGCCGGCCGGGACAAGGTGGAAAAAGGCGGTGTGGTGCGGGAGGAGAAGACCATAACCGATTGCGTTAACAGGGTTTCCCGGGCCGCCCGCGGTCTTTCCCTTGCGGAAGCGGGTCGGTGCCCTTCCCCCCTGCAAGGCCCCAAAGGCAACCGGGAGGTCTTCGTTCTCTTTCGGAAATTATAGCTTTTTCAAGGAGTTAATCCGGCTTCCCGGAATTGAAAATTTTTTCGTTTTTTCTTTATAAAGTTTCAGTTTTTCCGGCAAAGGGGGCTTGGTTTCCGCAAAAAGTTCAAACATTGCCCATGACAACGGGGGCCGTTAAACTTAAGTCTCTGTAAAGATTGACTTTGCAGAAACAAGGCCAACTTGGCATAGAACCTGCTGTCATTAAGAAGCGAGAAGAGAAAAAATGAGTATGAATTTCACAAACCCGAATTACAGAATAAGCTCAAACCGTGCGGTCCTTGAGGGAAGCGCAGGAGGGAGATTGATGATAAAGACCGGCGAGAGCGGCAAGGCCGGGTTCAGCCTGGTGGAAGTTCTGATCGCGCTGGCCATCCTGGCGGCGGGCATCCTGGTGATCGCCCAGATGCAGGTGGCGGCCATAGACGGGCTCGCCTTCAGCAGGCGGTTGAGCGGGGCCACCCTGCTCGCCCAGCACCAGCTCGAGTACCTGCGGACTTTGCCGCTTGACACCGCCGTAACCGACGACAGCGGCAAGACCGTCTTTCACGACCCGGCGGAAGGCGACGGCAACCCGTCGGGGTGGCACTATTACAAAAAGCCCAGAAACGAGGTGGGCGAGGAAGTGCCCCATACCGGCGGCGGGATGAAGTACTATATCCGCTGGCGGGTGGAAGACGGCGGTTTAAGCGGGACTTCAGGTGCGGGCCCCGGCGGAATCGGCTTTCCCGGTCCCGGCCAGATGATTATAAGCGTGGAAGTGATGTGGTTCAGAGAAGCGAAGGATTACTCCGGCATCTTAAGCGGGACCATCAGCGGAGACCAGCTTCGAAACAACGACGGCCACCGCGTGCAAATCCGCGCTTCCCGGACCGTGAACTACTGATCGAGGAGAACCAAGATGCCCAAAAACCGCGCCGATCAAAACAGAAAACACCCAAGGGCCTTCACCCTGGTGGAAATCCTGGTCGCACTGGCCATCACCGGACTGATGATGGCGGCCCTGGTATACGTGTTCGCAAACCAGCAGATAACCTACGCCCGGCAGACCGAGCTGGCCAAGGCCCAGAGCAGCGCCCGGGGGTCTCTCCATTCCCTGGCCCGGGACATCCGGATGGCGGGGTATACCTCCGTTCCTCTCGGAATGGAAAACCTCGCCCTGAAGGACACCGCCTACGCGGTGCTGTCCATCCGGAACGGAGACACCCCCATCCCGGAACCGCACCGGAGCAATAACCTGGCCGCGTCCCTGCCGACCGGCGGAGGAGACGTGATCGAAATCTGGGGCAACTTCGGGCGGAGAAACACCGAGCTCACCGCGGACGTAAACGCGGGCGAAAACGAGATCGAGGTGGCGGACCCCGAGTTGTTTAAGGCCTCCGGAATAAACACCCCCGGCTGGATCGTGGTGGGCGACAACGAGGGAAGAGTGGAGATGCACGGGGTGGTAAACGGAGACACCAACCCCATTCAACTGGCGGGCGGGGCCACTTTTCAAAACGACTACCAGGCCTCGGGCGGTGAGAGCTATGTGGCCCCCCTCTGCCGCCGCGTCTACTACGTGGACCCGCAGGGGGACACCAACTCGCTGGGAGAAGACGTGTCCGTACTGTTCATGAGAAACTGCGTGGCCGACGATTGCACCACATCCGGGAACTTCCGGGAAGTGGCCGTGGCCGAGGACGTGGACGAGCTCGAGTTCCTCTACCACGTGTTCGACCAAAATACCGGGACCTTGATCAAAGACCGGCACATGGAGTGCGACCCCTGCTCCATCCGGGGCGTGAAAGTCCGAATCCGGACCGTGTCCACCGCGGAAAGGGAAAGGCCCTTCCGACAGAACTTCGCCACCGCGGTCCGGATAAGGAACGTGGGCCTGCAAGCCTCCAGTTGCCCCATCACCGGCTGCGGCAGCTCCTACTGACTATTGACGGAGGACGAATCATGAGAAGCCGAATTTTAAAAGCGATCGCCCGGAAATCCGAGAGACGGGAAGGACAGGCCCTTATCGTGGCCATCATCTTCCTGATCGCCCTGACCTTCCTGGGGCTGGGGCTTATCATGCTCTCTTCCATTGACATCCACTCCTCCCGGAACTTGAGGCTCTCGGAAAAAGCGCTCTCCGCCGCGGAAGAAGGGGTGATGGTGGGCATGGCCTATGCCGCAAGCCCCACCAGCGGGTTCAGCTCCTTAAACGAAGGCCAGACCATGACCATAAACTCCCTGACCCATAACTCCGACAGCGACCAGTACCAGTACCTTGTTACCCTGATCATGGGCGGAGAAGCCATGGTGCCGAAAGGAGAGGAGATAGGGGTCACCGCGGAAGGAGTGAAAGCCAGCTTCCGGACGGTGGTTATCCGGTCGGAAGGATACGTCCTGGAGAGTCCGGGCGCGACCTTTGATCCTTCCAATCCGCCCCATGTGCAGCGGGACCTGGAGATCATCGCCCGGGTGAGAATGACCAAGAGCTGAGACGAAAAGGCGGTCGAGTTATGCCGAATCACGGTTTAAATAAAATCACTCTTGTCCAAAACATGGAAGGAAGGCTGAGAATCATATCACGCAAAGGCGCAAAGACGCGAAGGATTCGGAATTTTTTTGATTTTGAATCAAATGGTAAAACCTCGGTATTGATACGTACAAAAAGGTGCATTATGAATTTCAGGTTCCCTGAAAAGTTTTGCCGGCGGGTTGTTACTATAAAAGGTCAGAATGGCTTAATCTTGTTGTGTTTTTTACTTTGCGCCTTCGCGTCTTTGCGTGAAATAAAATGAACGGTCGAAAAGACAGGAAAAGGAGGGAGGGAAAATGAAGCTCTCCACTACAGTAAAGCTGGTTACGGCCGCGGCCGTGTTCTTCCTGGCCGCCACTACGGCCCGGGCCCAGATCTACGCGGAGCCGCCGGCAAACCTCCAGGAGATGGGAAGGCCCAACGTCCACATGTTCCTGGACGACGCGGGGTCCATGCACCAGAGCTATAACGACACCTTCCTCAATGAGAGAACCACCCGGATAGACGTGGCCACTAAAGTCATCGCCGGGTATCACGACCCGGTCTACACCGACGGCGACCGGGTCCACCATCCCCATTACCCCTGGAGCTACAGCGATTGGGTGTTCCTGGGCGACCTGGTGAGCGAGGGAATAGTGGACGTCTTGCGGGTCAGACTGAACGACGCGGGAACCGGCTGGGAGCCCTCCCCTTCCGGCGAAAGCTTCATCTTCTACTACGAGAACGACCCCCTGCTTTCCGGAGACACCTCCTATCTGGACTCCCTGGACAACCTTCCCGCTTATATGAGAGATTACGTGGAACCGGG
>JAWOBU010000135.1:0-35570 GCA_046484135.1 bacterium
GACCAGAGGAGGTCGAGGAGATAGACTTCGGCGGTGGAGGCGAAGAGGAACAAGAACAGGCGGCGGAAAGCCCGGTAGAGAAGGAGTCGGGAGAATCTCCGGTTTCGGAAGAAGTCCCTGCACCTGCGGGAGAGGACCAAGTTGAAGCAGAGGCACCGCCTCGCGACGTCGCGAAGTCTGAGGGCCCCGAGGCTTTCGGAGGCGAAGAAAGCGGCGCGGTTGCTGATGATGGCGCGGAGCTCACCGATGAAGCCATCGAGCACCTGGAGGACATGGCCGAGGTGGGGGAGTTTGCCGCGGTTGCCGCGGCCAAGAAAGGCGAGATGCTGAAGTCTGCCGAGGACAAGCTCTCCGAGCTCGAGCACGCGGAGGGCGACTTCATGAACGTGGACGAGCTCAAGAAGCTCTTTGACAACGTGAACCTTTTGATCCAATGGGTGAAGGAGACCTCGGAGCGGCTCGAGAAGCTGGAGAAAAAAGTCGAGGCATTGGAAAAGGAAAAAGAAAAATGAACGCCCGGCCGGAAGCAATGCGGGCGGAAGACCGTCTTCTGGAGGTCCGCGACCTGGTAACCGAGTTCCGCACCGAAGAGGGGGTTTTGCGGGCGGTGGACCGGGTCTCGATTGACGTGCCCGCGGGCGGCAAGGTCGGTCTCATCGGCGAGTCCGGCTGCGGCAAGAGCGTTACCGCGCTCTCGGTGTTGCGGCTTATACCCGACCCGCCGGGAAAGATAGCCGGGGGAAGCGTTACCTTCCGCGGCCGGGACCTGCTCTCGTTGCCGGTGTCACAGATGCGCAAAATCCGGGGCAACGCCATCTCCATGATCTTCCAGGAGCCCATGACTTCCTTGAACCCGGTGTTTACGGTGGGCGACCAGATCAGCGAGGTCATCCGTCTTCACCAGGGCGCCGGCCGCAAAGAGGCCCGGGCCCTGTCCATGGAGCTGCTCCGAAAGGTAGGCATAGCCGACCCGAAGCAACGGATGAAAGACTACCCCGGCCAGCTCTCCGGAGGCATGTGCCAGCGGGTCATGATCGCCATGGCCCTGTCCTGCCGGCCCGAGCTTCTGATCGCGGACGAGCCCACCACCGCGCTCGATGTTACCATCCAGGCGCAAATCCTGGACCTCATCCAGGAGCTGGTCTCCGAGATGGGAATGAGCCTGTTGATCATAACCCATGACCTCGGGGTGGTCGCGGAGACCGTGGAGTACGTGTACGTCATGTATACCGGCAAGGTGGTGGAGGAGGCCCCGGTGGACACCGTGTTCAAGGACCCGCTTCACCCGTACACCAGGGGGCTCATGCAGAGCCTGCCGGGAAAAGAGAAACCGGCGAGCGCGTCCGCCAAACAAGGCAGGCAAAGGCTGCCCGTCATTCCCGGGCTGGTGCCGAGCCCCATAGACCTGCCGCCGGGATGCCCCTTCCAGAACCGGTGCAACATGGTAAAAGACCACTGCCGGGAGGACATGCCCGAGCTCGTGGAAAAACAAAGCCGCCACTTCGCCCGATGCTTCGAGGTCTCCTGAATGAAGCCGTCCATGAGCGCCCTCTTTTGCGCCGTCTCCGGCGCGCCTGCGGGGAATTCTTTACACCCTGAAGACCGGGTGTTATACTCACAAACAGAAAGGACATGCGTTTTTAAAGCGCATCGCTCATTGATTTCAAGGGCTTAAGTTTTATGAAGAACCTGCGGGCAGCGGGCGTGGCGGCGGTCATTATTCTAGCCTGCATCCTGGCCGTAGCACTTTATAAAAAGGGTGCGAAACAAAGCGCGGATACGGCTTACTCCCCGGTGCTGCCGGAGGGAGTGAAGACAGCGCTGGAAGGCCGGACCAGGATCACTTCCACGGAAAAGGGAAAGCTGTCCTGGACCATGATTTGCGAAGGACTCGAGTTCTATCGGCCGGAAGAGAAAGAGCCCGGGCTGGTCAAGGTAGAGGGCCCGGCAGCGACAATACCGCTGGAAGACGGCGGCACCGCCCGGGTGGAATCCCGTCATGGGGTTTATTACCAGGACAGCGAGGACATCCTTATGAAGAAGGGAGTCCGCGCCGACTTTTTCCGGGAGGGGAAAAAAGAGTGGACCATTGACGGCGAGACCGCCAGCTATCGCGGCGGCGCCGAAGACTTTTACGTCTCCGGTCTTAGTGCCGTCATGTTCCCGGCCTCGGGGGGCACCGTGAACCTTTCCGGCAAAAAGGCGAGATACGATACCGGCGCCGGAATCATGTACTTGAAAAAAAACGTGGACATAACGCTTAACAGGGAGGGGAAAATAGATTGGACCCTCTCGGGAGACACCGCTTCCTACCGGGAAAAGCAGGACACCTACCACGTAAGCAATATGAAAGCCACCCGATTTGACGGCTCCGGCAAGGAGCTCATAATAAGCGGCCGGGCCGGCTCCTACAACGCCGGGACCGAAAAGATGACCATAACCGGCTCGGTAAGCGTAAACTGGAAGAAGGACGTAACTCTCGAGACCGGCCGGCTTGACTACGACGCGAGAGAAAAGATCGCATCCACCGACTCCCGCGTCCGGATCAAGGGGGACGGCTGGAGCGCCCGGGGCAAAGGGTTATGGGCGAACACCGGCACCGAGAAGGTCATCATAAAGCATGACGTAAAGATGAACTTCGAGCGCGGCTTCTCCGGGGAGGAATTAGAAAAATGACAAGAGGCCTGATATGGCGCGGGACCGCTGCCCTGCTGGCGCTCGTTGTAACGGCCTTGCCCGCGGTCGCCCAGTTCGAGGCCCCTTCCGGGCCTTTCAGCGGGTTCAAGTCCGCGGACGAGGAGCCGGTATATATTAACGCGGAGCGGTTCGAGGGCGACCTGGCGGCCCGCAAGCTGGTGTGGCTCGAGCACGTGACAGCCAAGCAGGGAAAGCGGACCATTTACGCCGACCGCATGGACGTAATCTATGAACAGGACTGGAAGGTAAAAACCCTGGTGGCCCGCGGCAACGTCAAGGTCCACATGGAGGACACCTTTGCCACCGCGGACAAGTTGATATGGGACAACACCAAGAAAGTCATCTACCTTATTGGCAAGCCCCGGGTGGTGCAGGAGAACCAGATCATACTGGGACGGAAGATGACCTACTGGATCGAGAAAGAGAAGATGCGGGTGGAAAAGCCCCGCATCGAATGGAGGCAGAAGAAGCCGGAAGGAAAGGCCGAGCAGCCGGGAACGGAGGAAGCGGTCCCGGCCGGCGAGGAAAAAGAACAAAAAGGAAGCAAGGATTAGTAGCGTCACATTGAATTTTATAAGCTGTGTGCGAGCGACTTTAGTCGCGAGTAAACTCGCTCGCACAAAAAACTGCTTCTTGGAAGCGACAAAGACAATTGTGAGCAAACACTAGCTCCGAGACAGGAAGATGAAAGGAAATTCCCAGACGGCAACAGCCGGGATAAGGACGGAAGGGAAGCCGGAGATTGCCGAGCGGGGCCTTGTGGCCCGCAGTCTAAAGAAGACCTATCACGGCCGCAAGGTGGTGGACGGGGTGGGCTTTTCCGTGCGTCCCGGCGAAGTCGCCGGACTGCTCGGTCCGAACGGCGCGGGCAAGACCACCAGCTTTTACATGGTGGTGGGCGTGATCCAGCCGGACGGCGGCGAGGTGTTCCTGGAGGGGCGGGAGATAGTGGACCTCCCCATGTATAAGCGGGCCGCCCGCGGTATTAATTACCTTCCGCAGGAGGCGTCCATCTTCAGGGGGTTGTCGGTGGAGGACAACCTCATGGCGGTGGCCGAGCACATGGCCCTTTCCAAAAGGGAGAGGAAAGAGCGGGTGGATATGCTGCTTCGCGAGCTGGGGGTCGAGCACATCAGGAAGAACAAGGCAGTAACCCTGTCGGGGGGTGAAAGAAGAAGGGTCGAGATCGCCCGCAGCCTGGTTACCGAGCCCAGGATAATCCTCATGGACGAGCCGTTCGCCGGCATAGACCCCATAGCAGTGTCCGACATCCAGAGGATCGTAAACAACCTTTCCGAGAGGGGCATCGGCGTGCTCATTACCGACCATAACGTGCGGGAGACCCTGAGCATCTGCGACCATGCAACCATCATCCACGAGGGGGCCGTCATCATTTCCGGCACGCCGGCTGATATCGTCGAGAACCCGCTGGCCAGGAAGCACTATCTGGGCGAGGACTTCGAGCTGGTAAGCTCGAAAAGAGCTCCCGGCAATAAGCATTCGAGCTCGCAAGGGCCGCAACAAAAGGAGGACCTTTAAAAGGCGGTGAGAACATGGCGATAGAGCTGAAGCAAAGCGTTAAGCTGTCCCAGCAACTGGTGATAACCCCCCAGCTCCAGCAGGCCATCAAGCTCCTGCAGCTTTCCCGGCTCGAGCTTACCGAGGCCATCAACGAGGAGATGCAGGAGAACCCGGTCCTGGAGGAGCTGCCCGAGTCGGAGCTCGAACCGGAGGAGCAGGCCCGCCACACCGACGAAGCGGAAGGGGTGAAGCCGCAGGAGCAGGAAGACAGCTATGACGACCTGGACTGGGAGAAGTTCCTCGACCAGTACGAAGACCTCAAGTACCTCGGCATGGGGGGAGGAACGGGAGCAAAGGGACAGGAAGAAGATCTTCCCCAGGTGGACGCCACCCTGAGTAAAAAAATAACACTGTCCGACCACCTGTTCTGGCAGCTTCGGCTGTCCAACTTCACCCTGGAAGAGGAAAAGATAGGAAACCTCATCATAGGAAACTTAAACGACGACGGGTACCTTACCGCGGACCTCGAGCTTATCGCCCAGGAGAGCGGAGAGGACATGTCCAAGGTCAAGGAGGTCCTCCAAAGAATACAGAACATGGACCCCGCCGGAGTGGCGGCCCGGAGCCTTAAAGAATGCCTGCTTCTCCAGCTCAAGCAGTTCGATGATCTCGATCCCCTGATCGGCCAGATAATAGAGAACCACCTCATCCGGCTCCAGAACAAGGACTACCGGACCATCTCCCGCGAGCTCAAGGTCCCGGTCTCCAAGGTCAAGGAGGCGGTAAAGTTCATCCAGAGGCTCGAGCCCAAGCCGGGCAGGCCCTTCTCTTCCGAGCAGGCCGAGTACATCACCCCCGACATCTACGTCTACCGGGTGGGGGACGATTACGCCATTGTCTTAAACGAGGACGGCCTGCCCAAGCTCCGGGTAAGCCCCTATTACCGGAGGATACTGAAGGAAAAAAGCAACGAGTCCAAGGTGGCCCGCGAGTACATTCAGGAGAAGTTAAAAAGCGCGGTATGGCTTATTAGAAGCCTCCACCAGCGACAAAGGACCATCTACAGGGTCACCGAGTCCATACTCAAATTCCAGCGGGACTTCTTTGATAAAGGCATCGCCCATTTAAAGCCCATGGTCTTGAAAGACGTGGCCCAGGACATTGAAATGCACGAGTCTACCGTCTCCAGGATAACCGCACAGAAGTACGTGTATACCCCCCAGGGCATCTTCCCCTTGAAGTTCTTCTTCAACTCCAGTATCGAGACCAACGAGGGAGGGACCGTGGCCGCCGAGTCGGTAAAGGACCGGATCAAGCAGGTCATTGACGCCGAGGATGCAAGGCAGCCCTTCTCCGACCAGGAGATCGTGGAAAAGCTCTCCGAGCAAGGCATCAAGATCGCAAGAAGAACGGTGACCAAGTACAGGGAGATGATGGGCGTACTGTCGTCTTCCAAGAGAAAGCAGTTGTGAAGAAGAGACTCCCCTCAAAAGAAAGGGCTCGACGATTTCTTAAAGCAGGAAGGAGAGGTATTTAATGAAGATCAACACCACCTTCAGACACATGGACTCCGACGACGACATCAGGAGCTACGTGGAAGACAAGCTCGAAAAGCTGGCCGGGAAGTACTTCCGGAAACCGCAGGAAGCCAATGTTATCATGGAAGCGGAGAAGTTCCGCCGGAGCGTGGAGATCATCCTGCGGGCGGACAACATGCAGCTTACCAGCAAGGAGGAAAAAGAGGACTTAAGAAGCGCGGCGGACCTGGCCCTGGACAAGCTGGAAAAGCAGACCCGGAAGAAGAGCAAAAAGATTGACAAGAAAAAGAACCGCGGCAACGACCTCAAACAATCCTTTGCCGTGTACCGGGGAGGACCGGAGACTGCCCCCCTGGAGGAGGCGGCCGAGCCCGAGGTCATCAAGGTGGACAAGTTCATTCCCAAGCCCATGTCGGTGGACGACGCCATTGTCATCCTGGAAGAGCAGGGCGACGATTTCATGGTCTACCGCGACTCCGAGAGTATGGGCATCGCCGTGATCTACCGGAGGCCGGACGGAAACTACGGGCTTATCGAGCCGGAGTAGCCGTTGGCCTGAAACCGAAAAGCTGAAGTGATATAATAGCCGGATTCCCGGCTGCAGGGGTAACCCGACCGGGAGCATCCGGCTTTTGCGCTGTAAGAAAGCCGGCGGGAAACCCGGCCGGAAGCGCTGGTGCGGGCCGGAAATTTCCCGGCGGTCCCGCGTGGCTTAGCCGGGAAAAAACTAAGTGAGTGTGTTAAAGTGAGGCTTAAAGACATCTTCTCCGCCGAGAACGTGGTCGCCGACCTCAAATCGAAAGACCGGGACGGCGTGATCTCCGAGCTTTTGGACGTTGTTATTGACCGGGTTCCCATGGAAAAGGACAAGCTGCTCCAGGTGCTGGTGCAGAGGGAGGACCAGTCGGCGACGGCCATGAACGGGATGGTGGCCGTTCCCCACGGAAGGATACCCGAGCTGGAGAGCTTCGTCATGGGGGTCGGCAGGAGCCGGGAAGGGGTTGATTTCGGAGCCGAGGACAGTTACACGAAGATATTTTTTCTTCTGATCGCACCCGGCGCGGACACGGTAAACCATCTCAAGATTCTGGCCCGGATCGCCCGGCTCTGCCGGAACGAGGACTTTAAGACCGACCTCCTGGAGGCTGGCTCCGCGGAGGAAATCTATCAGAGGATCGTGGAAGAGGAAGAGAAGATCATCTAGCGCTTTATCAATTGCGAGAGATTTAAAGAATTGTCATGAACCGGGTAATCATAAGAAACCTTTTGGAGGACGAGGATTACCAGCTCGAGCTGAAGCTGGTCTCGGGGGAAGAGCAGCTCGAACGGGTGGTGACGGACTTCACCGTTCACAAGCTGGGTCTCGCCCTTACCGGCGTGCACTTTTTCATAGACCCGGGGCAGGTCCAGATCATGGGCGGGTCCGAGATAGCATACCTGCAAATGCTTTCCGACCCGGACACCAAGGATGCCATTGACCGGCTGATGCAGTTCGACTTTCCGTGCCTCATCATCACCAAGGACCTTACACCCCCGGCGGAAATCATCGAGGCCCTGGAAAGGAAGAACATACCCTGCCTGAAGTCTTCCCTCGACACCGCCGAGTTCATAAGAAGACTGGACGGGTTTTTGGACGAACACCTAGCCCCCCGCATCAGCTTCCACGGCGTGCTCATAGACGTGATCGGGATCGGCACGCTCATACTCGGGCAAAGCGGAATAGGAAAAAGCGAGACCGCGCTGGACCTGGTACTCAAAGGACACCGCCTGGTGGCCGACGACATCGTGGAAATCTACCGGCGGGGAAACGCCGCCCTTATAGGCCGGTCCTCCAACATGATCAAGTTCCACATGGAGATCCGGGGACTGGGGATCATAAACGTGGAGGACCTCTTCGGGATATCCGCCACCCGGGACCGGAAACGGATAGACCTCGTGATCGAGCTGGTCGAGTGGGAGCAAGGAAAGGACTACGACCGGCTGGGACTGGAGGAGGAAAGCTACAACGTGCTGGGAATAGAGGTTCCCCATCTCACCGTGCCTATCAGGCCGGGCCGCAACATATCCACCATTGTCGAGGTGGCGGCAAGGAACCAGATACTGAAAAAACGCGGACACTATTCCGCCCGCGAGTTCCAGCAACTGCTCATAAAAGGGCTGGCCGCCGCGGACGAGGGATCATGGAAGCCGGCGGAAGAGGTGGAGTAGATGGTCGGAGTGGTTATTGTTACTCACGGGAACCTGGCCCGAGACCTGGTCGAAGTAACCGAGATGATCGTGGGCGCGCCCACCACCATCATTCCCGTGACCATACAGCCCGACGAAGGAATCGGAGAGATCGCCAAGAAGGTGGACGACGCAGTGAAGTCCGCGGACAAGGGCAAAGGGGTCCTGATATTGACGGACCTTTTCGGGGGGACGCCCTCCAACGTGAGCCTGTCCTTTCTCCAGGAAAACGTGGTCGAGGTCATATCGGGCGTAAACCTGCCCATGACCATCAAGATATCCACCCACTGCGACACCACCGATCTGAAGGAGCTGGCAAGGCTCGCGAGAAACGCGGGCAAAAAGAACATCTCCCTGGCGTCGGAGATCATGAAAAAGAAGGTGTGAAGTAATACGCCAATGAAAGTGAAAACCGTAAAGAAAAAACCGTTAAGGCGGGAAAATGAAAAATAGCGGAAGCTCCCGGGACAGGCCGGAGGAGTCCGGAAGCGAGGTGGAGGAAAAAGAGCTGTCCATTATGAACCGGCTGGGGCTGCACGCCCGGGCCGCCGGGCACTTCCGCAAGAAAGCGGCAGAGTTCGACTCGCACATCGAGGTGGAGAAAGGGCACGTAACCTGTGACGGCAAAAGCCTTTTGGGGCTCATGGCTCTCGAGGCCTCGCAGGGGACCACCATAAAGGTCCGGGCAGAAGGACAGGACGCCAAACAAGCGGTGGACGCACTGGAAGAGCTGGTGAACGACCGCTTCGGGGAAGAAGAGTAAAAATGAACCGGCAACCGGAAAACCGTGAGGAAAGAAGGACCCGCGGCATAGGCGTGTCCGACGGGATAGCTTTCGCCAAGGCCTATCTCCTTGAAAGGGAGAGGCTCGCCATTCCCCACCGGGTGGTTCCCGGAAACCAGGTCGAGGAAGAGGTCGAACGCTTCCGGGAGGCATTGGAAAAGGCCAGGAACCTGCTCCAGCAGATCAGGGAAGGGATGACCACCGAGGAGACCAGGGAGCCGGCTTTTATCATTGACGCCCACCTCATGATGCTCGAGGACGACCTCCTGGTGGACGGAACCATAGAGCTGATCAGGAAGGAGCACATTAACGCGGAGTGGGCCCTCCGCAGAAGGATCAACACCCTGGTGTCAACCTTTACCAGCATGAAAGACCCCTACCTCCGCGAAAGGGGAAGGGACGTCGAGCAGGTCGCGGAAAGGGTCATAAGGGAGCTGGTCGGAAAAAGCGCCGACTTCATGAGCGACATCGAGGAGCCCGTTATCATAGTGGCCCACGAGCTCACCCCCGCGGAAACCGCTCACATGGCCTTCGACAAAATACTGGGCTTTGCAACCGACATCGGGACCCAGACCTCCCATGCCGCCATCGTGGCCAAGTCCATAAGGATGCCCGCGGTGGTCGGGCTAAAGAACATCACCGAACAGGTAAACCACGGAGACACCATCATCCTGGACGGACACTCCGGGCTGGTCATCATAAACCCCGCACCGGAGACCACCAACCGCTACGAAAGCAGGAGAAAATGGCTCGCCGACCTCAGCCTGGTCCTGAAAAACTACAAAGACCTGCCCTCCGAAACAAAAGACCAGCACCCCGTCCGGCTGGGGGCCAACCTGGAGATACTGGACGAAATCCAGTTCCTTTCCGAAAGCGGCGCCCAGGGGGTCGGACTCTACCGCACCGAGTATCTCTACCTGGACCGGAACGATCTGCCCACAGAAGAAGAGCACTACCAAAGCTATAAACAACTCGTGGAAAAGACCGATCCCGAAGGAGCAACCATAAGGACCCTGGACCTTGGAGGGGACAAGTTCAAATCAACCTTGAGCCTCGCAAACGAGATAAACCCCGCAATGGGACTCAGGGCCATCAGGCTGTGCCTGAACCGGCCCGACTTGTTTAAAACCCAGCTTCGCGCTATATTGAAGGCCAGCGCCCACGGCAAAACCAGGATCATGTTTCCCATGATCTCCGGATACCAGGAGTTCAGGGACGCCAAACGATTGTTGTACGAAGCGGCCGAGGAGCTGGACAAAGAAGGCATAAACTTTGACCGGGAGGTGGAGGTGGGGGCCATGATCGAGGTCCCCTCCGCCGTCTTCATCGCCGATGAGCTGGCCAAGGTATGCGACTTCTTCTCCATCGGGACCAATGACCTCATCCAGTACAGCCTGGCCATTGACCGGGTGAACGAGTACGTGAGCTACCTGTATCAGCCCCTCCACCCGGCGATGCTCCGGATACTTACCCGGGTGGTGGAAGCCGGGCACAATAACGACATTCCCGTGTACATGTGCGGGGCCATGGCCGGAGAGCCGCTCTACCTGCCCGTGCTTGTCGGCCTGGGACTGGATGAGCTGTCCATGCCCATGGGGGCCATCCTCCGCATAAAAAGGATACTCCGCCGCATCGGCAAGGCCGAGGCTGAAGAGCTGACAGCAGAGCTGTTCGAGTATAACACCGCCCAGCAGATAGCGGAGCGGGTAAAACAGGAGATAAGAACAAGGTGGGAGGACGCCTACGCCCTGGAGATGGAGGCCGCGGAAGAAGAGGAAACCCCGCTGGTGGGATGAAAGAGTTTCCCCCGCCGCCAGGCAATAAAAAGAGCTATAATAAAGACAGGAAACAAGAGAGGAGGACGTAATGGAAAAGAAGGATATGCTGTTTACTTCCGAGTCGGTTACCGAAGGCCATCCGGACAAGATCGCCGACCGGATATCCGATTCGGTGCTGGACGCACTGCTGGAAAAGGACAAGAACAGCAGGGTCGCCTGTGAAACCATGGTGACCACGGGAATGGCGCTGATCGCCGGGGAAATAACCTCCAAGGCCATGCAGCAGGTGGACATACCAGCAGTCGCAAGACAGGCGGTAAAGGACATTGGATACACGGACGCCTCCATGGGGTTCGACCATTCCGGATGCGCGGTACTGGTGTCCCTGGATCAGCAGTCACCCGACATCGCAAAAGGCGTGGATGAATCGCCATCCAAGGACCAGGGAGCGGGAGACCAGGGAATGATGTTCGGCTACGCATGCAACGAAACACCGGACCTCATGCCCATGCCCATCCACCTCGCCCACCGCCTCACCCAGAAGCTGGCCAGCGCAAGAAAACAGAAAAAACTGCCCTGGCTCCGCCCGGACGGAAAAAGCCAGGTGTCCGTGCTCTACAAGGACGGAAAACCCAAACAGGTCACCGCGGTGGTGGTCGCGGCCCAGCACAGCAACGAGGTCAAGAACAAGGAGATAAAAGAAGGCATCACCGAAGAGATCATAAACAAAGTGATCCCCTCCCGCATGATACAGAAAGGGACCAAAATCCATATAAACCCCACCGGAAGGTTCGTCATCGGAGGGCCGCATGGAGACTGCGGAGTAACCGGCCGAAAGATCATCGTGGACACCTACGGAGGCATGGGAAGGCACGGCGGCGGGGCCTTCTCAGGCAAGGACCCCTCCAAGGTTGACCGCAGTGCAACCTACATGGCCCGCTACATAGCCAAGAACCTGGTGGCAGCCAGGATCGCCGAGCGCTGCGAGGTCCAGATAGCATACGCCATCGGAGTGGCCCAGCCCGTGGCGGTAAACGTGGACGTCTTCGGCACCGGCAAGCTCTCCGAGTTAAAAATAGCAGAGCTCGTCAGACAGCACTTCGATCTCCGGCCCCGCGCCATCATCGAAGACCTGAAGCTCCAGAAACCCATCTTCGCCAAGACCGCGGCTTACGGCCACTTCGGCAGGAAGGAAAAGGAGTTCACCTGGGAGAGGACGGACAAGGCCAAGGAGCTGGCCGCGGCGGCCAAGAAGATGGGGGCCAAGTAGCAGGCGGAGCTCATCCGGAACTGAACGCGTATCGAAAGAAAAAACAAATTTTAAAACTGAAGAAGGAGTTGTGAAGTATGAACTACGATATCAAAGACATTAAGCTGGCGGACAAAGGAAAGCTCAGGATCGAGTGGGCCGCCCGCAATATGCCGGTCCTGGACCTTATTGAAGAACGCTTTAAAAAAGAAAAACCCTTGAAAGGCATCAACATGGCGGCCTGCCTGCACGTTACCACTGAGACGGCCAACCTGATGAGGGTGTTGAAAGCCGGCGGAGCGGACGTGGCCATCTGCGCATCCAATCCACTGTCCACCCAGGACGACGTGGCAGCCAGCTTGGTGAAGCATCTTAGCGTACCTACCTTCTGTATCAAGGGAGAGGACACCAAGACCTATTACAAGCACATCAAGGCGGTGCTGGACCGGAAGCCCCATATCACCATGGACGACGGCGCCGACCTGGTGGGGACCCTGCACTCGGATAGGAAAGAACAGGCCCGTAAGATGATCGGCGGCACCGAGGAGACCACTACCGGCGTAATCAGGCTCCGCTCGCTCGCCGACCAGGGAAAGCTCATCTTTCCCGTGATCGCGGTTAACGACGCCCAGACCAAGCATCTGTTCGACAACCGCTACGGCACCGGCCAGTCCACCATTGACGGCATCATCCGGGCCACCAATATCCTGATGGCCGGCTCGGTGGTCGTGGTCAGCGGATACGGCATGTGCGGAAAGGGAGTGGCCATGCGGGCCAAGGGAATGGGCGCCCAGGTGGTCATCACCGAGGTGGACCCCCTTCGCGCCTTGGAAGCGGTCCTGGACGGCTTCCAGGTCATGCCCATCATAAAGGCCGCGCCCATCGGAGACGTGTTCGTAACCGTTACCGGAGATACCTCCGTGCTGGACGTGCAGACCTTCCAGAAAATGAAAGACGGGGCCATCATCTGCAACGCCGGACACTTCGACGTCGAGATCAATCTGAAGGCGTTGAAGTCCCTCACCAAGTCGGAAAGGGAAATAAGGCCCTACGTGATCGAGCACACCCTGAAGCAAGGAGGCAAAAAGCTCTTTGTCCTGGGCGAAGGAAGGCTCATCAACCTGGCCGCCGCCGAAGGACACCCCTCCATGGTCATGGACATGAGCTTCGCAAACCAGGCCCTCTCTGCAGAGTACATGGTAAAGCAGGGAAAGAAGCTACAGCGCGAGGTCTACCCCGTTCCCGAAAAGATTGACAAGCAGATAGCAAAGCTCAAGCTCAAAAGCAGGGGAATCAAGATAGACACCCTGACCAAGGAACAGAAAGACTATCTCGCTTCATGGGAGATAGGAACCTGATTTTTAAAAAGTAGCCGGCCCGCGACAGGGGCGCAGCGTGCTGTGCCCCTGTCTTTGCTTGCCGAGACCATGCCCGGAGGTTCGTGTACATGGACTGGAACAGTGAACTAGCCCGAAAGACCGCCGACTCCATCAGGGTCCTCGCCGCCGACGCAGTGCAAAAAGCGAAGTCCGGCCATCCCGGCCTGCCCATGGGTGCGGCGGATTATACACTGGTCCTGTGGGCGTCCTACTTGAACTTCAATCCCCGCGACCCGGCCTGGCCCAACCGCGACCGGTTCGTGCTCTCCGCCGGACACGGCTCCATGCTCCTTTACGCCCTGCTCCACCTGTTCGGGTTCGACCTGTCCATGGAAGACATCATGAACTTCCGGCAGCTCGGAAGCAAAACACCGGGCCACCCCGAGTACGGCATTACCCCCGGCGTCGAGACCACCACCGGGCCGCTGGGACAGGGCTTCGGCAACGGCGTGGGTATGGCGCTCGCCGCCCGGCTCATGGCGGACAAGCTCAACACCGACAAGTACACCATTATAGACCACCAGGTGTACGCCCTGGTCTCCGACGGGGACCTCATGGAAGGAGTAAGCTCCGAGGCCGCCTCCCTGGCCGGACACCTCGGGCTCGGCAACCTGGTCTATATCTATGACGACAACCAAATAAGCATCGAAGGGCCCACCTCCCTGGCCTTTTCCGAGGACGTGGCCCGCCGCTTCGAGGCATACCACTGGAACGTCATAAGTATTGACGGCCACGACCGGGAAGCCGCGGACCAGGCCCTCCAGAAGGCAAGCGAGGAAAACTCCCGCCCGACCCTTATCATGGCAAAGACCAGGATCGCCTACGGCTCGCCAGGCAAAGCGGGAAGCGAGAAAAGCCACGGCGCCCCCCTCGGTGAAGACGAACTCACAGCAACAAAGGAGTCGCTCGGACATGCAGACCCGGCCTTTCATCTCGACGACGGCATCTATCGCTTCTGCCGCGACTTTGTAACCGAAAAGCGCGAAACCTACGACAAGTGGACCGAAATGATAAAGGAGTACAGGCGCGAGGAGCCGGAAAGGGCCCGCCTCCTGGACGCCCTTGTTAAAGGCGAAGTGCCGCAAGACTTGAAGGACAAGGCGCTCTCGACAATAAAAACCGAACCCGTCGCCACCCGGAAAGCCTCGGGGGCCGTACTCCAGGTGCTGTCCTGCGAGGTCCCCACCCTCTACGGCGGGTCCGCGGACCTCGCTCCCTCCAACAATACCCTGATCAAAGGGGAAAGCGACGTGGCATGCGACTCCTTCTCCGGCAGGAACCTGCGCTTCGGCATCCGCGAGCACGGCATGGGAGCCCTCTTGAACGGCATGGCCCTGTACGGGCTCATACCTTACGGCGGGACCTTCCTCATTTTCTCCGATTATATGAGGCCCGCCATACGGCTCGCCGCTCTCATGGGACTGCGCGTCATCTACGTCTACACCCACGACAGCATCTTCGTGGGGGAAGACGGCCCCACCCATCAGCCGGTCGAGCAACTGGCCGCGCTCCGGGCCATACCCGGCCTGGACGTGGTGCGGCCCGCCGACGCACAGGAGACCGCGCTGGCCTGGTGTCATGCGCTTAACCGGAAACAAGGGCCCTCCGCACTAGCATTGACCCGCCAGTCGCTTCCGCCGGTGGACAGGCAGAAGTACGCCGCGGCAGACGGGCTCGAACGCGGAGGGTACGTACTCGCAGGAAGCGACGATCCCGACATCGTTATCATGGCCTCCGGCTCCGAGCTCCACCCGGCCATCGAAGTCTATGAAGAGCTCTCCGCCCGAGGCGTCAAAGCAAAGCTCGTCAACATGCCCTGCATGGAGCTTTTTGACAGGCAGGACAAAGAGTACCGGGACAAAGTGGTCCCGCCCGAGTGCAAAAGAAAGGTCGCCATTGAAGCAGCGGTCGCCATGCCCTGGTACAAGTACACCGGGCCTCATGGCCTTGTCTTCTCAGTGGAGACCTTCGGCGCTTCCGCCCCCTACAAGGTGCTAGCCGAAAAGTTCGGCTTCCAAAAGGACGCCCTGGTCGAGATGATTGACTGCGTTTTTACCGACCTCGCCGGGTAAAACCGCGACGAGAAAAAATGGACCAACAAGTTAAAGCAAAGGCCGCCGGCATAAAGCTGCTGCTTTTGGACGTGGACGGGGTGCTTACCGACGGGACCGTGTACGTGGGCCCGGAAGGCGAAGCCTTGAAAGCGTTCAATGTAAGGGACGGCACCGGCATCAAGTGGCTTCAGCGGGCCGGCCTCGAGGTGGGGCTTCTTACCGGCAGACAGAGTTCTCAAGTGGCGGTCCGAGCCCGTGAGCTCAAGATTGAGATAGTGGTGCAGGACGCCAAGCAGAAGCTGCCCGCCTTCCGGGACATTCTTTCCGGGCATGGCCTGGCCGCGGAAGAGGTCGCGTTCATGGGCGACGATCTTCTCGACCTTCCGGTTCTTCGCAGGGCCGGCCTGGCTCTCGCCCCCGCGGACGCAGAGGACCGGGTGAAAGAAGAGGTTGATTGGATATCAGCAAAATGCGGCGGCCAAGGCGCGGTCCGCGAGGCATGCGAGCTTATCCTCAAAGCGACGGGAAAGTGGGAAGAGATAACCGGCCGCTACGAAGAGTAGCAAATTGTCCAGCCAAAGATAGAAAAGCGGGCTTTCTGATTGTTGGCTTTCTGGTGGGAGCGAGCTCCCTGTCTGCGTGCGGAACGCACAGGCAGGCAGCTCGCGATCTTTCGAGACCGGGAGGTCTCTCCCACCTTTCTGTCCGGCTATTTCCCCAAAGCTCAGCAGGGTCCTTTTAAGTAGATCAGTAGATGTATACCTTGGTGCCCACGTCGCACAGCCGGTAGGTGATGGTAAGGTCGCGACGGTTCATGCGGACGCAGCCGTGCGAGCGCTTGCCCGGCGGGCCTATGTTTCCGGACCGGGTGCCGTGGATGCCGTAGGCGTTGCCCAGGTTGAGCCGGTACTTGCCGAGAACGCCCCTGATGCCGTATCTCCGGGAGGGGACCTCTTGTCCCCGCTCCCGCCAGTGCCAGGAGGGAGGGTACCACACCGGCCAGCGTTCTTTCTTCTGCACGGTCATGATCCCGCGGGGCGTCCGAAAGCGGCGTTTCCATTTCGAGGTTCTCGGCAGGTATCCTTTGCCGGTAACCACCGGAAAGTCGTATAGAACCTGGGATCCCATCTTTACGTAAAGCGAGTCATTATCAAGGTCTATCTCGAGGTAGATTTCCTCGGAGTCGCGGGCGTTGCGCAGTATGTCGAGCGACTCCCGCAGGGTCGAGTTCTCGTCCTCCAAGCGGCGGTAGCGGGTGAGCCAGTTGGACATCTGGGGGTAGGAGCCGTCGCGGGCCATGGCCTTAACATCGCCGTCCGATCCTATCAAGGCAAGCCCGGACCAGTCGCCCTCCATCAGCCGGCTGGCGAAGGAGTTGGACAGCGCCGCGGGAAGCGGCCCGTCCGAGAACATGTGCTTGGCAACCTCGTAGCCGGTCCGCAGGGTCCCGTCCATCCTCTCCACCTCGGCGCTGTCCCGGGCGGGAGCCGCGTTCTCCACCTTGATGTCCTCCCGCACCATGGCCTGGAAGCCGCCGCTGGGGGCGACCGCGCAGGAGATGAACATGAAAAAACAGACGTAGACAAGGTTTCGGACCAGCACGTTCCGGATGATCGGACGGGAGGGTGCCCGGCGCACCGGCATATCTGCCGCCTGCGCCTTCTGCTTGTTGATGAGCACGCTCATCACTATGTCGGGATGCTGGAGCGGCGAGATGAAAAAGTTGGCGATCTCTACCTGGGAATACGTCTCCCGTAGTGCTTGGGCGGCGGCGCGGTATTTCCTCATGGCTGTCTCCTCCTCAGAGGGGCGACCCGCGTAACAGCTTTTACATGGTCAGCATGAGCCCGCGCATTGGACAGGGAGCGTTAATGAGCGCTTTCAAAAAGAGCTTTGAGAAAGGAGCTTTTCCACGGTCAGCTTCTGCTCAAGGTCGTCTGCGTGTTTTGCATTAGCGTTTGCTTTTTCAGTTTCCAGGTTCTTGCCAGATTCACGGTGATACTTTTTTAACACGAAATCCTTAGTAATGTCAAGCAGATGGCCGGGTCCTCCCAGCGGGCGCTCCTGTTTGTTGCTGTAGAGCGCTCCGTTATTGAGCCGGAGGCTGACGCGGGCGGAAAAAGGCATGGTAAGTTGGTGAAGGGGATAGTCGCCCAGGTCGAACTTGCGGCCGGTCCTGCGGCGCCGGCCGGAGAGCCGTTCGCGGCCGAGTTTCCAAAGCCGGGACTTAAGGTCGGTCTGTTGCCAGAGCTCTTTCAAGTCAGCCAGGTTAAAGCCCATGGAACTCTGGTACTGGTCCTGGATGCGGGAGCGGGCCTTGATAAGCTTCTTCCACTCTACCTGGGACAACAGGTCCCGGAAGGGCAGGACCCTGTCCATGGCCTCCAAAAAGTCCGCGGTAAGGGACCAGTCGTGCTCGAGCCGGACCTTGCCCGCTATCTCCTTTACGGCGTCGCGGTTCTTTTTAAGCTCCGCCTTGGACAGCAGGTCGGGGGACAGGTCATGGTGCAGAAGCAGCAGGGCCACGTTCGCGGGTATGGAGAAGTTTACGGACACCGGGCTTTCCGGATCAAAGGTGCCGCCGGTCTTGCTCAGGTTGTCCATCTCCTTCGTAAGCAGGGTCGCCTGCACGTGCACCTCCTCTACGTCCTCGGCGCGAAGGTCGTGTCCGTTCTCGTCCCGGTACTCGGACAGGATTGCAAACAGGGCGTCCATGGTGGTGTCAATATAAGCGCAGCCCGGATAGACCTTGTAGGCGAGGGTGTCGGTAACCCAGGCCCTGCCCAGGCCGGAGATGAAAAAAGGCGCGGGCATGAAGCTCATGCGGGCCAGGTAGCCCTGCGGGTGCTCGATGATGTCGAGGGGACCGGTGGCGCCCTTGGCCGCGAGCAGGGCGGCCTGTACCCCCAGGACCGCTGGTGAGGCCGCGGTGGTAGCTTTCGAGTCCGGTCCCATGAAGCCGGGCCACAAAAGGTAAGTGGGCTGGTACAAGGACATGGCGATGGCGTGCGCGGTCTTGTCTTCGGAAAGACCCAGCAACTTGGCCGCGGCCGCGGCAGAGCCTGCCAGATGGATATGGGACCAGCCCTGGCCGTTGTGTGGGCCGACCATGACAGCGCCTCCCAGCCGGCCCTCGATCTCGTTGGCGATGATCTGGGCGGTCATGGCCGTCTTGAAAGAACGTTGCGCCTTCTCCGCCATGGCCAGGGAGACGCACACGGCGCTGTGGCCGGTATGTCCGAACATGAGGTAATCGTCGTAATCGAGTGCGGCGCTCAGCGAGGCGTTGGCGTATATTGCGGAAAGGAGGTCCGTTTTCTTTCCGGTGGGGACGATGGTGCAGGGCCCTTCCCCTGCCCATGACTCGACCCCCTCGAGTATGGTCTTGCCGATCTCGTGCCGGAAGCTGCCGTGAATGGCGCCCAAGACCGAGAAAACCTGGAGCCGTGCCTTTTCCCGGACCCGCTCCGGGATGTCCTCGTAAGAAAGGCCGTGGCAGAACCGGGCCAGGTCTTCGACCAGGGTCGCCATCATCTCCCCTCCGCCGCGGTGTCTCCTTCTTTCGGCCCCGGCTCCTCCTCCGGCGCTCCGGGGGATGGAGCTTCTTCCTTCAGGCCGGGAAACTTGGAAAGCCTCTCGTCCCCCTTCTCGATGATCTCGTCGTCCACCAGGAGGTACTCGGATGTACGGAGGAACCGGCCCAGGTCGCCGCTCTCTTGGTACTGTTTGACCTCTTCCGGACGCACGCCCCATACCACTACCCGGGCCTTGCCTTCTTGCTTCTCTTCTTTTGTCTCCTCTTTGGGCTGCACCTGGATGATCCAGAACTCGATGTCCTCTTGAAAGGCGGGCTCGGAGAGCAGGGCCAGGAAGGCATCCGCCGCTTTCCGCACCGCGGAGACGCGGGAGTAGTCCTCTTCATAGGATACCAGGGTGAGAAGAGGCGCCACTTCCCGGTAGATATAGATATTGTCGTTTAGAAGACCGGGCAGGGACCCGGCAACTCCTTCCGGCACCGGGTGAACATCGGGCTCGAGATCCTTGTATACATGGCGCTGTTCGTCTTCCGCTTTCTTCTTGTCCTTGTCCTTGTCCCGGTCCGCGGGCTGGGCGCAGCTTATGGCCAGGGCCGCCACCAACCAGAACGCGATCAAAAGCCGTGTTTTCACTTTGTCCCTCCTCTTGCCTGCGGTCGTTTTTTTAAGGGTGGTCTCAGTTGGCATCATATCTTTTTCAAGGCGGCATCTCAATGCCGGTTTTTCCGAAAGAGCGCCCTGGTCAGGGCGTCGGCGAACTCCGGCAGGGCCACCACCTCGTCATAAGCGCCCATGTCCAGGGCCGCCTTGGGCATGCCGAAGATGATGGATGACTTCTCGTCCTGGATCAGGGCCCAACCTTTGCGCCTCTTGATCTCGAGGAGTCCCCGGGCGCCGTCTCTGCCCATCCCGGTCAGAAGCGCCCCCACCGCTGTCTCTCCCGTGTCGCGAGCCACCGAGGAAAAAAGCACGTCCACCGAGGGCCGGCACGAGTTTACCGGCGGGTCCTTTGACAACCTGATCAGGCCCTTTTCCAGGACCATGTGCACGTCGGTCGGCGATATATAAAGGACCCCCGGCTCCGGACGGACCTTTTCCGCGGCCAGCTCGACCTTCATCCTCGACTCCCGGCCCAGCCAGTTGACCAGGCCGGGCGCGAAGCTGTGGGCTATGTGCTGGACCGCGAGCACCGGCACCGGAAAGTCAGCAGGCATCTTCCGGAATATCTGGACCAGTGCCTTGGGACCGCCGGTGCTGGCCCCCATGGCCACCAGCTCCCGGTCGGTCTTCCCGGCCGGAACCTTTACCGCCGCGGGCGCCTCGATGATCGGCAGGGGCCTTTCCATGACCTCGGGGGGCGGCACAACATCAGTATCAACAGGACCGGCGCCGGTTTCGGAAGCGGGCGCTTCATCCTTGACCTTTTTCTTTGCTTCATCCTCCGGCGCTTCCGCGACCCGCTCCACGGTCCGCGGCCTGCGCCTTCTTCCCTTCAGATGGGAGATGACCTGGATGCGCGAGAGCATCCGGAGCTTGGCCAGGAAGTCCTTTCTTATGGAGTCGTACTTCGCCCCTTCCGACACCCTGGGCTTCTCCATTACGTCCAGTGCCCCCCTGGCAATGGCCTCGAAGGCCACGTTCATCTCCTTATTGTTGACCGCGGAGGAGAACACCAGGATGGGGGTCGGCGTAAAAGCCATGATCTCTTCGACCGCTTCCAGGCCGTTCATCACCGGCATCATAACGTCCATGGTGATGATGGCGGGCTTGAGGGACTCGGCGAGCTCGACCGCCTCCTTGCCGTCGCGGGCCTCGCCGAGGAGCTCCAAGTCGGGCTCTCCCTCGATCATGTCTTTCAAAATCTCGCGGACCACCGGCGAATCGTCCGCGATCAGGACCTTGATGCTGTCCTCTTTCAACTCACTCTCCGATCAAGCTCTTGACCGTGTCGAGAAGCACGTTCTGATCGAATGAGCCCTTGACGATGTATGCCTGCGCTCCCACGCTTATTCCTTTTCTCTTGTCCTCGTCCGAGGCCCGGGAGGTGCAGATGACCACGGGGGTCTCGCTCGTCCGCTCGTTCTCGCGAAGTCTCTCGGTGAGCTCGAATCCGTCCAGTCCGGGCATGTCCACATCCAGGACAAACAGGTCGAAAGGCCCGGCGTCTTCCATTCTGGCCAAAGCCTCGGTCCCGTCCACCGCGGTGGTGACCTCGTAGCCCGCCCGGTCCAGGATGTTCTTCTCGATGGTCCGGGTGGTGATGGAGTCGTCCACTACCAGAATGCGGGGAATGTGCCTCTCTTTCTCCCGCGAGACCACCTTCTGCTTTATGCCGCCGCGCTCCTCCATGCGCAGGGCCTCGGCGAAGATGTCGAACACGCTCAAGATAAGGGCGGGCTCGCCTTTTCTCAAGATGGTTGCGCCCGATACCAGCGAGGCCTTTTGCAACCTGGACCCCAGGCTCTTGACCAGTATGTCCTGCTCCCGCAGTACCTGGTCCACCTCGAGCGCCAGGTGCTGGTTTCGGAACTTCAGCACCACCACGTTCAAAAAGTCCTCTTCCGACGCCGGCTCTTTCTCGCTTCCCGCCAGAGGAGAAAGACCCAAGAGGTCCCCCAGCCGCACCAGCGTCAAAAGACGGCCCCGCACCGTCAGGGCCTCCTTGCCCCGATTGGTCTCCAGCTCCTTGACCCGCACCCGGACGACCTCCTCGACAGCGGTCAGGGGAATGGCGTAAGGCTCTCCACCCTGCATCACCAACAGGGCCGAGATGATGGATATGGTGAGGGGAAGCCGCAGGGTTATCCGCGTCCCCGCGTCGGGAGCGGAGCTGATGTCGAGATCGCCGCGTAGCTCCTCCACGTTGTTCTTTACCACGTCCAGGCCCACCCCGCGGCCGGACAGGTCGGTGATGATCTCGCTGGTGGAGAAGCCGGGCCGCATGGTAAGGTAAAACACCTCCTCGTCCGTCATGTCCGCGGCGGTCCGCTCGTCCACGAGCCCGCGGGACACGGAGGCCTTCCTGATGCGGTCGGCGTTCATGCCGGCGCCGTCGTCCTCTATCTCGATCACCACGGAAGGTCCGTGATGATAGGCCTGTACGGATATCTTCCCCCGGCGGGGCTTTCCCTTTTTCTCTCGTTCGTCGGGCCGCTCCACTCCGTGGTCGCAGGAGTTCCTGATGATGTGAACGAGCGGGCCGCGTAATTTCTCGAGCAGTCTTTTGTCTATCTCGGTCTCTTCGCCGCTTACTTCGAGGGATATCTCCTTTTCCAGGTCGCGGGCCAGGTCCCGGACCAGCCTGGGGAACTCGTCGAACATCGTTCCCGCCGGTGTCATCCGTAGTTGAAGGGCCCCGTTCTGCATGTCCTGGAGGTTCAAATCCAGCTCGACAATGTCCTCCCCGAACTCCTGGAGGAAGTCGTGGTAGCGGTTCCGGACTTCCTGGAGCTTTGCCTTGAACCGGGTCTTGTTGCCGTTCTCCACCATGCCGTCGAACCCCTGGATGAGCTCGGTCATGGTGTCCAGGAGGTTCTGGGATGAGTAGACCTTTCCTTCCAGCTTGAGCTTGCTGATAAGGAGCTCGCCGGAGAGGTCTATGAGGTTGTCGAGCTTCGAGGCCTCGACGCGGAGGGTGTCGGACTTGGACCACTGACGTCCGGTATCGGGAGCGGAGGTGTTCGTAGAAGGCGCGGCTTGTGTGTCTGTAGCGACTCCCGCTTTCCCCGCCTCCAGCCGGGAGGGTGGCTCCTGCGGGCTCTCTTCCCGGGGAGGTTCTTCTTGTTCGGCCTTTCCTTTCTCCTCTTCGGAGACCGCCTCGGCCTCGGCGCCTTCTTCGGCTTCCTCCCCTGCGCCCATGATCTCGGAAAGCCGATTGATAACGGCGTGTGCGTCCACTTCTTCTTCGGAAAGGATGCGGTTTATGGAGTCCGCACCCTCGAGCAGGCGGTCCACCACGTGGGAGGCGGGCTCGAGGGCCTTGCTGTCAATCTCTTTGAGCACGTCCTCCATCTTGTGGGCGATGGCCCCGATGGTCTCGAGCCCCAGCATCCGGGCCGAGCCCTTCAGGGTATGGGCCGCCCGGAAGATGCCGTGAATCTGCTCCTCATGGGCCTTGCCCTCTTCCAGGTCCACCAGCCCGAGGTTGATAACCGAAAGATGTTCCTCAGCCTCGCCGCGGAAAATGCGAAGATACTTCTTCTTCCTGTCGTCGTCTTTCGTCATGGCTTGCCCCGGACCCGCGGTCCTTATCTTACGCGGCCTCCACGAAACCCTTCCGGATGAAATAGACCAGCATCCGGTAAATCTCGTAGTCCGTCCACGGCAGAGCGTTCATCACCGAGGACGCGTCTTCTTCCGTTTCCAGCACCCGAAAGAGCTCGGCCTCCCTGGGGCTCTGTTCGCTTTCCGCAGGTTTCTCCACCACCTTTAATATCCTTCCCGACAGGGGGAACTCTCCTTCCAGATTCTTTTTCTCGTCGAGCTGTCTCATGCCTTCCATCAATGCCTCTTCCACCGACCCGGGCAGGTCCGGGTCCGGCGTAGTCTCCATGAGAGGCGCCACCTCGAACTGGGCGTCGTTCCATTCCAGGAGCCGGTACAAAGCCTTGGCCCCTCTCATCTGCCCGAGCTCGGCGCTTACCAGCTTCCCGTCCTGGAGCGCGATCCTTCCCGGCAGGTGCCCGACCTTGCTTATCCGGAGCATCCCCGTCTTCTGGTTCAGGCCGAACATCTGGAGGAGATCGGGCAGGGCCATCTCGCTGGTCGAGCCGGCCAGGGTCTGGGAGCTGCGGGTGAGCGCGGCTTCCTGGGTCTTGCGCATCCTCTGCAGGATGAGCTGGACCCGGGTTAGAAGCTCGTCCATGTCAAAGGGCTTGGTCAGGTAATCGTCCGCCCCCATCTGCAGGCCCTTGATGCGGTCGGGGGCCTCGGTCTTCTCGGTAAGAAAGATAAAAGGAATGAAGCTGGTAAAGGGGTTCGAGCGTATCTGGCTGCAAAGCTCCCAGCCGTCCATTCCCGGCATCTTGACGTCGGCGATGATAATGTCCGGGTGCTCCTCCAGGGCGATCTTCAAGGCCTCCGACCCGTCGCCCGCGGTCAGGGTCTTGTAGCCTTCGGCCTCGAAAGCGTCTTTTATCATCTCCGTGATGGTGGGAGAGTCGTCCACGGCAAGTATGGAAAGCTTCAGCATCCGGGCCTCCTTATTCTCCGAACGAAAGCTCCGGTCCCATGATGATCTTCTCCATGTCCAGGTAGATCGTCCACCCCTCGTCGCCGGCAGGAGAAATCTGGCCTTTTATGTAATCCGCCTTTACGGAGCTGGAGACGGTCTCCGGCTCCTGGATGCGCTCGGCCTCGATCCACTCGATTCCGATGATGCGGTCCACCAGGAAGGCCACCTTGGAACCGCCGCACTCGACCATCACCAGCCGCGACTTCTCGCCCCCGCCGCAGGGACCCATGGCGAAAAGCTCGCCCATGTCCACCACCGGGATGATCTCGCCCCGCAGGTTAATCACTCCCAGGACGTAAGTCGGCATCCGCGGCACCCGCGTGTACCTGCCCGCCTTGCTTATGCTCCGGCACAAGGGAGCGTCAACAGCAAAGCTTTCGCCCGACACCTCGCACACCAGCATCTGGACGCTCTCTTTCTCCACCTCGTCTTCCGCCTCGGAAAGACCGCGCCAGTACTCCTCCCGCATCTCCTCGATGAGCTTCTCCGGGTCGAGCTCCTGCCGGCCGTGCCGGTTATCGTCGCCTTCGCTCTCCATGCTTTTCACGCCCCTTTATAAACATATTCTTGCGGAGCCTTGTAAAGACCTATCATATTTCATATCGTCGGAAGAAAAAAGGGCCAATGCCCGTTTATCCGCCGGGGGAGAGCCGGTCGGCTCCGCTGCCGGCGCCGACGGAGCTGTCCTCCAACTGCATCCGGCAAAAGGATATGACCGCTTCCCGGGAGAGCCCTCCCGAGAAGTTCAAAGAGAAGTTGTCCGGGTCGCGCTCCAGTATGGAGACCGTGTTTGAAAACTCGCGGGCCGCGTCTTTCTCCCTTCCCAGCTTCAAGTACAGGTGGGCGAGGTTAAAGTGGGCCATGGCAAAATCCGGGTCCAGGAGAATGGCCCTTTGATAGTCCTTAATGGCGTCCTCGGGGGGACCGCTTCTCTCCTCCAGAAGCGCCAGCAGAAAGTAGGTCCCCGGCATCAGGTCGTCCAGGTTCCATGCCTTCCGGGCCAACTCGCGGGCCATGTCCTCCTCGCCCCGGTTGGCGCAGATAAAGCCCATGCCCAGATGGGCCCTCGCCGAGGACGGGTTGTGCTCCAGCATTCTTTCGAAGCGCTCGCCCGCTTCCTCGAAGTTCTCCTGACAAAAATGCCCGAGCGCCTCCTTCCACAGCTCGTCTTCCATCCGCTCCGGCTCCTGCCCGGCGGGAGGCGCCGGGGGAAGGCCCTTGTCCTCTTCGCTTGTGGCAGGCCGGTCTTTTGCTTTCCGCTCCCGGCCCTCCCGGGGGTAAAAGGCCGCCGTCTCCTGCAGAGGTTCGCGGCCCGGTTCCTGCCGGTCGGCTACGGCATTGCTTCTGGCGGAAGCCCGCGGGTGGGGAGTGCTTCCCAGGGCCTTGAGAAGCTCATTTCTCTCCAGGGGGCCTGCGTGCTCGGGAATCCTTTTTTCCCGGACCGCTGGCCGGGAGGTCTTCTGGTACAGGAAAGCCTCCGGGGTATGTACGGGCTGGAAGGAGTCGTTTATCTTGAACAGCGACTCCGAATACCCGAGCATCAGGTAGCCCTGCTTTTCTATCCGGTTGTAAAAGTCTTTGATCACCTTTTGGATGACCTCGGTGGTGAAGTAGATAAGCACGTTCCGGCACAGCAGTACCTGGGCCTCCCTGTTGTCCGTCAGCCGGGCCATGTCGTCGGCAATGATGTTGTGGTGGAACCAGCTCACGTCGTTTTTCAGAAAGTCTTTTACCTGCCAGCGATTGCCTCCGATGCGGTGGAAGTACCTCTGCCGGGTGGCCGGGTCCACCAGCCGGAGCTTCCGCTCCGGGTAGACCCCCTCTCGGGCGACCTCCAGAAAATCCCGGTTTATGTCACAGGCCCGGATGTCCACCTTCCAGGAGTCGAAGTCAGAAAGCAGCTCCCGCAGAAGTATGGCCAGGGTATAAGGCTCCTCCCCGGTCGAGCAGCCGGCTGACAGGAAAAGCAGTTTCTTTTCATCGCTCTTCCTGTCCAGGAGCTCTGGCAGGATATACTTGCGCAGTGCCGCGAACTGGTCGGGAGTACGGAAAAACTGGGTCTCTCCCACCGTCAGCGAGATGACCAGGCGGTTTAGCTCCTCCTCCCCCTGGTCGGTGCCGGACAGAAAGGAGTAGTACTCCTCGAAAGAGGACACCCCCAACTCGATCATCCTGGTGGCGATAGAGCGCTCCAGCTCCCGGACCCTCCGTCCTTCGAAAAGAAGGCCGCTTCTTTCGATGAGGAGGGTCTGGAACCTCTCCACCTCCCGGGGAGACATCTTGAGATTGTGGATGTGACTTTTATTGACAACCAATTACTGAACCTTTGCGAAATCCGGCGGCACCGGCGCTGCCGCCTGCCCCCGGAGAGTAGTTCCGGACCGGAAAATCACGAGATTCATTTTAACATCAAATCCTTTCAGTTGCAGGCCGGTTTTTCCTGTCCTGCCTCCCCTGCCCGTTTTTTTTCTTGACAACCCGCTCAGGATTACCTATGATAATTAGCAGTAAAGGAAAGAAACCAAGAGAGGCTTTTCAACCAAGGAAAGCCCGGTGTTCCGTCAGAGGGACTGGAGGCTTTAAAGGAGAAGATAGAAGATGAAAAGGCGGGGTTTTTATATTGCGGTATCCGTGCTGGCCGTGCTTTTGTGTGCATCCGCTTACGGCGAGACCAGAAGCGAGCTTTGCGAGAGGGTGGACCAGAAACCGGTGCTCAGCTTCCAGCAGGTAACGCAGGCGGAGTTGATCCATTACCTGGTGGTCATTGGCGGTTTGACTCCTCCTTCCCCGGAGGGCAAGAGCCCGGAGGAGCTCTACGAAGAAGAGGCCCAGCTATTGGTGGACGCCGGATATCCGCCCGCCCTGGCCGAGGTCGAGGCCGACCGGCTGGTTACCAGGCGCTACTTCGCTTCCCTGATGTATCAGGTAGCTATGCAGTCCGACCCGTCCTTTGCCGCCAAGCACAGCGGTCTGACCGAAGCGAACGAGAAAATGAACGCCCTGGTGGAAGAAGGATGGCTTTATTCCAAGACGGGCCGTATTTACCGGGAGGAGATACTTTCCGTTCTTTGCACCCAGCCCATCGAGCCTCCTGAAGAGGAACGCGCACTGGAAGTGGAACCGGTAATGATCATGGGCGCCGAGCTGGAATCCCCGGCGAGCCCCATCTGATCACTTCCGCTTGAAAGAGCTTTTTACCACGCCCTTGAGCAGAGCCGCTCGAGGGCGTTTTTTTCGGGTCACTCCGCTCCAGGGACGCTCACTTGCGACCGGTCCCCAGCATGCGGTGGTTCATGAACCCCAGGTCTTCATCGCTCCGGTGAAAAGAGAAGTCGGTATGGACCCGGACCTCTCTGAACCCCGCCGCTTCCAGCAGCTCGGCCAGGTCAGCCGGGGTATAAACACGGATGGAGTAAGTGCGGTCCCTTACCAATCCCCTTGATTTCCTGAGCACCATCTCGCGGGCGGTCATCCGGTTTGCCTGGAGCTCCCGCTGCCGGCACACCACCACGTCGTCGCCGATCTCGTGCCAGGCGTTCGGCGAAAACCGCTCGCGCACCGCTTCGCCGTCGGAGACGTCCGCTAGCAGGGTCCCGCCGGGCCGGAGCACCCGCCAAGCTTCCTCGATAATCTCCAGGTCGGCGTTCGGCTCCGCCTGGTAGCCGAGCGAGTTGCCCATGATGATGACGTGGTCGAAAGATGAGTCACAAAGACCGGTTTGCCGTGCGTCCGCCCGGAGAGAATGCAGACACTGACTCGAGCCGTCCGCCAGGCTCAAGCCATACTGCAGAAGGCAACCCGAGTAATCCACCACCGTGCATTCCAGGCCCCGCCCGGCAAGCTCGATGCTGTGCCTGCCGTGCCCCCCGCAAAGGTCCAGGAGCCGGTGGCCTTCTTTGAAGCCCGCCAGCGTTGCAATAAGGTCGGTCTCTTTGCGGCTCAGCTCCCGGTCGCACACCGACCGGGCGTCGGTCAAAAGATACACCTCGTCGAAAAGGGTCTTCCACCAGTCCGGGTCCGCGGCAATGGTCATGGCCCCTCCGGATGAGCCCCGAAGCTGAACAGGCCGTCGGAGGCGATGATGGCCCACGACCCCTTCCAGGGCTGGCTCCGGGCTATCTCGAGCTCCTCCGGGTCTATCTTTATCATGTGCTCCAGCTTGCCTTCCATCCACATCTTCTCCAGGGTCAGGCAATCGTCCCACAGCTTCAGGCAGTAGGACCGGAGGCTTTCCAACTGTCCCTCCGACACGATCCTCGGCCGGAGCGCTATCTTGATGGGACCCAGAAGATACGTAAACCGCTCCTCCACCGCACGGCGGTCCCGGGCCTCGACCACCTCCATCACCCTGTCGTAGTCCATCGTAAGCAGGCTTTGGTTGATCCGCTCCACCGCTTCCTTAACATTGCCCCCCGCGGGCAAAACTCCCAGGGGCTGCACTCCGCCGCCGCTGCCCACGTTGGTGGGAACGCCGCCGAAGCGGCACAGAAAGCCGAACACCCGGCCGGGACCGAACAGGCACCGGAAGTCGGTCTGGAACCGGGAAAGCCGCATCTCCCCTTTCTCCGGGTCCACGTCCGCGTTGTCCTCCGCCCAGGTGTGAAGCGGAACACGCTCCTGAACAATGTAGTCGCCCGCGGAAAGAGCGGTGCTGATGCACTCGTCCGCGTCGCAATCAATCTCTCCCACCCGCACGCCTTTGCCGGAGTAGCCCCGCTCCGGCTTCAACACCAGCCTGTCCCAGTTGGCCCGTGTCCACTCCACCAGGTCTTTTATAAGCTCGCCCTGCGGGCCTTCCGTGCTGCGGTGATAAAACTGCCGGGTCCAGGGAGTGCGCGACACGGTCTCGGGATGGAAGCGGCCCCGGTAGGGACCAGTCAGGACCTCGAACATGCTCTTTACGTTGATGGGCTCGGTGCCGCGGGGGTTTATCACCCTGCCTTCCCGCACCGCCTGCAGAAGCGGCTCCAGGTTGTGCTTTCTGTGCAGGTCAAGCAGCACGTCGGTGTTGAAGTCCATGAAGATGACGGAGACCGGCTCTCCCCGGTAACACACTCTTCCGTTTTCGAGCTCGAGCCAGTGAGGAGCAAGGAGCGCCGAGCTCAGACCCTCGATCCTGCCAAGCCGGTCCACCAGGTTTTGGTTTTCGGTGACCTCTCGCAAGGTCTCCTCTTCCGCCACCAGGCAGATGAGACCCGGGTTGGACCCTTCCCGCTTCCGGTGGGCTTCCACCAGCATGTCCGCGAACCCGGCCACCGGGTAAAGCAGCGGATGGTCGAAGTCAAGCTCGACACCCGTGTTTGAAATCCGGTTCAGGCCCTGCCACACTTCTTTGCCGATCTCCTGGGTGGTGCGCTGGTAGTCCCAGCCGCCCGGACTGCCCAGGTTCCACTCCGAATGATACCCGTAAAAGTCGTCCACTATGGTCTCCTGTATGTGATCGAAATAAAAAGCCCGAAGCTCAAGCCTTCATTACTTCCGCCAGACCGGAAAATCCGATCTCGCCCTGGTCCATCACTGTTTTCACGAACCCCGGTATGTTCTCTTGGCCCCGCTTTAGAAAGAGCTCCGAGAAGCGCCTGAGGCCGAGAGTGTAGCACAGTTGATATCCGGGGTTCAACGTGAAGCGGGGCGCGGACGCCCGGGCCCTTTCCCTGCTCATCCCGGTCTCACGTAAAAGCTCTGCCGCCGCCTCCAGATCAAGCGCGCCGGTCTGGAGCCCTAAGTCCACCTTTCCCCGCACCGCCCGCCAGTAGCGGCGCTTGTCCAGGAGGAGACTGTCCTCCGGCCGGTCCAGAAAGCCGGTCTGCGCCGCCAGTCCCTCGGCAAAGCATGCCCATCCTTCGTAGAAGAGTGGGTGCTCGAGAGGCCGCCGCACCGGCCGGGAGTTCCGCCACCGGTTCATGTCCAAAAGATGATGGCCGGGCCAGGTCTCGTGTGCGGCCAGCATCGGGCTCTCGGCCGGGTTCTCGGTAATGGCGGCCCGGGGGTCGTCGGCGTTGATCACGTAAAAGGAGCCTCCGCGGGGAGGATGCCCCGGCGTCATACTGTAGGCGGAAGCGGTGCGGATGGGAGCGAGGTAGGAAGGCACCGGCTCGACCCGCACCGGACAGCTCTGGTAAAGCTCGGGGCTCATAAGCCCGGCTTCCAGGCAGTGCCGGCCGAGTCCTTCCACCAGCTCCTGGAAGAGCGCAAGGGCGCCGCCGGGCGGCAGGACCGGACCGGGGAGCTTGGCCACCGCCTCCTGCCAGGTGCTTCCGGAAAAGAGCAGGCGGGCCTTGGTGGAGAGCCGCTCTTCCATCTCCCGTATCTCCAGGTCAAGCTCGGCCTCCGCCTCGGGAACTGACATGCCGCAGTCCATGTGTTCCCGGACCACCCGCTCGAAAAGCTCGGGGGAAAGCCGAAAGTCGTCCCTGGTCTCAACCCGTTCCAAGCGTTCCCGGAAGCGCTCCAGCGCGGCCAGGGCGGCGCTCGCGTCTTGGCCGGCGCCGTGCAGGTGCTCGAGGTACGACCGGGCGGAAGGGACCATCTCCAGGCCGAGCCTGCGAAAAAGCTCCGGCGGCTTTTTCAGGTTTTGCGCCGCGGTGTCAAGGAAGGCGGGAACCCCGGCAATCCGGGAGCCCAGGGCGTGCGGGTCAGAGGACGCGCAGGCCTGGGCCAGTCCCACGCTGAGCACGGTGAGATAAAAGGTCGGCCGGCTCTCGAAGAACCGGACCTCGATAAGCTCCTCCCGGAGTGTCTTTAAGAACCGTTTTAAAAGCTCCCGGTCAATTCTCTCGTCCCGGTCAGTGTTTTCAAAAGACCCGGCAAGCTCGTTCTCGAAGCTGGATAGCCGGGAGGCGATCTCTTCCACTGCTTCCGGCTCGAACCTGTCCCATTCCCAGGAAGGCTCGTGTGGCACCGCCTGGGGAAAGTAGTAGAACTCGTCGGAAAAGGTGCAGACGGGAAAGACGCGGGAGAGCTCGTCATAGGCCCGGCTTGCCGTTTTCGCGGTGTTGTCGCTTGCCGCTCCGGATAAGTAAGACATAGGTGAAGAGCTTATTTAAAGGGTGTTTCCCGCCCGCCGCATGTCCCGGCCATTTCAACCATGAGCTCGTCTGCGGCATCTGCGGGTATGCGGACCTTTGCCGGCATCGCGTCTTTGTCCATGGCCACCACCCGCGCCATGGGCGGTATCAAGGGGTTCTCCCGATCCTTTTCCCGGAAGGCGCGGGCGAAGACCCGGCAGGCGAAGCTCTGCCACCTTTCGAGATTATCCTGGTCAAGCCGGATTACTTCTTTGTCGTAGGCGTGGAGGCAGACCTTTTCAAAGCAAGGCAGGGGGGACACGCCCGGCGGCGAAAGCTCTGCCGCGGCCGGCTCTTTTATCACGCGGAACTCGGTCATAACGCCGTAATGGTCGGAGTAGTCTATTGTCTCCATGGTCTCGGGGTGGGAGAACCCGTCGGTCATGACGATGCGCGACTTCGCCGGTTCGAGCCAGAAGCCCCGGCTGCCCCGGTAGTTCTTGTAGAAGATATGGTCTATCCGGTGGTACTCGCCGGTGGCGTACATGTTGTCCGCTGAGTAGGTCGAGGGATTTTTGCCGGGGTTGGCCTTGTCAAAGCTGTTCACGAGACCGGTAAGGTAAACCAGGAACTTGTACTCGAGCATTTGTGGAGAGACGTTGAAGTCGCCCGCCGCGATCACGGACCTTCCGAAGGCGGAGCGCTGGTCCCGGACGAACCTGTCGAGCTGATAGAGCTGGATAAGCCGGTCGTTCTTTTTGGGGTCATGGGGCACGTACTCGCCGGAGCTGTCCGTGAGAGGCGTCATTCGTGCGATAACGTGGGTCAGAAAGAAGTCCAGCGGTCCCCACGGCGTTTTGAGCCGGGCATAGGCCACGCCCTTGCCGCCCAGCCTCTCGATGTCCTGCCAGGGGGCGTTCACCCGGTACGGCTCGAACAAGACCTCGTCCACCGGGAACTTGCTTATGAGCAGGACTCCCGACCCGTAGCGATAGGAGAAGTAACGCGAGTCTTCGAACTCGTACCCCTTGTCCGTAAGCGCCTGAAAAAGTATGTCCCGGTGCTTTTTCTCGAAGGCCTCCTGGACGGCCACCACCTGGGGGTCCAGCTCCGCTATCTTCCGGCCGATGGCATAAGTCCGGAGCTCGCGCTCCTCGGCGCCGATGATGCCCCAGATGTTGTAGCTCATGACCTTTATACTCGGCGCGTCCTTGGCTCCCGACGGGAGAGACGAGATGAGAAATACAGCAACAAACAAAAGCCCGAGCATAACCGGCATCCTCCGTCTCAACATGCAAACACCTCCAAAGGTTTTACCGGATTATACTATTGCCAGGAGAACAATCGCGCCCGCACCGACAACCGCTCTATCTTCGTTAGCGGTATGATATCAGTCTCGGAGACTTCCCGATGAATAACGGTCCGGGCAGCGGGGATGACCTCCGGCCGGTAACGGTTTCTTCTCCGGTTGGCTTGGGCCATTATGTCTACCGCCCAGTTTTGCCAGGCCAGATGGTTTGTCGGAGTAAGCCTTATCCCTTGTGCGGTCAAGTCAGAAGAAAGGGGACGTTCCTCGCTTTCCGGCGGCCAGAACCGCGGACCCAACTCAACCCGGTCCCGGTCCCGGATGACCTTGAATACTGTCATGACGCCGAAGTGGTCGGAAAGATGGGACACCGTCCCGGAAGAGAGCTCCACCGCCTCGTTGAAAACTATCTCGCTTTTGCCGGGCTTGAGCCAGAAGCCGCTTTCTCCTCTTATGTTCTTATAAAGAATATGGTCTATCCGGCCGAAATCGCTTCCCGAGACCATGGTGTTTTCCGGCGAGTAGGTACTGGCCTTTTCCCGGGGGTGGAGATCGGCAAAGCTGTCGCTCACTCCTGTGCGGGCACGCAGGAATTGATAGCTCCACATGTCCGGCGAGGCGTTCAAGTCCCCGCACAAGACAAATGATCTTGCCGGAGGGAGGAACAAGTCCTTGCCGGGAATGGGCTGTGGAGACATTTCTTTTTGGATGAATCGGGCCAGGTACTCCATTTCCAGCAGTCGGTCCACAATTCGGCGGTCCCGGTCGTTGTGGGTTCCATCCTCGTTGTAGAGCGGCTTAAACCTGGAGATGGGATGGGTGGCAAATATCTTTAGAGGGCCGTAAGGAGTATCAAAACAGTAAAGATGTACACCTTTGCCGGAGTACTTTTCCGGGTCGAACCAGTCTCCATCCACGGGATAGGGGGTGTAGGCGGCGGAGCTTATGCTGTAGCGGCTTATCACCATAATGCCGCTGCCATAGCCGTGGTTGTCGTAGTAGTCTACGCTTTGCAAAGGATATCCCAACTCGCGAAGTCCTTGAACCAGGGCTCTGCGGTCCTTCCGGCGGAAAAACTCCTCGAACACCATCACGTCGGGGATAGGCGTAAGCGCCATTATAGCCTCGGGAAGGGCCTGGATGCGTTCTCCTCGCATAGGCCCGAAGAAAGGATCAAAAACATTATAGGTAAGAATTGAGACAGTTTTGGCCGAGTCGGCACGCGGGGCTCCCATAGAAAGCGTAAGAGAAGCCAGGACAAGAACAATGATCAAAATCGTCTTTTTCATCATACAATCCTTTTCTTTTAGGGGCGGCTTATGACCTCGACTCTTACCTTGACCACGCCTTTTTCGATCATGTCTATCCTTTTGGCCGCGGCATAGGACAGGTCTATGATCCTTCCTTTGGCCCATGGCCCGCGGTCGTTTACCCTGACTTTGACCGACTTGTGATTGGACAGGTTGGTTACTTTTACCCGGCTGTTAAAAGGCAGGGTCTTGTGTGCCGCAGTCAGGGCGAACATGTTGAACCTCTCTCCCGACGCCGTCTTTTTGCCGTGGAACTTCTTGCCGTACCAGCTCGCCATGCCCACCTGGGCGTCGCCGTCTGCCTGCGAAGGATTCCTCTTGTTGCCGCAGGTCGCGGAAAGCGAAAAAAGGACCAGGCATGCAAAGACCGCTACAGCGACCCTGCTTCCCCGCTTTCCGCTTCGATAACTGATTCCTTGATGGCCCTTCATCTCCCGCCTCCTTTTCATCGCGCTTAGAACCTGATGAGCTCGAGGAGCTCCTCCAGCCGGCTGATGTTTTTGACATCCTCAAGCGGCTCGGGAGTAACAAGCGGGTTTGCAAGCCAGACCGCTTTCATGCCCAGGTTGCGGGCCCCCAGCACGTCGCACCCCCACAGGTCACCGACGTGCAAAACCTCCGGCGGCCGGAGCCCGGCGCTCATGAGGGCCTTCTGATAAATGCGCGGATCAGGCTTGTTTATGCCTTCTACCGTGGAGTCGAGAATAAGAAAGAAGTAATCCTCGATCCCCACCGCCCGGCACTTCTCGCGGGTGTAGCCGTCGTTGTTGGATATGATGGCCAGCGGGTATCCTTGCTCGTGGAGCCGGGCCAGCACTCCAAGTGCGCCCGGCATCATCACCCGCTTTGGCCGGAGCTCGACAAGCCTCTGCGTGAGCGGAGGACTTATGTCCGCGGCCTGTTCCAGGAGCCCCAGCTCGTAAAAGAAACACCCGCTGAAGGTTTGCTCGAACTCTTCCCTTGAGAAAGGGGCCTTGGGTATTAGCTCTGATGCGGTTTTGATGTCAGCGTTTAAGTAGGCTGTTTTGACCTCGTCCAGCTCGCGGGGGTGCCCGAGCTCGCGGAGGCCCTGCCAGACGCGCTCCAGGTAAGAAGGCTCCGCGGTCACCAGGGTGTCGCCGAAGTCGAAGCTTATGAGGCGGGGCTCGAGAAGATCGCCGTTTTTCTTTTCGTTCATTCAAAATAATTCTAACAGAGGAGCGGCCGGGTTCCAATCAGGAGGCCCCTGCTGCCAGCAATTTCGCAACTTCTGTCGAGTTGGTGTTTGGCGGGAATGTTTTCTTTAATTTTATTGGGAGATGAATTTTGAGTATCGGTTACAAAGCCGATGAGGAGAGTGCATGCGTTTTAAAGAATCCTGTTTGCGTCATAAAGGCCGCGGGTTTCCGGCTGCCGGCCCGGCTTGGACCGGCAGTAGAGAGGGGGCAGTGTTCTAAATGGGTGGTCCGGCCTTCTTGGACAAACTGCGCTTGCCTGGTTGCGGGAGGGCCTGGTAAAGACCCCGTGCTATTTCTTTTAAGGGAGGCAGGTTAGGTGTTGTCCTGCTCATCACCTGTCTTATGACCCACAAGTTGAAAAGGAAATATGCCATCAAGCGCAGGGCGGAGACAGCCAGGTACGCCTTGGGTTTATGTACCGCCATGTGCTTGAAACCCCAGTTTGAGGTAAGGTCTGCGAAAAGGTTGCTGTCTATCTCACATCTTAGCTTGCCCGCCATAAACAAGCTTTCTGCGCGTACCGATTTGAGGGTAGTCAGCCAGTAGTTTTCACTGGTCTCGAACACGGCGGTCTTCTTGCCGCACTCGATGCGGTTTGACCGTTTGTTCTCCACCGACCGGCCCACCCGAACGCTTGCTCCGGCCGCGTCCCAATATACCTCGAACTCGTCCCACAACCTCCGCGAGTATCTTTCGCCCTCCTTATGCAAGTAATCGGCCTCCCGGCCATGGGTA